>NZ_JBFBBN010000005.1:244574-294371 GCF_040682715.1 Amycolatopsis sp. NPDC051128 | reverse complement strand
ACGACGGCGCAGTCCCGGACCGCGGGATGGCTCATCAACGCCTGTTCGACCTCGGCGGAATAGACGTTGAACCCGCCACTGATGATCATGTCCTTCTCCTGAAACCGGGCCAATCGGGCCAATCGGGCAGCTCGGAGGGACCAAAGACCTTCGTGGCGCCGACGTCCGGCCGCAGCCCGCGCGGGTGTCCGCTTCGTACCGTCGAAGCATGGCGGACAGGAAGAAGTCGCGGATCCCGCGCGCGGTCTACGAGCGGGAGCTGCTGCGGCTGCAGGCCGAGCTGGTCAAGCTCCAGGAGTGGGTGCGCCACGAAGGCATCCGCCTGGTCGTGGTGTTCGAGGGCCGCGACGCCGCCGGCAAGGGCAGCACCATCAAGCGCGTCACCGAGCACCTGAACCCGCGCGTGGTGCGGATCGCGGCGCTGCCGAGCCCGACCGAGCGCGAGCGCACGCAGTGGTACTTCCAGCGCTACATCGAGCACCTGCCCGCGGCGGGCGAGATCGTGCTGTTCGATCGCAGCTGGTACAACCGCGCCGGCGTCGAGCGCGTGATGGGGTTCTGCACCCCCGAGGAGCACCGCCGCTTCCTGCAGCAAACCCCGATCTTCGAGCGCCTGCTCGTCGACGACGGCATCCTGCTGCGCAAGTACTGGTTCTCCGTCAGCCTCGACGAGCAGGAACGGCGGTTCCGGGCCCGGATCGACGATCCGATGCGCCGCTGGAAGCTCTCGCCCGTCGACCTGCGGTCCGTGACCCATTGGGAGGACTACTCGCGGGCGAAGGACGACATGTTCGTGCACACCGACACCGCGGAATCTCCCTGGCATGTGGTGGAAAGCGAGGAGAAGCGGCGCGGGCGGCTGAACATGATCGCGCACCTGCTCTCCAGCGTGCCCTACCACGAGGTGTCCCGCCCAGCGGTTTCGCTGCCGCCGCGCCCCGAGCCGACCGGCTACTTCCGGCCCGACCGGCGGCTGCAGACCTACGTTCCCGATCACGCGGCGACCCTGTTGCCGCGCTGAACCGACCGAAGGAAGTCATGGACGACAAGGAAAAGGCCGCCATCGAAGCCGAGGCGCGTCGTGACGTCGCCGAGCGCGGACGTCGTGGGCCGAAGCTGGGCCGCTATCTGTACGCGGCCGAGCACCACGCGATCAAGGAGAACGAAGAGGACGTCGTCCCGGACGACGAGCCGCAGCGGCCGGTGGGCGGGCGTCAGTCCTGATCGGTCCGTGCGTAGGCCGCGAGCGCCCGCTTCCGGGCGTTCGCGGCGATGGTTCGCACGAGGGCGGTGTGCACGGAACCGATGGCCGGCCGCGAGAGCCGCCAGTACCGGCGGAACTTCAGCCGGCTCTCCGGATCGGTCATCGCGACCCGCGTGTGCACCGTCAGCAGTGTGCGGTGCGGGCCGTACGGGAGGGTCAATACGGCCATGACGATCTTCCCGTAGCCGGGCTCTTCGAAGCCCGCGAAGTCGTCGGTCTCGACGCGGCGCCACGGGATCACCGGCTTCCAGAACTTGCCCGCGACACCCAGCGCGAACTCGCTGCCCGGCCGGTCGCCGAGCAGGGTCCATTCCGACCCGGTGTCGAGGTCGTCGGCGGTGAGCCGGGTCGGTTTCCGCGGTGGGCCGTGCCGCCGGTCGCGCCACCGTTCGGGCAGCGTGCGCACCCAGCCGGCGGCGGACACGATCCCGCCGCGGATGTCGGTGAAGTCGAGTTCGCGCGCCGCGGCGTAGGTCTCCTTCACCGGCGCGTCCACGACGGCGGTGCGCACCAGCTCGAAGTGCGGGTGCGGCAGGAAGTGGTCGATGAGCAGATCGGTGTCGGTCATGGAAACCAGGGTCCGCGTCCCGCGGTCGCGGAACAGGCGGATTTGGTCCCCGGCGAAAGGGACTTCGTGCTCTGACCCGTGAGTACGTCCCCCCGCGATGCTGGCCACGAGACCCCGCAGGAGGAGGCACCGATGACCGGAACCACGACCCGCCCGGTGGTCGCCGGGGTGGACGCCTCGCCGACCGCGCTCGCAGCGATGCGCTGGGCGGCCGCGGAATCGGTGCGCCGGGACACGACGCTGCGGCTGCTGCACGCCTGCGTCTTCGAAGACGGACGACCCCGCGCCCACGACGACTCCGAGCTGCTGCTGGAGCACGTCCACCGCTTCCTTCACCGCGCCGCGGAGGTCGCTCGTGAGCAGGCGCCCGGGGTGCGGGTCGAGACCCAGGTCCGGCTCGGGCTCGCGGTCGACCTGCTGCTCGCGGAGTCCGCCGACGCGGCGCTGGTCGTCCTCGGCTCGCACGGCCTCGGTGGCTTGCGCGGCGCACTGATCGGCTCGGTCGCCCTGCGGGTCGCGGCCGGGGCCTCCTGCCCCGTCGTCGTCGTGCCCGAGCACCGGCCCACCCGGACGGGGCCGATCGTCGTCGGCCTCGACCCGTCGAGCTCGAGCGAACAGGGCCTGCGGTTCGCCCTCGAGGAAGCCACCGCGATGCGGGCCCGGGTGCTGGTCGTGCACGCCTGGCACACCGGTGACGGCCTCGCCGAGCAGCGGGAGCTGGAAGCGCACCTCGCGGACTGGGCCCGCAAGTACCCGGCGCTGGAGATCACGGCCCAGGCGCTGCGGGCCCGTAGCCCGGCCCGCGCCCTGCTGGCCGCCGCTCCCGAAGCCCGGCTGATCGTCGTGGGCACCCGCGGCCGCGGCCCGGTCGCCGGCGGGGTCCTGGGCTCGACCGGAAATACCTTGCTCGCGCACGCGCCCTGTCCGGTCGCGGTCGTGCACTGAACGGAAACGAGGGAACCGCCATGAAGGCACGCGACATCATGACCAGGCCGGTCGTGCGGGTCGGCCCGGGAACGCCGGTCCGCGAAGCCATCGTGCTGCTCACCGAGCACCGCGTCGCGGCCCTGCCGGTGGTGGGGGCCGAAGATGCCTTGCTCGGCATGTTCACCGAGGCCGACGCGCTCCGCAGCGGCGTCGCCGGAGAGGGCCCGGCGCCACACGTCCTGGTGGGCTCCGTGATGACCACACCGGCCGAGACGGTGGCTCTCGACACCGACGTCACCGAGATCGCCCGGCGGATGCTGGGCGACCGGCTGCGCAGCATCCCGGTGGTCGACGACGGTGTGCTCGTCGGCATCGTCAGCCGCCGCGACATGCTCAGCCCGCTGGTGCGCCAGGACGATTCGATCGCCTCGCACCTCAACGCGCTGCTGTCCGACTACTCCGGTCACCGCGACCGCTGGACGATCTCCGTCACGGGCGGCGTGGTGACGATCCGCGGCGCCTTCACCGACGAGGCCGAACGCCGGGTCGTGACGGCGCTGGCGAAGACCGTCCACGGCATCGTCGGCGTCGAACTCTGGGAAGAAGCGACGGTGACGACATGAAGATCCTCGTCGCGGTGGCCACCCGGCATGGCGCCACCAGGGAGATCGCCGAGAACGTTGCCACCGCGGTCGGCTCCGCGCTGACCGACGCCGGGGCGTGGGCACAGGTCGAGGTCCGCGACGCGGGCCTGGTGCACTCGGTCGAGGGCTTCGACGCCGTGATCCTCGGTAGCGCCGTCTACATGGGACACTGGCTGGAGCCGGCCAGGAAGCTCGCCGAGTCCTTTTCGGACGAACTCCGCCGCGTGCCGGTCTGGCTCTTCTCCAGCGGCCCGATCGGTGAGCAGGACAAGCCGGCCGAAGAGCCGGTCGCGGTCGAGGACCTGGTCCAGCGACTCGGAGCCCGCGGGCACCGGCTGTTCGGCGGGAAGCTCGACCGCCACGCGCTGCACTTCCCGGAACGCGCCGTCGTGGCGGCCCTGCGGGTCGCGGACGGCGACAACCGGGACTGGCCGTCGATCCGGGCCTGGGGCCGGGAGATCGGTTCCAGCCTGGCCCCAGGCGTGAGGAGCACGTCATGACCACTCCGAAGGAGCAGGCCGCCGAAGAACGGGCCCGGACCCGTTTCGCCCGGGTCCACCGTCTCATCCACAAGGAGGACGGTCATGTCCGGCTTTCCTGAAGGCGCGGTGGTCGCCGGGATCGACGGCTCGAGCTCGGCGGTGCGCGCCGCGGTGTGGGCCGGGTCCGAAGCCCTTCGCCGCGGGCGTCCGCTGCGGCTGGTGCAGATCTACGCCCTGCCGCCGGTGAACGCGCCGATGGCTTTCGGCACCCACGACCAGGTGCGGGCCGGTTTGGCCGAACGAGCCGAAGGGTGGCTCACCGACGCCCGGACCGCGGTGCTCGCCGAACACCCCGGCCTGGAGGTCACCACGGCGGCCCGGGAATGGAGCCCGGTCACCGCCCTGGTCCAGGAGTCGCAGCACGCGGAGCTGGTGGTGCTGGGTTCGCGCGGGCTGGGCGGGTTCACCGGCCTGCTCGTCGGCTCGACCGCCGTCGCGGTGGTCGCGCACGCACTCTGCCCGATCGTGGTCGTCCGCGGCCGGAAGCCGCACGACCCGCCGCCGGACACCGGACCGGTGCTCGTCGGCGCCGACGGCTCGCCCGACAGCGACGCCGCGATCGCGTTCGCCTGCGAGGAAGCGCGGCTGCGCGGCACCCGGCTCGTCGCGGTGCACACCTGGAGCGACGTGCTCGCCGACGGCATGCTGCGGCCGCACCCGCTGGAGGAGGATCCGGCCGCGATCGAGCGCGTCGAACGGGACAAGCTCGCCCACCAGTTCGCCGGCTGGCAGACGAAGTACCCCGACCTGCCGATCGAGCTCGACGTCGCGCGCGGGCGGCCGGTGCGGACGCTGCTGGAGCGCGGCGAGCACGCGCAGCTGATCGTGGTGGGCTGCCGCGGCCGTGGTGGGTTCACCGGCATGTTGCTCGGCTCGACGAGCCAGGCACTGATCGCGCACTCGCCGTGCCCGGTGGCGGTCGTCCGGCCTGGCAGGAGTGACCACCCGGCGGAGCGGGGACCGGCTGACGCCACGGCCACGAACGTTCGTCCTTTGTGGACGTAGCCGGCCGAAGGGACGTAAGTCCTCGCGACCGGTGACCGACGCCAGCGGTGCCCCGGGCCTGGCCTTCCTAGGTTGGAAGGTGACACGAAAGGAGCCTCCGATGCGCGCACGCGACCTGATGACCGCGCCGGTGATCACTGTGCAGCCGTGGACGTCCGCCAAGGAGGCGGCCGAGCTGCTGTCCAGGCACGGCTTCACCGCGCTTCCCGTGGTCGACGACGACGAGCGCCTGATCGGCATCGTCACCGAAGCCGACCTGATCCGCGGCCGGATCCCCGCCGACCCCCGGCACGCCCACGAACACCGCGAAGCCGCCGTCGCGGGCAAGACGGTCGGGGATCTGATGACCAGTCCGGCTACCGCCATGAGCGCCGGCACCGACGTCGCCGACCTGTGTCAGGCCCTGGTGGACGCCCGGATCCGGGCGATGCCGATCGTCGACGGTTCGGCCGTCGTCGGCATCGTCACCCGCGGCGACGTCGTGCGCATGCTCGCGCGGGAGGACACCGACATCGCCCGGGACGTCAAGCACCGGCTGGAGATCTACGGCGGCAGCGGCCGCTGGCAGATCGACGTCCACGACGGCTATGTCCACATCGCCGACCAGTTCGACGACGACACCGACCGGCACGTCGCCAAGCTGCTGGCACTGGCCGTGCCCGGCGTCGTCGCCGCCGACACCGCCTACGCGGGCGAGGAGCAGAACCGATGAGCGCCATCGACCCGAGGATCACCGTCGGCGTGGACGGCTCGGCGGGTTCGACCGCCGCCGTCGCGTGGGCGGCGGAGATCGCCTCTCTGCGCCACCTCGAACTCCGGATCGTGCACGGCCTGCAGGTCACCGGCCTCTACTACGGCGGGGGCATGACCGGGATGGGCGCGGCCGCGCTGTTCGAGGCGGTCCAGGCCGACGGCGAACGCGCCATCGCCGACGCCCGCACCCTGGCCGCGTCGATCGACAAGGATCTGGTCGTCACGACGGAACTGCCGAACGAGCCGCCGGTGCCGATGCTGATCGACGAGTCCCGGCACGCGCGGCTGCTCGTCGTGGGCCGGAGCGGCACCGGCGGGTTCGCCGACATGCTGCTCGGGGGTACCGCGGCTTCGGTCGCGAGCCACGCGCACGGCCCGGTGGCGGTCGTCCGTGGCCGCTCCGACGGTACCGTCCCCGAAGCCGGGCCGGTCGTGGCCGGTGTCGACGGCAGCCCGAACAGCGAGCAGGCGATCGCCGTCGCGTTCGAGGAAGCGTCGCTGCGCGGTGTGCCACTGGTCGCGGTGCACGCCTGGAACGACGTCACCTACGAGGACACTCGCGGGACCGTCCGCATCCTCACCCAGCCCGAAGCGCTGGAAGAGGGCGAGGAGCGGCTGCTGACCGAGCGGCTGGCCGGCTGGTCGGAGAAGTACCCCGACGTCGAGGTCCGCCGTCTCCTGGTCCACGACCGGCCACGGCACGCTCTGCTCGAAGAGAGCAAGATGGCCCAGCTGGTCGTCGTCGGCAGCCGCGGCCGCGGCGGCTTCACCGGGATGCTGCTGGGCTCGACCAGCCAGGCGCTGGTCCAGCACGCCCAGTGCCCGGTGCTCGTCGTCCGCCCGGACCGGAAGAAGTGACCGCCCTCGACGATCGTGTCGCGCAGCCCCAAGGGCTGGAGCGGTCCGTCCGTTGTGGACGGCTGCCAGGTGCCCGCTCCGGGAGCGACTCGACGCCGACCGCGGAAGCATCGGGCCCGGGGCATCTTCGGCGTGAGGGTCCTTGGTCACTTCCCGGACGGTCTCGGGACCCTGCCGATCGGGGCCCCGTGGTCGTACTCTGAGCTCCGTCGTACTTTCCGCTGCGCAGGAGGTCGGAGATGCTCCGGGTCTTTCTCGTCGACGACCACGAGGTCGTCCGCCGTGGCGTCGCCGACCTGCTGGACGAGGACGAGGAGCTGACCGTGGTCGGCCAGGCCGGCAGTGTGTCGCAGGCCTTGGCCCGGATCCCGGCGCTCAACCCCGACGTGGCGGTGCTGGACGTCCGGCTGCCCGACGGCAACGGCATCGAACTGGCCCGTGAGCTGCGCTCGAAGCTGCCCGAACTCAAGTGCCTGATGTTGACGTCCTACACCGACGAGCAGGCGATGCTGGATGCGGTGATGGCCGGGGCGAGCGGGTTCGTGATCAAGGACATCAAGGGCATGGACCTGGTTTCGGCGGTGCGTGAGGTCGGGGCGGGCAAGTCGCTGCTCGACGCGCACGCGGCCGCGGCGCTGATGGCCAAGCTGCGGGACAGCCAGACCAAAAAGGGCCCGCTGGCCGACCTCTCGGACCAGGAGAAGAAGCTGCTTGAGCTGATCGGTGAGGGACTGACCAACCGGCAGATCTCGGAGCGGATGTTCCTGGCCGAGAAGACGGTCAAGAACTACGTCTCGCGGTTGCTCACCAAGCTGGGGATGGAGCGGCGGACTCAGGCCGCCGTGCTCGCCACCGAGCTGCGCAACCAAGGGAACTAGGCGCTCGTCCGCTCCGGCTCCAACAGGACGTCGTCCAGGGACCGGCGTGGGGTCCACGGCACCGGTGCGCCGTGGCCGAGGCGCAGCACGATCTGTGGCCACAGCCCGCCGCCCAGCAGGGCCCGCAGCTCGCTGCGGACCGCGGGGACCTCGACCGGCTGGGAGATGAACGACGCGTCGAGCCCGGCGGCCGTGGCCGTCAGCAGGACGCGCTGCATCGCCTGGCCGGCTCGGATCCGGTCGGTCTTCGTGTCGTCGAAGGAACCGATGACCACGACCAGCGGCTCGGAAGAGCCGGTTCGGCCGCGCCGCCGGGCACCGAAGTCCCGCAGCACCCAGCCGCCGTCGTCCGAGGGCATCGCGCCCGCCGCGTACTCGGGAACGCCGTCCCGGCTGCCTGGGCCGCGGGCGGTCCAATACCGCCACTCGGCGACGAACGCCGGGTCGGAAATCTGCACCTGGTGGCTCTTGCGCACCAGCTCTCGCAGGCCTTCCAGCTGGTGTGCGTCCAGCCGCGGCAGCCACGCCTGCTCGACTTCGGCGGCGTGCCGCAGTTCGGCGACCAGCGGTGCGGGGACGACGTCCGTGCCGAACGGTGTCCGGTTCGTGTGACGGCGAGGGATCGCGTCGGCCAGGTGAACCAACCGGGGGTCGGGACGCCGGGCCGCGAACGGCCGGACGAGGGCCAGCAGCGTGGGGTCGTCGCGGCGCGGCAGCAGTGTGGTGGCCGGGTGCGCGCCCAAGGCGTTGATGGCGGTGCGCAGGTTGAACAGCGCGGCCCCGCAGGAGAGCAGCAGTTCCCGCCGGTCGGCGTCGGCCACGGGCAGGGCGCGGTCCGGGTCGGCGTGCAGTTCGATCCCCGCGGGGGTGCAGCGGAACCGCCACGGCTGCGTATTGTGCGTTGACGGCGCGAGCACCGCGGCGCCGATCACGGACTTCACCTGATCGACGTCCAGCAGGCCGATCGAGGTGATCGATAGTGTCATGGTTTCCCCTCTGGCACCGTTGGGCGGCACACTGTGGTTCCGAACGCTTCCTCCGACGGTCCCTCGCGTGGCGAGGCCGCCGAAAGGGGAGAAAGTCACCAGGGCGAGGTCGGAACGGACGGTGCGGAGGTCGTGGACACGGTGTCGGAGGACGGACCCGGGCAGCACTCGGAGGACAGGCCGAGGCGGATGGCGGGGACGCTCTCCGGGCTGCGGTTGCGCGAGGTGCTGCGTGACCTGCAGGACCGGATCGAGGTGCTGATCGGGACCCGGGACAAGATGGACGGCCTGCTCGACGCGGTGCTGGCCGTCGCGTCCGGGCTGGAGCTGGACACCACGCTGCGGCGCATCGTGCAGGCGGCGATCGAGCTCGGTGAGGCGAAGTACGGCGCCCTCGGGGTGCTCGCCGAGGACGGCTCCCTGTCCGAGTTCATCTACTTCGGGATCGACGACGAGACCCGCAGGCTGATCGGCGACCTGCCCGAAGGGCACGGCGTGCTGGGTGTGGTCATCGAGGAGGCGAAGCCGCTGCGGCTGGAGGAGATTTCCGCCCATCCGGCGTCGGTGGGCTTCCCGGCCCACCACCCGCCGATGCACTCCTTCCTCGGGGTCCCGGTGCGGGTGCGCGACGAGGTCTTCGGCCGGCTGTACCTGACCGAAAAGAAGAACGGCGAGCAGTTCACCGACGACGACGAGGTCGTCGTGCAGGCCCTGGCGGCCGCGGCCGGGATCGCGATCGAGAACGCGCACCTCTACGAGCAGGCGCGGGTGCGGCAGCAGTGGCTGGCCGCGACCAGTGAGGTGACGACCGAGCTGCTTGGCGGCACCGACCCGGCGGAGGCGCTCGACGTCATCGCCAGCCGGGCGCTGGAGCTGACCGGGTCGGACGTGACGATGCTCGCCCTGCCGAACTCCGGGCGGCTCGACGTCGACGAGGACTGGGGTGACGACGTCGACGACCTGACGGTGACCGTCTGCGCGGGGGTCCGGGCCGCCGAGCTGTCGGGTCTGCGCATCGACGTCGAAGGCAGTCTGCCCGGCGCGGTGTACCGGGACCGGACGCCGCGGAGCGTCCCGGAGCTGGAACTGGGGGACTACGCCTTCGGGCCGGCTCTGGTGGTGCCGCTGCGCGCGGGTGACCGCACGACCGGCGTGCTCGTCGCCGTCCGGGAGCCGGGAGCGGCGTCGTTCGAGTCGGCGCAGCTGTCGGTGGTGGCCTCTTTCGCCGATCAGGCGGCGCTGGCGCTGCAGCTGGCGGCGCAGCAGCGGGCGGCGCGGGAGCTGGACGTGCTCGGTGACCGCGACCGGATCGCCCGTGACCTGCACGACCACGTCATCCAGCGGCTGTTCGCGGTGGGCCTGTCGATGCAGAGCACCCAGCGACGGACCAAGTCACCCGAACTGCAGAAGCGGCTCGGGGACAGCATCGAGCAGATGCACGAGATCGTCCAGGAGATCCGCACGGCGATCTTCGACCTGCACGGCGGTGCGGCGGGGGAGACGGGATTGCGGTTGCGGCATCGGTTGCACGACGCGATCGCCGAGCTGACCGACGACGCGCCGTTGCACCCGACGATCAGCATGTCGGGCGCGATCGACACCCTGCCAACCCAGCTGGCTGAGCACGTCGAGGCGGTCGTGCGCGAAGGGGTCAGCAACGCGGTCCGGCACGCCGAAGCCTCGACGTTGTCCGTATCGATCGCGATGAAGGACGACATGATCCGCGTCGTGGTGGCCGACGACGGCAAGGGGTTGCCCGCCGACGTCTCGCCGAGCGGCCTCGGCAACCTCCGCGAGCGCGCCGAAGCCGTCGGCGGCTCGTTCTCGCTCACCGACGGGCCCGAGGGCGGCGTGCGGCTGGAATGGACCGCGCGCGTGGGATGACCGCGCCGTAGGTCAACCGGCCGGCGCGGCCGCGCTCGTTGGTCCACTGTGGACGTGCGAGCGCGCGTGGGTCACCGCGTCGTCGAGGGTGGTGAAGACGTGGCTCTCGTGGCGGAGCATGCCGAGGGCGCCGGTGGCGGCCAGCAGGTGCCGGTGGTGGTGCTGGACTCCTTTGACCAGGACGGTGACGCCGCGTGCCTCGAGTTCCTCGATGGCTTCACCCAGCGCTTTCGCGCCGGTCGCGTCGAGGATGTGCAGGCGGGACAGGCGCAGGATGACGACGAGGACGTCCTGGGTGGTGTCGGCGATTTCGGTGAGGAGGCGTTCGGAGGCGCCCCAGAACATGGCGCCTTCGAACCGGAACACCGCGATGTGCTCGTCTCCGGAGGTGGTGGGGCCGGGAAGCGGGTCGCGCCGGGCGTTGGCGGCGCCGGCGAGGTGGCGCAGGGCGAAGAACGCGGCGACGAGCAGGCCGATCTCCACGGCGAGGATGAGGTCCGCCACGACGGTCACGAGCGCGGTCACGGCGAAGGTGGCGGCGCTGGACCGGCTCGCGTGGAGGACTTCGCGGATCGCGGGCAGCGGCACCATCCGCAGGCTGGTGACCATGAGGACCCCGGCCAGCGCGGCGAGCGGGATCCGGGACACGAGCCCGGTGGCGGCGTAGATGACCGCGAGGATCACCAGGGCGTGCGTGATGGCGGCCAGCCGGGTCCGGGCGCCGGAGCGGACGTTGACCGCGGTGCGGGCGATCGCGCCGGTGGCGGGCATGCCGCCGAAGAGGCCGCTGGCGATCGAGGCGAGTCCCTGGCCGACGAGTTCGCGGTCGGGGCGGGTGGGGCCGACCGGTGGCCCGCCGCGGGTCATCGTCACGGCCACGCGGGCGGAGAGCAGGGATTCGATCGCCGCCAGCGCGGCGACCGCGACGACGGCTCCGGTGAGATCGCGGACGGCGCCGAGGGTGAACGACGGCAGGGCGGGGTCCAGAGTGCTCGGCAGGCCGCCGATCCGGGGGAGGGGCGCGTGGACGATCTCGGCGGCGACGGTCGCCGCGGCGACCGCGAGCAGGGATGCCGGTATCCCGCGGTGCAGCTTGGGCAGCGTCAGCATGATCGCCGCGACCAGTGTCACGGTCGCGACGGTCCAGACGGCCGTGCTCCCGCCGGTCACGGCCTGGATGACGGCGTTGGCCGCGGCCAGGAGCGGGTTCTTCCCCGGTGGCGCGGTCGTGCCGACGGCCGCGGGGACCTGTTGCAGGAAGATGATGCAGGCGATCCCGAAGGTGAAGCCCTCGACGACCGGCCAGGGAAGATAGCCGACCAGCCGGCCCAGCCGCGCGGCTCCCGCGACGAGCACGACCAGCCCGCCGAGGATCGCGACGAGCGCGACTGAGGACGGGCCGTGCGCCGCCACGATCGGGGCCAGGACGACGGCCATCGCTCCGGTCGGCCCGGACACCTGCACCGGTGAGCCGCCGAAGACCGCCGCCACGATCCCCGCCACGACGGCTGTGACGAGGCCTGCCGCGGGGCCGGCGCCCGAGCTGACGCCGAAGGCCAAGGCCAGCGGGAGGGCCACGACTCCGACGGTGATCCCGGCGAGCAGGTCGGCGCGCAGCACCGGCCCGCGCAGGTCGTAGTCGTCCCGGCCGGGGAGCAGCTCCCGGGCCGTGGCGAGGACGCTCACACTCGTGCCGTGACCGCGTCGAGCACGGCCTGGGGGCTGGCGCCGGGAAGCGGGGGGAGCTCGCGCGCGGCGCGCAGCTGGTCCGAGCCGGGACGCAGGCCGGCCAGCAGGAACGCGCGCGCCACGACGAGGAGTTCGGCGACGAGCGGCTGGGCGAGCCAGTACTCGACGGCGTTGCCGGTCCGCGACGACGTGACGACCCCGGTGCGGCGCAGTACCCCGAGGTGCTGGGACAGCTGCGAGGCTTCGCACCCGGTCACCTCGAGCAGCCGGGTGACCGGCGCACCCTCGTCACCGGCGGCGGCCAGCACCTCCAGGACCTGGATCCGGGTCGGGTGCGCGAGGCACTTGAACAGGTCGGCCTTGATCCGGTACAGCGGTTCGGTCGTGCGGGACCTCGCGGGCATGGCACCTCCTGGATTGATGAGTATATCAATCCATCAAGTCCCTACGTCGGGGGAGTCAAGTCCGGACTGGAGCTGCGGCTTCGGACGACGCACGGTGACAACGCCAGTGGCCCGGCTGACCGCTCACCGGGCGGGGAACGATCCATCGCCGGCCGCCACCACCGGGTCTGCGCGCCGTTTCCCGGGCCGGCCAGGATCGGATCCGGTGGTGACGAAGGTCCTCGCGGTTCGGGTAGTCCGGCCGCGTCGCGGAACCCCCCCCCGCCCGAGGTCTCATTGTCTTGCGACGCCCGTCGTCGCGAGTAAGGCGAAACTTTGCCCTCATGCGGTAGAGGAGAAGCGATGAGCGTGGAGGCGGGCTCCCGGGCCCTGCTCGCGGACGGCGACGTGGTGCTCGTGCGCCCGTTGCGCCCGGCCGACACCGCCGAGGTGCTCGGCCTGCACACCCGGCTGACCCAGCGGGACACCTACTTCCGGTTCTTCGGTGCGCGACCGTCCGGATTGGACAGGCTGGCGGCGGAGATGGCCGCCGACGCAGGCCCCGGCCACTACGCCGTGGGCTGCTACCGCCGCGGCGAGCTGGTCGGCGTCGCGAACTACGAAGTCCTGAAGGACGCCCGCGACGCCGAAGTCGCCTTGGTCGTGGACGCGACCGTGCGCACGCAGGGCGTCGCGACCCTCCTGATGGAACACCTCGTCTCGCACGCCAGGAAGTCCGGTCTGAAACGGTTCGTCGCCGAGGTGCTCGCCGAGAACGCCAAGGTGCTCCACGTCTTCGCCGATCTCGGCCTGCGGTTCGAGGCCGGCAGCGGAGGCCCCGAACGCGAAGTCGTGATGAACCTCGACGAAGACGCCGCCTACCTCGACGCCGTGCTGAAGCGCGATTCGGTGGCTGACGCGGCCAGCCTCACCCATTTGTTCAAGCCGTCGTCGATCGCCGTCATCGGCGCGGGACGGCGCCCGGGCTCGGTGGGGCACGCGATCCTCGCCAACCTCGTCGCCTCCGGCTTCCCGGGGCAGGTCGAGGTGGTGAACCCGCACGCCGCCGAGATCCTCGGTGTGCCGAGTGTTCCCTCCGTGGCCGCGCTGAGCCGTACCCCTGAACTCGCCGTGGTCTGCCTGCCCGCGCCGGCCGCCGCCGAAGCGGTCGAAGAATGCGGGAAGCGCGGCGTTCGCGCGGTCGTCGTCATCTCCTCCGGGTTGACCGGCACCGAGGCGGGAGAGCGAGTCCACGCCGCGGTGCGCGAGTACGGCATGCGGCTGGTGGGCCCGAACTGCCTCGGCGTCCTGTCCACCGATCCGGACTGCCCCTACGACCTGACTTTCCTGGGCAGCGGCGTGAAGCCTGGCAACATCGGCGTCGTCACCCAGTCCGGCGGTGTGGGCATCGCCCTCGCCGAATCCCTCGGCGATCTCGGTCTCGGCATGTCGACGCTGGTCTCGACCGGCGACAAGTACGACGTCAGCGGCAACGACCTGCTGATGTGGTGGACCGCCGACCGCCGCACCGAGCTCGCGGTGCTCTATCTCGAATCGTTCGGCAACCCCCGCAAGTTCAGCCGGCTGGCGCGGCAACTGGCCCGGACGCGTCCGGTGCTCGCCGTCCGGTCGGGCAGCGGCGGCACCGCGCAGCGCGCCGCCGCTTCGCACACCGCCGCCGCCGCGACCCCGGCCGTCACCCGCGACGCGTTGTTCGAGCAGGCCGGGGTCATCGCCGTCGACACCGTCGCCGAGCTGGTCGACGTCATCGCCGGGCTGTCGTGGCAGCTGCTGCCGGGCGGCCCGCGTGTGGCCGTCGTCAGCAACGCCGGTGGGGCCGGGGTGCTGGCCGCCGACGCCTGCGAGCGCGAAGGCCTGGTCATGGCCGAGCTCTCCGACGACACCCGCGACCGGCTCGCGAAGCTGCTCCCGGCCGAAGCGGCGGTGCGGAACCCGGTCGACACGACCGCGGCCGTCCCACCGGAGGTCTTCGCCGACGCGCTGCGTGCGGTGCTGGCCGACGAGGGTGTCGACGCGGTGATCGCCGCGACCGTGCCCACCGCCGTCGGCGACCCCGGCACCGCGATCGGCGCGGTGTTGCCACCCCAGTGCAAGACCGTCTTCGCGGTCCGCCCCGGGCAGCGCGCCCGCGTAGCTCCGCTGGTGCCCGGCCGCGGGGTGACCGCCTGCTATGACGACCCCGCCGCGGCCGCCGCGGTGCTGGCCCGGCTCGTCCGCTACGAGCGGTGGCTGAACCGCCCCGAGACCGAGGAAGCCCTTGCCCCGCTGGCGGATCTTGACGCGCTGAGGGCGTTCGCCACGGGACGCGAAGGCTGGCTCCCACCCACCGACGCCGTCCAACTGTTGCGCCTGGCCGAGCTCCCGATGGTGGAGACGCGCTACGTCGAAGCCGACGACTCGATGGCCGCCGCGGCCGCCGACCTGGACTCGCCGGTCGTGCTCAAGGCCGACGCCGAAGGCCTGCTGCACAAGACGGCCGGTGGCGGCGTGCTGCTCGATGTGCGCGGAGCCGACCGCGTCATGGAGGCGTTCCGCACCCTGCGGTCGCGCTTCGGCTCGGCCCTGCGCGGGGTCACTGTGCAGCGGATGGCCGAGCCGGGCCGGGAGGTGCTCATCGGGGTGCGCTCGGACCCGGTGTTCGGGCCGCTGGTCGTGTTCGGCCTCGGCGGCGTCGACACCGACCTGATCGCCGACCGCGCCGCCCGCCTCGCCCCGCTCACCGGCGCCGACGCCGACCTGCTCCTGGACGGGTTGCGCGCGTCGAAGGCGCTGTGGGCGTCCGGGCAGCTCGACCGGGGCGCGGTGCGGGAGCTGCTGCTGAAGGTCAGCCGGCTGGCCGAGCTCGTCCCCGAGCTGGCCGAGCTGGACCTCAACCCGGTGCGAGTCCGCTCCGACGGCTGCGTGGCGCTCGACGTCCGCGCCCGGTTCGAACGGCCCGCCGCCACCGACCCGTTCCTGCGCCACCTACGGGACTGAAGGAGCGATCGTGCGTGTGCTGACCCTGAACCCGGTCTCAGTGACGGGGCGCGGGGTCTTTGGTCCCTCCGGGTCGTGACGCGTGACCGTCGCCGCCGGGCGGGGCCACCGGTGAAGCTGGGGGTGTTCGTTACCCCAGCGACCCGGAGCCCGTGATGAGCCGACCACTGCCCACCGTGTTCGATCAAGCCCTCGCCTCGGCCGTGCGCGCGCCCTCGCCACACAACACCCAGCCCTGGCGGTTCGTCGTCGAGCACGAGGTGATCGAGGTGTGGCTGGACCGCGACCGCGTCCTGGGCATCGCCGACCCGCACGGGCGCGAAGCCCGGCTCGCCTGCGGTGCGGCCGCGTTCAACCTGGTCCTCTGCCTGCGCGCCAACGGGCTCGCCGTGGTTGTGCGCATGCTGCCGGACCCGGCCGAGCCGGACCTCGTCGCGGTGATCCGGCTCGACGGCAACCAGAAGGCCACCGCGGCCGAGCGCAAGCTCGCCGAGGCCGTGTTTCGCCGGCACACCAACCGCCGTCCGCTCCTGGACAAGGAGGTGCCGTCCACGGCGCGGGCCGCGTTGAAGTCCGCGGCGCTGCAGGAGGGCGGGCAGATCGAGTACCTCAACGTGTCCGGCCGGTACACACCGGTGGCGTCGCTGGTCCGGCAGGCCGAGGCCCTGCAGGCGGACGACCCGGACTTCCGGGCGGAGGCGGCGTTCTGGACCCACCGGGAGCCCGGCAGCCTCGACGGCGTGCCACGGACCGCGTCCGGCCCGCCCCCGTACCGGCCGGGAGTCGTGACGCTGCGCGCGTCGCACGAGAACGAGAACCTGCCGCCGCGCCAATACGAGCAGGAGCCCCTGCTCGGGGTGCTGCTGACCCGGGACCGGGGACCGCACGCCGAGGTCCGGGCCGGGATGGCGATGCAGCGGGTCCTGCTGACCGCGACCGCCGAGGGCCTGGCGACCTCTTTCCTGTCCCAGCCGTTCGAAACCCCGCGGACGCGGGAGTCGCTCGACCACATCTTCGCCGGGCTCGGTCAGCCGCACACCTTGCTGCGCATCGGCTACGGCTCCCCGACCCGGCTCACGGCCCGCCGCCCGGTCGAGGACATCCTGACCCATCGCACCGGCCCGGACGTGCCGGCGAGCTGACGCTCAGGTGCACCCGGCCGTAGCTCGCAGCACGTCGCGGCAGGTCACCATGCCGCCGTCGACGACCGGCGCCGAGCGCACGTCGGCGTCGGTCATCAGCCGCGCCAGTTCGCGAACTTCGATGTCGGCCGCCGCGGCGGGCCCCTGTTCGCACATTACCGAGCCCGCCGTGCGCGGCTCGCCGTCGAGTCCCGCCACGGCACAGGGTCCTAAGTCCCCGGTGCACCGTCGGAGGGCCTCTCGAGGAGGGTGGGCCGGTCCCGCACTCCGGGGTCCAAGGCCTCTTCGGGCGGCGCCGGAAATCGATGATCCTGTTCGTACCAGGGACTTCCGACCGGACAGGGCAGGAGCCATGAGCACGTCGTCGAACCCGATCGCGCGGATGTGGCACACCCTTTTGCCCCGCCGCGGTTCGGTGGCGCGGACCTCGGACCGGGTCCAGGGTGGCTTGCTGGTCTTCGTGGTGCTGCTCGCGCTCGCCGCGCTGCCGGTCGCCGCCTCCATCGGCTCGGAAACCTACGCGCGGCAGCAAGGAGAGTCGGCCCAGCAGCTCAGCGAGCGCACGCGGGTGACCGCCACCCTGCTCGCCGACGGGCCGGGCATCACGGTGAACTCGCGCGCCGGGGTCGTCGGCAACGGCCGGCCCACCGACGCGACCTGGCTGCTTCCGGACGGAACCCGCCGCGTCGGCCATGTGACTGCCGACCAGGGGACGCTCAAAGGCCATCCCCTCGACATCTGGGTGGATCGCGCCGGCAGCCCGGTGGATCCCCCGCTCAGCGGCGCGGGTGTCGTCATCGACGCCGTAGTCCTCGGGCTTGGCCTCTGGCTGGGCGCACTGGCACTGCTCGCCCTCTGCTACCGGCTGGCCGTGTTTTCCCTCGACCGCTTCCGGTTCGCCCAGTGGCAGCAGGAGTGGTTCCACGAGCAGGACCGGAAAACCCATTCTTGAGAACAGGAGAAGGTGATTTCCCATGACAACGGCAAATCAGGGCGACATCGTCGTCGGCGTGGACCATTCGGCGGTCAGCGTCGCGGCGCTGCGCTGGGCGGTGTCCGAAGCCGCGGAGAGCGGTCGTCAGGTCGTCGCGCTGCGGGCGTGGGCGTTCGAGCCGGTCGCCGACCTCGGTGCGGCGGTCGCCGGATCGCCGGAGACGGTCGCGGACCGGGAGCGGCGCCGGCTCGACGAGGTCGTCGGCGAAGTGCGGGCCGAACACCCGGGCGTGGCCGTGCGGGCCGAGCTGGTCGAGCACTCGGCCGCGGTGGCGCTGGAGGAGGCGTCGAAGACCGCGGCGATGCTGGTGCTGGGCAGCCACGGCCGTGGCCGGCTGCTGAAGCTGCTCGTCGGTTCGGTCGCCGAGCACTGCCTGCGCGAGGCGAGCTGCCCCGTGGTGGTGATCCCGGCGCGGACCGTCTCGGAGCCGGAGAAGGAAGCGACACCGGAACCGGTGGGCAGCTACTACCCGGGCCCGCTGCTGTGAAGGAGGTCAAGATGTCCAGTCGCCGCAAAGTGGGTTCGGTCATGACGACCGACGTCACCACCGTGGGCCCGGACACCCCGTTCAAGGCCGTCGCTGTACTGCTGGCCACCTGGAACATCAGCGGCGCCCCCGTGGTCGACGACGACGGGCTCGTCCTCGGCGTCGTCTCCCAAGGCGATCTGCTCGAGCGCGAGGCCCCGCACGGCTTGCTCAAGCCCGGCTCCCGGCAAGCGAAGCGGAAAGCGGGAGCGGCGTTCGTCGCCGACCTGATGACGGCCCCCGCGGTCGTCGTCCGGGCGGACGACGACGTCACCGTGGCCGCGAAACTGCTGGAGGAGCACCACTTCCACCGCCTGCCGGTGGTGGACGGCGAGGGCAAGCTCGTCGGCGTGGTCTCCCGCTCGGACCTGCTCCGGGTCTTCCTGCGGACCGACCGCGAGATCCGGGACGAGGTCCGCGACGAGGTGCTGCTGCGGGAGATGACCATGGACCCGGCGTCTCTGTACGTTTCCGTGCACGACGGCATCGTGACGCTCAACGGCACGGTCGAGCGGGAGAGCATGGTCCCGGTGATCGTGGCGTTGGTCCGCCGGGTCGACGGTGTCGTCGAGGTGCGGCACACCCTGAAAGGCCGCTTCGACGACCGGGGCGTGTCCCCGGTGCCGCCGGGCGAGGTCGGGATCCTGAGCTCGCACAAACCGCACAACTGAGGCACAGCGAAGCGGCCACCGTCCGGAATGGACGGTGGCCGCTTCGCTGCGTGATCAGCTGCGGAACAGGGCGACCTTCAGGGCGTTGCTGTCCTGCGGGTGGGCGAAGACGTCGTAGGCTTCGTCCATCTCGTCGAGCCCGAACCGGTGGGTGATGAACCGGCTCGTGTCCAGCCGGCCCGCCGTGAGCATCCGGAGCAGCATCGGTGTGCTGGAGGTGTCGACCAGTCCGGTGGTGATGGTGATGTTCTTGATCCACAGCTGTTCGAGGTGCAACGTCGCCGGGGCGCCGTGCACGCCGACGTTCGCGACGTGTCCGCCCGGGCGGACCAGCTTCGTGCACAGCTCGAACGTCTCCGGAATGCCGACCGCCTCGATCGCGACGTTCGCGCCGAGCCCGCCACTGGCTTCGGCCACCGCGGCGGCCGCTTCGCCGGGCTGCACCATCAGGTCGGCGCCGAAGGACTTCGCCGCGTCGAGCCGGGCCGGTTCCTTGTCCACCACGATGATCGTGCTGGGCGAGAAGAGCTGGGCGTTGGTGATGGCGGCCAGCCCGATCGGTCCGGCGCCGACGATCACCACGGTGTCGCCCGGTTTGACGCCGCCATTGCGGACGCCGACTTCGTAGGATGTCGGGACGATGTCGGCCAACATCAGCGCGGACTCGTCGCTCACCCCGGACGGCAACACATAGGTCGAGGTGTCGGCGAACGGGACGCGCGCGTATTCGGCCTGGACGCCGTCGGTCGTGTGGCCGAGGATCCAGCCTCCGCCACCGAGGCACTGGCCGTAGGCCGCGGACCGGCAGTATCCGCACCGTCCGCAGGCGGAGATGCAGGACACCAGGACCTTGTCGCCGGGCTTGACGGTGGTGACGGCGGAGCCGATCTCGGTGATGGTGCCGACCGCTTCGTGGCCGAGGATCCGGCCGCGTTCGACCTCGGGGACGTCGCCCTTGAGGATGTGCAGGTCGGTGCCGCAGATGGTGACCGCGTCGACGCGGACGATCGCGTCGGTCGGCGCGGTGAGCTGGGGTTCGGCGTGGTCGGTCCAGCTGCGCCGGCCGGGGCCGTCGTACACGAGCGCCTTCATTTCATCTCCTTGTCCGGACAGCGGGAATGGGCGCCCGCCGGTCGGCAGGCGCCCGTGGAGCGGATCGCGTCAGCGCAGCCACGCGCGGTCGCCGACGGCGTCGGCCCAGCGGCGGCCGAGTCCCCAGGTGTGCCCGGCCGAAGCGGCGGCGAGCGCGATGAGGACGAGCGCGTAGATGATGTGGTAGTCGATGATCGGGTTGGTGGAGTGCGTCGCCTCACCGGTGCTCATGCTCTGCGCGAACGGCCATTCGGCGGCCCACATCATGAGCATCATCAGCGAGCCGGCGATCGCGCTCAGCCGCAGGCCGATCCCGGCGATGACGGCGATGCCGATGGCGCCCAGGCCGAGCATGAACAGCGTGTTGGCCCACCAGGTGCCGGCCCAGGCGTGGAACATCGACTCGAACGGGCCGACGTGGACGCTGCTGAGGAAGCCCTTCGTCGGCGAACCGCCGCTGATCCAGGCGCCTTTCGACGGGGTCGCGTAGCCCAGGCCGAACAGCTTGTCCAAGAACGCCCACAGGAACACGAACCCGGTGGTGATCCGCAGGACGGCCAGGGCCTTCCCGACGGTCGTGGGCCCGGCGACCGGCGCCGGCTCGGTGGCCCGCTGAACCGGGACTCGGCCCGAGGTGGTCTTCTTCTCTTCCGGTCGGATGGACATGGGGAAACCTCCGTTCTTTTCGGTGCTGCGGTCAGCTTCTTCCGGTGGCGCGGGAGTTTCTGGGGCCGAAGGTCACCAGCCGGGAGGCCCTTGGGTGCCGGTTCACGGGGACCGCCCGGTCGGCGTCGTCGGCGAGGCGGACCTGCTGGTCCGGGCTCCGGCGGCCCGGGGCCGCTACCGGAGTGCGACGGTGAGGAGAACGACGGCGTCGCCGAGCGCGGTGAGTCCGTGGCGTTCCGGCGGTATGGTCGCCAGCTGCCCGCGCTCGAGGATCCATTCCGCGCTGTGGCTGTGCAGCCGCACCGTGCCCGAGACGACGTAGAGTGTCGCGGCCGGCGGTGAGTCGTGCTCGGCCAGCTCTGCCCCGTCGGCCAGGGCGATCAGGGTGGCCCGTTGGGAGTTCCCGGACACCAGCGTCCGCGCTGCCCGCCTGGAGCCGTGGTCGCGGGCTTCGGCGAGCAGGTCCGGCGCGAGTGCGTCGATCGAGGTGACAACGGGGTGTCCGGTCATCGCATGATCCCATCCTCGGGCGGAACGGCGTTCAGGTCGACCGTGCGGGTCGCGTAGGGGTTTCGCCGTCGTTCACCGTGACGGCGCCGAACGGGCATCCTCCGCCCGCGCAAGGTCACTTCGATCGCGTCAGCGCGTCACGGCGGCGTTCGTACTCTTCCTGGTCGATCTCGCCGCGGGCGAACCGCTCGTCGAGGATCCGCCGGGCGGTGTCGCCCGGTCCCGGCGGCTGCGGCCCCCGGCGCACGAGGACGACGGCGATGGCGACCAGCGCGGCCAGCACGAGCGCCATCAGCACGAGCATGCCGATGCCGCCGGCCCAGCCCATGGTTCCGGGGTGATGCCAGTACGGCATGACCGGCTCCTTTCCTAGTGGGCCTGGTAGCGGAAGGGGTTCTTCGGCGGCGCTTCGAGCGGCTGCAGCACGTCGGCGAGGTCGCGGCGAGGGGTCGCGGGCAGCGGGTCGGCGTTGGCGGGCGCCCAGCCGACGCGCAGCACCATCTGGGGGTACGAGCCGCCGGTCACCCGTTCGGTGACGGTGTCGCGGACGTCGGGCAGCTCCAGCGGCTCGGTCAGCGGGCACGACGACAGGCCGAAGGCGTTTGCCGTGAGCAGTACGGCGCTCGTCGCTTCGCCGGCACGCAGCTGCGACATCCGGTCGTCGGAGGCGGTGCTCAGCACCAGCAGGACGGTTTCGTCGTCTTCGGCCTTGGCGTCGGGTGACTGGGCGAGGAGCGGGTCGGCGAACGGGCGGACCCGCAGTGCGCCCGGGGTGTCGTCCGGTGCCGGGGTGTTGCGGGCCGGGACGCCGTCGGAGGAGAAGTGGCGGCCGCTCCAAGCGGCGAGTTCGGTGCGGTAGGCCGGGTCGGCGGCGTGCCGCCGCGACGCTTCCTCGAAGGCGGTGGCCAGGTGGTAGCGCGCGGAGTCCTCGGCGACCTGCAGCACGGTGCTTTCCAGCGCCGCGGCTTTGGCCATGGCTTCGACGTGTCCGCGGGGCACGGTCCAGGAGCTGTGCCTGCGCCGGTCGGTGCGGCGCCGGGGGATCGCCGCGGCCATCGCGACCTCGTCCTGCGTCGGCTCGTGCTGACGCAGCGTGATCGCGGCGAGGTGGTCCGGCTCGTCGGGATTGGGCAGCCGGTGCACCTCGGCGGTCCAGCCGAGGGCGGCGAAGCCGATCCGGAGGTGGTGCAGGGCCGCGCCGCAGCTGAGGATCAGATCGCGGCCGTCCGGGTCGGTTTCGCGCAGCAGCCGGTCGGGGTCGGCGTACAGGTGCAGTGAGCTATGGCCGATGCGCCAGTACCACGGCTGGGAGTTGTGCACCGATGGCGCGCGGACGGCCATGGCCACCGCGGTCTTGACGGTGTAGTCGTCCGGGAATGCTCGCTCCATCATCGGCCTTCCTCGTGGTCGGGTTGTGCTGCCGGGTTGACCCTCGCACCGCGCGCTCCGCCGGCGGGAGGGCCGGAATACCTCTCGGTGGAGGACTTTCGGTGCTCGGGAACCAGGGACGCCACCGCCCGCGCGATCGACTCCCGCGGCGTCCCGGTGGTGGCGAGCGGGTGCGCCTCGGCCACCCTGCGCCGCCGCACCCCGTGAGACCGGCGCGCAGGTGACGAAAGTCCTTCGCATGGGTGCCGAACGACGCCATCCCGCCACGGCGGGAAATCGTAGGGTCGGGGTGTGGGGGAGGCCGGGTCCGACCGGGGCCGGTGCAGGTTCCGCTTGCTGCGCTGTCGCCGCGAGTAGTGGGCCACGTCTTCTCTGTGCCGGACGGGGTGATCCGAGATGTCCACTGTGGAGAGAAAGCCGTGGGCGGCGGCCGAGACCGAGGTGCTGGTCCGGTCGATGATGCGCGCGCCGTCGGTGCACAACATCCAGCCGTGGCTGCTGGAGATCGAGCCGGACGAGCTGCGGGTGCTTGAACGTGCGGAACCGGCTCTTCCGCACCACGACCCGGACGGGCGTGACCGCGCCGCGTCGTGCGGTGCCGCGGTGGCCAACCTCGAGCTCGCCGTCCGCATCCTCGGCCGGGCCGTGGAGATCGAGTTCCTGCCCGACGCACGCGAGCCGGAGCTGGTGGCCCGGATCGCTGTCGGCGCCGAGTCCCCGTCCGCGACCGAGGAACTCCGCCGCTACGGGGCGATCGACCGCCGGGCGAGTCACCGGGCGCCGTTCGAGGGGGTGGCCGTGCCGGCGCCGGTGGTGCACAAGCTCGTCGACGCGGGCGGGGCGCCGGGCGTCGAAGCGCGTCTCGTCCGGCCCGGCCGGGAGGTCGCGGTGGTCGCCCGGCTGTTGCACTTCGCAGCTGAGCACTTCCGCACCGACAGCGGCTACCAGCGTGAGCTTTCCCTCTGGACGATCCGGGACGAAGGCTCCCACCGGCACGGCGTCGGCCTCCCCGCCAGCCGGGTCCCGGCCGGCTCGGTGCCGTGGGCGGGCCTGGTCCACCGCGCCACGGAGGTCCCGGAAACGGCGGAACTCGAGCGTCGTCTGGCCGGCGAGACCCTGCTGGTCTTCGTCACCGCGGACGACGCCCGGGCCGACCACGTCCGCGCGGGGTACGCGTTGGAGCGGGCCTGGCTCGCCGCGGTCGACCTCGGGCTGGCGGCCGCGGTGCTGACGCAGCCGCTGCACCTGGAGCCGGTGCGGTCCGCGCTGTGCGAGGACCTCGGTCTGACCGGCTTCCCGCAGGCCCTCCTGCGCATCGGGTACGCCGCGGAAGCCGACCCGCTTTCGCCGCGCCGGGCGGAACGAGAGGTGCTGCACGGCGGCCCGGACCCCGCTGGTCACCCATCGGGACGATGACCCGCGCGCCGCGGCCGGTCGTCGAACGCGCCAGCCCCGCCGAGGTGGTGTGGAATTCGAGGCCGCGGCCGAACGGCAAGAGCCCCGAACACCGGCAGGGCGATCCCTTCGCCAGGTCTCATCGCAGAAGAGACGTCAACGCCAGCGAGACAGCCACCACAAGCACACATCGAACCGCGTACGCCACTTCTTCACCTTCACGTCCAGCCTCACGCCGTGATGCCACATGAACAGCAGGACGGTGCCGCCCGCGCCGAGCAGAGTCAGCAGGCTGCCGGCCACGATGACCGGGGTGTGTTTGTCACCGAGGTCCAATTCCGCGCGCCGTTCGTCCGGCCACACCCGGATCTGCACCCGGCGCCCCGGGACGTTCACCCGCCCCTGGTGGTGCTCGAAGGTCTCCGTCCTCGTCACCCCGTCGGGTCCGGTGTACCGGACGTCCGCGGTCAGGCGCTCCCGGACGTCGGTCGCGACGACCCGTCCCGGGAAGAGCCCCGCCGACCGGTTCACATCCACGGCCATGGAAACGCCGGTCCACACCACCGCGAGCCCGCCGACCAGCACCACCAGAGGAAGCCACAACAAGGCCGCCTCGGGCAGCCAGGACCTCGACGACGTCATGCCACCAGTACGCCAGGAAGGCCGCCGCGGTTGCCCGGCGGCCCGGAAACGCTGCTGCACTCGCGGTGGCCGCCCTGGTTCTGGAGCTCTCGGGTTTCGGTAACGTCGACCGTGTCCATCTTGGACGTCTCGGTACAGCGCAACCCCCGGCAACGGCGGAAGCAATCAGCAGTGGAGCCAGCGCTAGCCGGTCTCCCGCACGTGCTGGCCACGGCATCACGGGCGCCGGCCGATGGGCCATCCGCCACGGCCGCTCACGGGTGCTCCGTTCCCGGCGGCAAAGTGCTCGACGTCAACGCAGGCGGCGGGGCACCCAGTCGCGGCCTGAAAGTTTCACGGGATCGCGCTTTTCTTTCGTCGCAAGCCATAGACATGTTTGACACCACGAGTCGACCCCGCTTATCGTTCTGTTCGAACCGGTTCGAGCACGATTGCTTACCGACCGATGACCTGCTCCGCTGGCATGGAGCCGGTAGACGAGTCCATAGTGGACCTCTCCATTCCGGCGGCCCCGGCGAGTAGTGGCGATGGGTCCGATGATCGGTGTATCCCCGTAGACGCGACCCGTGAAAGGGATTTCTTGATGCGTCAGAACCGTCCTCGCACGCTATCTCAGCGTTTCGCCCGCGCAGCGCTGGCCGGCGCCACACTCCTCGCGATCATCGACACGGTACAACCCGCCGCCGCAGCACAGCCGGCCGTCGCACCACAGCCGGCACCCGCGGCCGCGGCTGCCGGCGCCGCCGCGATCGCCTCGGTCGACCTGGCCGGGACGTGGAGTTTCACGCCGACGGGTCGGGGGACGACCTCGATCACCGTGCCCGGCGGTGGCTGGTACAAGCAGGGCTTCACCGACGTGAACGAGGCGGTGTACTCGCGCAACATCACCGTGCCCGACTCGGGTCAGCCGCAGTCGACGTGGATCGAGCTCGGCGCGGTCAACCACCAGGCGACGCTGTCGGTCGACGGCCGGGTGGTGGCGACGCAGACCACGGCGTTCACGCCGTCGAATTTCGACATCACCGCCTACGCGGCCCCCGGCAGCACCCACACGATCAGCGTCGACGTGAAGGGCCGCGGCGCGTTGAAGGCGTCGAACGGCCGGTACCTGGTGCCCGACGCCGCCGAGTGGTCCGAGGCGGTCCCCCAGGGGATCTACCGCTCGGCGTTCCTGCGGACGTACCCGGCGGTGTCCGTCAGCGACACATTCGTGCGGACGTCAGTGGCGAACAAGACGTTGAGCTACGACGTGTCGGTGCGCAACACGTCGGGCAGCTCCCGGTCGGTGACGTTGACCGGGTCGCTGTCGTCCGACAACGGAACGGCTTTCAGCTACCCGGAACTGCCCAGCCGCACGGTCACCGTGGCGGCCCACTCGACCGCGACCGTGACCGTCGGGCCGGTCGCGTGGAACCCCGACAGCACCTCGTACTGGTGGCCCAACGTGCCGTACCGGCCGGGGTACCGGGCGCAGCTGCACCGGCTTGCGGTGCGTGCCGTCACCGATGACGGGCACACCAGCGACGCCACGTACCGGTTCGGGTTCCGGGAGGCCACCCAGAACGGTGACTACTACTACCTCAACGGCGTGCGCGTGAACTTCCGCGGCGACAACCTCCAGGGTGCCGACTACGACCGGATCAACAACGGCGGCAAGGGCGACGCCTACGACACCCTGCCCGGCTTCCTGCCCCCTTCGTCGAACAACGGCGGCTGGCCGCAGACGGTGGACAACTACCAGCGCCTCAACTACAACGTGATACGCGTCCACCAGGAGCCCGCAAGCCCGTACATGTTGGATGTCGCCGACGAGATGGGCCTGATGGTCATCGACGAGGTCGCGATTCGCGGCTCCCAGTCCGGGCAGGATTGGATCGCCGGGCACGACAACATGGTCAACCACGCCCGTGCGCTGGTCCTGCGCGACCGCAACCACCCCGCGGTCATCCGCTGGAGTCAGAACAACGAGCCGAACCAGAGCGGCCAGGATTCCGAACAGTTCGAGAAGGACCTGTACGCGGCGATGAACGGCGCCGACGGCACCCGGCCGGTCATTGCCGAGCTGGGCGTCGGCGCGAATGTCAACAGTTACCCCGGGATGACGTACCCCAACTTCGCGGTGATCTCGCACTACATCGACGGCTTCGGCAGGTACGGGGAGGGCGTGGTCACCGCGAATGGTCGGCCCGACGGCGAGGGCGAGTTCATCTGGCCGGCGTGCAACAACAAGCAGGGTTTCGAGTGGTTCGCCACGGCGACCCTGGCCAAGCGCGGCAAGAACGCCACCGACCTGCGTCCGTATACCCTGCTGTCCGCCTGGGCCAGCGTCGTGCCCGGAGTGCGGACCACCGACTTCACCCCGGAGGAGGGCGGCCACCCCATCTACGGCGCGGACAACCTCCCGGCCCCCTGGAGCAACCCGCAGATCCAGCGCGTACAGGCGGCGTACAACCCGGTGGCGGCGGTCGACCTGCCGTTCTGGTCGGCCTCCGGCGCCTCGGACTCCAACGGCACTTTCCCGCTGCCGCAGGCCGTGCCCAACTACGCCCGGAACGCCACGGTCACCCGCAACATCACCGTCTTCAACGACGACTTCGCCGACACCTCGGTGGGCTTCACCTGGACGGCGCGGCTCGACGCGCCGGACGGCGCGGTCGTCGCGTCCGGAAGCACGACCCTGGCCGTCCCGCTCGGCTCGCGGGTCACCCAGCCGGTGTCCTTCACCACCCCGGCCACCGGCAACCGCGTGTACCTGCAGCTGTCGACCACGAAGTCCGGTAACCCCGTCTTCACCGACGCGGTGGAGTACTTCAACCTCGCCGGAGGCGGCGGAGACAGTCCCGCACCGGGCACCTACCGCATCGTCAACCGCAACAGCGGCAAGCCGCTCGCTGTCGCGGGCAACTCCACCGCGGACGGCGCCAAGGTGGTCCAGCAGAGCGGCACCGCCTCCTGGACCATCGCCACGACCTCCGACGGCTCCTACACCCTCCAGTACGTCCCGAGCGGAAAGGCGCTCGACGTCAACGCCAACAGCAGCACGGCCGGGCTGCAACTGCAGCAGTGGACGGCCAACGGCGGCACCAACCAGATGTGGTATCTGCGGTCCACCGGCAACGGCTACTACACCATCGTCAGCCACGACAGCGGACTGGTGGCGGACGTCTCCGGTGCGGCGACGAGCGACGGCGCGCAGGTCGTGCAGTGGGCCGCCAACGGCGGGCCCAACCAGCAGTGGCAACTGAACCGGGCCTGACCGGACGACCCGGTTCTCGCCTGCCGCCGCGGCGTCGACCGCTACCCCTGGCCGCTCGGCGTTGCGGCCAGGGGCGGCGGCGAGACGTCAACTCCGAACGTCGGCAAGCGAGCTGCCGCCGAGGACGTGGGCCACGTCCTCGATGGCCGGTGCGCGCTTTCCCGTCTCCCAACGGGACAAAGCCTGAGCCGACACTCCCAGCTTGTGAGCCGGCCTGCGCAGCCCCAGCCCTTCGGCGGTGCGGGCACCACGCAGAACGCGGCGAACGTTCCCTGCGGCGGTTCCGGGAGAAGACCGGCATCTCGCGCAACCTCGGCGTCCGCGGTGACGAACGTGCCACGTCCTCTCCGGTCGTGCGGCGTCTTCGTCGCCGCGGGGCGAACGCCGGGCGTTCGCGTTATGATCTTCACGCGCTCTCCCGGCATTTCGGCAATTTTCCACGCGCGATCCCGGCACGGGTCCGTTCGGGGTAGTGGATTGCTCCCCGGAGGCCGTTGTTGCGCCTGGTAAAAAGTCTCTTTGTGCAGTGTTGTGGTTGTCCGTTTCGTGACGCCGAGGTTAGACTCGGCCGGTCCGAATGCGCAGCTTCGGCCATTGGCCCGCGGCGGGCCCACCGGCAATCGGCAGGGCGCCGTATCCGCGCGATGACGCGCAATTCACTTTCGTCACTGTATCTGGGGGATTGTCATGCCTGTTGCGACCTGTGACCTTCACGAGTCCGTTTCCGAAGGGGTGGCGCACCTGCTCGGCGAGGTGCTGAAAACCCAGAGCATGATCATCATGCTGCTGGCGCGAATGCATCCGAAAGAGCCGGCCGTGGGCGGGCCGGACGAGGTCGTCAAGACGGTGATCGGCTACCCCTTGAGCGCCGAGGACGCCGCGGTCGCCCGGGTGACCGCTCCCGGCCTGCGCCGGGGGCTGGGCTGCCAGCTCACGCCGCGGGAACTCGAGGTGGTCCGGGAGTTGGCCGAAGGCAAGTCGAACCGGTTGATCGCCCGGACCCTGTGCATCTCCGAGCGGACGGTCAAGGTGCACCTGAAGACGGTCTTCTCCAAGCTCCAGGTGGCCTCGCGCACGGAGGCGGTCCTGAGCGCTCTCCGGCTGGGGCTGGTGGAAACCGGCAGGTAGCGGCTCTTCCGACGGCGGGTTCCCGGGGGGCACGATTCTGTCGTGAAGCGTTGACGCAACGGTGCGTCTATGCTTTGATCGAGACTCAACGTTGCGACTAGTCAACTGTCGGGTTTCCTCCGGGACCTTCTTCGCGTGCTTCGCGCGATCCCGCAAACCAGCAAGGAGTGCTTCGCGTGTCGAACATCCAGACCTCGCCCGGCCCGTCGCCGGTCGCCGAGCGCTCACGGGGTCCGATGGCGGCCATCACCGCCTTCGCGTTTTGGGCCGTGATGGTGGGCACCACGGTGCCGACCGCGCTGTACCCGCTCTACAAGTCGCAGTTCGCGTTCGGCTCGTTGGCCGTGACGATCCTGTTCGCCGTCTACGCCGTGGGCGTCGTCGCCGGTCTGCTCCTGTTCGGCCGGGTGTCGGACCAGGTCGGCCGCAAGCCGGTCGTGCTCACCGCGTTGCTGCTGGCCGCGGCCGCCGCGGTCGTGTTCCTGACCGCGCAGGGCCTGCCCGCGCTGCTCGTCGGCCGTGTGCTGTCCGGCTTCTCCGCCGCTCTCGTCACCGGGGCGGCGACGGCCGGCATCATGGAGCTGTTCCCCCTGGCGCGCAAGGGAAGCGCGCCCATCGTCACCCTGCTGTCCAACATGGGGGGCCTGGCCTGCGGGAACCTGATCGCCGGCCTGCTCGCGGCCACCGGGGCCGTGCCGCTGCGCCTGCCGTGGATCGTGCACGGCGGCCTGCTGCTGATCGCGCTGGTCTCCCTGTGGTTCGTGCCGGAGACGGTGACCGCCACCGGCAAGCTGAAGCTGACCCCGCAGCGGCTGCACGTCCCGCGCGAGATCCGCGGCGTCTTCCTGCGGTCGGCCATGACCGGTGGCGCGGGCTTCGCCGTGCTCGGCGTGCTCACCGCGGTCGCCGGCATCCTGCTCGGCTCCGTGCTGCACAAGACCAGCCCGGCGCTGACCGGTTTCGTCGTGTTCCTGGCCTTCGCCTGCACCGCGCTCGGTCAGTTGGCGCTCCGGCGGATGCGGCCGGCCACCGCCCTGCCCGCCGCGTGCCTCGCCCTGATCCTGGCGTCCGCGCTCGTCGCCCTCGCCGTGCTCGCCGCTTCGCTGACCGCACTGCTGCTCGCCGCGGTGGCCACCGGTTTCGGCACCGGGGCCGCCATCGGCTGCGGCATGCTCGCGATCACCACCGGTGCCGCGCCCCAGCTGCGCGGAGCCGCCGTGTCCACGTTCTTCGCCATCCTCTATGCGATGCTGTCCCTGCCCGCGGTGGGCGTGGGCGTGCTGATCCAGCTGGCGGGCCTGCGGGTCGCGGGGACCACGTTCGCGATCGTGGTCGCGCTGATCGCGGCCGGCGTGCTGCTCAGCCTGACCAGCCGGAAGAAAGCAGCGGAATGACCAGCACACGTTCCTCCGCCGGCAAGAACTCCCACGGGCACGCGGGGCCCCGCCGCAACGTGAGCGCCCGGCAGGCCGTGCTCGACGCCGCGGACGACCTGCTGGTGGAACGCGGTTTCGCCGGGGTGACCATCGAGGGCATCGCGAGCCGCGCGGGGGTCGCCAAGCAGACGATCTACCGCTGGTGGAAGTCCAAGGTGGAGATCCTGCTCGACAACCTGGAGGAGGACGGGCAGGCCGCGCTGGCCTGGGAGGACGGCGGGGGAGAGCCGCTGGCGGAGCTGACCGGCCAGCTCGTGCGGCTCCAGGAGTTCCTGCGCAACGAAGCCGCCGGCGCGGTCATGCACAGCCTGATCGGCCAGGCCCTGCACGACGCCGACACCGCCCAGCGGTTCCGGGAAGGTTTCCTGTTCGCGCAACGGCAACGGGATCTGGCCGGGCTGCGCGCCGTGCTGGAGCGGCTGGACTGCGCGCCCACGAGGGAAGCCGAGCTCGCCGACCTGCTCGACCGGTTGCTCGGCCCCCTCTATTACCGCTCGGTGGTGCTCGGGATCTCCTCGAGCCCGGAGTTCCTGGCCGACGTGGCGCGCTCGGTGGTCGGGCAGGCACGCCGGGAGCACGGGTGACGACGCGGCCGGTCCGCCACCGGGTGCCGGCGTCGGTGGTCGACGTGGTCCGGTTGTCGGAGACGTTCGTGCGGATCACGCTGGTGCTCGGCGGCGCCCACGGCGTCCGGTTCGACGACCCGGCCGGGTGGGTCAAGCTGTTCGTCACCGACCCCGACACCGGAGCGCAGGTCGGGCGGGCCTACACCGTGCGGCAGCAGCGTTTCGCCGAGATCGACCTCGACATCGTGCTGCACGGGAACGGCCCGGTGGCCCGCTGGGCGGAGGCGCCGCTGCTCGGCGAGGTCGTGACCGTCGCCGGGCCCCGCGGCGGGTTCACCCACCCGGAGCCCGGACCGGCGTACCTGCTCGCCGGCGACGAAAGCGCCGCACCGGCGATCGCCTCGATCCTCGGTTCGCTGCCCGAGGGGCACGGCCGGGTGACCGCGATCCTCGAGGGCGGTGAGCACGAGCTGCCGCCCGTCGACCCGGCGAGGACGTCGGTGTGCTCGCTGCGGCGGCGCGCGGGAACGAAAAAGGGCGCGTTGCTCGCCCCCGCGCTGCGCGCACTGCCGAAGCCTTCCGCCAACTCGGTGATCTGGGTGGCGGGCGAGGCCGGAGCCGTGCACGAAGCACGTCGGCTCTTTCTCGGCGAATGGGGCCTCGAGCGCGGTGAATTCACGGCCAAAGGCTATTGGAAATACGGCGAAGCCGATCATCGCGAGTAGCTGAACTTTCAAGCAACTGCCCTTACGGGCGGTCCCCGTTGCCCCTTTCCCCAGGAAGTTCGATTCGCACCGCGTACCTCCCGATAAACTGGCGGTATGAAGGCTCTGAACCTCAATACGCTTGTCGTTCTCGACGCGCTGCTGGAGGAATGCAGTGTGACCGGAGCGGCGGAGAAGCTGGGGCTCAGCGCGCCTTCGGTGAGCCGGTCGCTGTCGCGGATACGGCTCGAGCTCGGCGACCCGGTTCTCGTGCGGGCGGGTCGCCGGCTCGTGCCCACCCCCCACGCGCTGGCGCTGCGTGACCGGGTTCGCAGGCTGGTCGAGGAGGCCTCGGTGCTCCTGCGCCCGCAGGACCCGCTGGAGATGTCGTCGATGACCCGTACCTTCGTCGTCCGCGCCAGTGACGCGTCGGCCTCGGCGGTGATCGGCCCGCTCGTGAAACGGCTCGGCGAGAGCGCGCCGCACGCCGTGCTGCGGTTCGCGGCCGAGGGCGCGGAGGACGTCGACGCGCTGCGCGAGGGCGAGATCGACCTCGACATCGGGGTGATCGGGCACCTCGGCCCCGAGGTCCGGGTCGAGTGGCTGTTCGACGACCGGTTCGTGATCGCCGTGCGGAAGGGGCACCCGCTGGTGACCGGCGAAGCCACCCTCGAGCGGGTCGCGGCGTACCCGCACGTGAACGTCTCCCGGCGTGGCCGGACGCACGGCCCCCTGGACGACCTCCTGCAGCGCGACGGCCTGAGCCGCCAGGTGCGGCTGGTGGTGGCGTCGTTCTACGTGGCCCTCGAAGCGGCCTCGGCCTCGGACCTCGTCGCGGTCGTGCCGTCGAGGGTGCTCGGTTCGGCCATCGGCCGGTTCGGTCTCGCCGAGGTCGACTACCCGATCAGCGCGCCGGTCGCGATCTCGCAGGCCTGGCACCCCCGGATGGACGCCGACCCGGCTCACCGCTGGTTGCGCCGCCAGTTCCGCGACGTCTGCCACCGGGAACTGGCGGGCTGAGAGCCTGTCCCGGTGGTCGGCACCGCCGGGTCGTCGAACGTTCCACCACCCGGCCTCCAAGCCCCCGCGGCACCCTTCCAGGTGTTTGACGCCGGCGCCACGAGGGTAAGAATGCCGTGGCGCCGATGTGCGGAATGCCCGCGCCACCTGATCGTCTCCCGTCCGGGGAATTCCCGGTCCCGTTCGCCATAACCCTTAACGGCTAGTACCAAAAGGCGGGTACTGGCCCGGCCGCGCGCCGGAGATGCTGTAGGGGTCCGGAGAACGAGACGAAAACTGGGTGGATGATGACGAGCTCGCGACCCGAATCCGTGGAACTTCCCTACACCGGCGCGGAATACCTGGACAGCCTGAAGGACGGGCGCGAGGTCTGGATCGGCGGTGAACGCGTCGAGGACGTCACCGCGCATCCGGCGTTCCGCAACAACGCCGGGACCATCGCGCGGCTCTACGACTCGCTGCACGACCCGGCCACCAGCAAGAAGCTGATCGTGCCGACCGACACCGGAAACGGTGGCTTCACGCACCCCTACTTCAAGGCTCCCCGGTCGGTGGAGGACCTGCGGGCGGGCGTCGAGGCGATGACCGAGTGGTCGCGGATGACCTACGGGTGGGTGGGCCGGACACCGGACTTCAAGGCGGCGTTCCTGTCCACCCTGGGGTCCAACGGCGACCACTACGCGCCGTTCGAGCACAACGCCGCCAACTGGTACCGCAAGGCCCAGGAGAAGGTGATGTTCATCGGGCACGGGATCGTCAACCCGCCGATCGACCGCCACCGCGGGATGACCGAGCACAAGGACGTCTACCTCACCGTCGACCGGGAGACCGACGCCGGCATCTTCGTGTCCGGCGCGAAGGTGGTCGGCACCGGCGCGGCCGTGACCCAGCACATCTTCGTCGGCAGCTACGCGCGGATCCCGGAGAACGGCAAGGAGTTCTCGGCGTTCTTCATCGTCCCGATGAACGCGTCCGGGCTGAAGATCATCTCCCGGCGGTCCTACGAGCAGGTCGCCGCGGCCACCAGCACGCCGTTCGACCAGCCGCTGAGCAGCCGGTTCGACGAGAACGACGGGATCCTCGTGTTCGACCAGGTCTTCGTGCCCTGGGAGGACGTGTTCTGCTACGACGTCGAGAAGGCGAACAACTTCTTCGTCGGCTCCGGCTTCTTCTACCGCGCGATGCTGCACGCCTGCGTCCGGTTCGCGGTGAAGCTCGACTTCCTCACCGGCCTGCTGGCCAAGGGCCTCGACACCACCGGCACCCTCGACTACCGCGGCGTGCAGGGGCGCCTGGGCGAGGTCCTGTCCTACCGCAGCGTGTTCTGGGGCCTGATCGACTCGATGGTGCACAACCCCACGCCCTGGCCCGACGGCACGCTCGCCCCGAACGGCGAAACCGCGATGGCCTTCCGGGTGCTGGCCACCAGCCTGTACCCGAAGATCAAGGAGATCTTCTACAAGGACCTCGGCAGTGCGCTGATCTACAACAACTCCGCCGCCGCGGACTGGGGCGTGCCCGAGCTGCGCCCGTACCTCGACAAGTACATCCGCGGCCGCGGCGTCCCCGCGCAGGAGCGGGTCAAACTGATGAAGCTCATCTGGGACGCGATCGGGACCGAGTTCGGCGGCCGTCACGAGCTGTACGAGATGAACTACGCCGGCAACCACGAGCAGATCCGGTTCGAGGTGTTGCAGGCACAGCAGGCGACCGGCAAGTTCGACGAGTACACCGCCCTGGTCGACTCGTGCCTGTCGGAGTACGACGTCGACGGCTGGAAGCTGCCGCACCTGCACGGGCCGAAGAGCCCGGCGCTGCGCGGGATGTGACCCGTCGTGACCACACTGACCGGTGATCGCGACCGCCTGCGCACGGTGATGAGCGAGCTGGTGACCGGCATCTGCGTCGTGTCCACCCTGGTGCACGGCAGGCCGGGCGAGGCAGAGGACGCGGTCGTGGTGAACAGCTTCACCTCCGTCTCGCTCGACCCGCCGCTGGTCTCGCTGTACCTGCGGCAGGACTCGACCTTCCTGACCCGGCTGCGCCGGTCCGGCGTCTGGGCCGCCTCGATCATGGGCTCCGGCACGGTCGAGGTGGCCAAGGCCCTGAGCCGCCCGCACGGCAGCCGGCCGCCGCTGACGGAGGTCGGCGCCTGGCACCCCGGCCCCGAAACCGGCTGCCCGGTCTTCGACGGCAGCCCGGCGACGATCGAATGCGAGCTCTACCGCTGCGTCGAGCTCGGTGACCACGTCCTGGTGATCGGCTCGGTCGTCGGGCTCGGCACCACCCCGGCGCCGCCGCTGGTGTTCCACCGCGGCGCCTACCACACCCCGTTTTCCGACCTGCCGCGCTGACGGCAGCCCACCTGGAGGTATCGCGATGTCCGAAACCGGGTCGCCGCGCGTCATCTGTGTCGTGGGGGACCGCTTCCACGACTTCGCCGAGTCGGTCGGCGCCTGGTCGCTGAGCGGGCTCGTCGCCGCGATCGCGGAAGGCGAGTTCGACGAAGGGCCCTGGCCGCTGCACATCCTGGCCGGGCAGGGGATCGACGACTACTCCGGCACGTTCCTGCTCGCCGCGCTCACGCGGCGGGGGATCGAGGAGTCCCGGGTCAGCCTGCTGCGCCGGGAGGAGAACCTCGCCGACCGGCACGAGCTGCACAAGGGCCAGGCGCAGAACGTCCTGGTGGCCAACCTGACCGAGGAGAGCGCCGGGGTCTACACCGCCGACCTGCGGCTGCACAACGACAACGAGCTGGTCCTCGACGCGCAGACCCGGGCGCACGTGCAGGGCATGGTGGCGGTCGAGGCCGCGCGCCAGATGTTCGTGGCGGTGACCGAGCGGTTCTACCTCGGCCGCACCCCCGGCCGGCGGTACTACCTCGTCATCAACGCCATGAACACCGCGTTCAAGAACTTCCTGTTCCCCGTCGGCGCCACGCTGCGCCTCACCGTGCTGACGGCCGATCTGGAGAAGCCGGAGCAGCTGGTGTTCTCCCACGAGGTCACCATCGAGCAGGCGGGCCGCCCCGCCGCGGTGACGCGGATCGACTTCGCCGCGATCGACCTCGGCGCCATCGACGACAAGGAACAGCGCCGGGCCAAGCAGACGCTGGCCACGGTGCTGGAAAACCCCGCGGCCGCCCGGTGAGCCCGGCGCAGGCGTCCCCGCGGGTCGCCGTGGTGGGCGCCGGCATCGGCGGGCTCGCCACGGCGGTCGCCCTGCGCCGCCGGGGCATCGAGGCGACGGTCTACGAGCAGGCCGAAGGGTTCGCCGAGGTCGGCGCGGGCGTGGCGATCGGCGCCAACGCCAGCCGGCTGCTGGACCGGCTCGGCCTGGGCGACGCCCTGCGCGCCGACGCGGTGCTGCCGTCGCACGCGCAGTTCCACCGGTGGGCGAGCGGCGAAGTGTTCTGCTCCCACGAGCTCGGCGACCACTACGCCGGCCGGTTCGGCTCGCCGTACTACACGGTGCACCGCGGCCACCTGCACCAGCTGCTGCTGGACGGGTTCGCCGGCGGGACCGTCCACCTGGGACACAAGTGCACGTCGGTCACCGAGGACGCCCACGGCGTGGAACTGGTCTTCGGCAACGGCGTCACCACCCGCGCGGACGTCGTCATCGGCGCCGACGGCGTGCACTCGGCGTTGCGGGAAGCGGTGTGGGGGCCGCAGGAGGCGACGTTCTCCGGGACCAGCGGCCTGCGCGGGCTCACCCCGGTCGACGACCTGCCGCCGGGCCCGGGGTTCGACCCGCGCGAGCCCGCGCTGTGGCTGTTCCCGGGACCGGGGCGGCACTTCATCTGCTACCCGGTCAGCGGCGGGCGGCTGATCAACTTCCTGGCCGTGGTCCCGGACCGGCACTGGACCCGGGAGTCCTGGGTCACCCGCGGCGACGTGGGTGAAGCCGTGGCGGCCTTCGACGGCTGGAACGCCGTGGTCACGTCGATCCTCGCCGGGGCCCGCAGCGTCGGCAAGTGGGCGCTGTACGACCGGGAACCGCTGTCGCGCTGGAGCACTTCCCGCGTCACGCTGCTCGGCGACGCCGCCCACGCGATGCTGCCGCACCACGGGCAGGGCGCGAACCAGGCGATCGAGGACGCGGTCGTGCTGGCGGGCCTGCTCTCCGGCGCCGGTGAGCCGGCGGAGATCGCCGGAGCCCTGCGGCGGTACGAAGCCCTGCGCAAGCCGCGGTCCCGGCAGCTGCAGATCGGCTCGCGGGTCAACGGCAAGTGCTTCCAAGTCCCCGACGGGCCGCAGGCACGGGAACGCGACGAGCGACTGAAGCACCTGCCCGACAACGTCGCCTGGATCCACGGCTTCGACGCCGAAGCCGAGCTCGGTCTCGGCGTCTGAGACCCCGGAACGGAAAGGAACGCGGCAGATGGCTCGCGTCTACGAGATCGACGGCGTGGTCCCGGTGATCGACCCGGAGGCCTTCGTGCACCCGGACGCGGTCCTCATCGGCGACGTCCTGATCGGCCCCGGCTGCTACATCGGCCCCCTGGCGAGCCTGCGGGGTGACTTCGGCCGGATCGAGGTCCACGCCGGAGCGAACATCCAGGACGGCTGCGTCGTGCACTGCTTCCCCGGCTCGGTCACGGTCGTGGGCGAGAACGGGCACGTCGGCCACGGCAGCGTGCTGCACGGGTGCCGGGTCGGCCGGGACGTGCTCGTGGGGATGAACAGCGTGCTGATGGACGGCGTCGTCGTCGAGGACGAGGCGTTCGTCGGGGCGATGAGCTTCGTCAAGGCCGAAACCCGGGTGCCCGCCCGGTCCCTGATCGCGGGCAGCCCGGCCAAGGTGCTCCGCGAGCTGACCCCCGGCGAGATCGACTGGAAGGCCAACGGCACCCGCACCTACCAGGACCTCGCGCGGCGGAGCCTGGCGAGCCTGCGCGAGACCGTGCCGGCCGCCCGCGAAGAGCCCGGCCGCCGCGGTTTCACCGGTTCGGACGGGACCGAACCGGTCCACGTCACCCTCCACAGCTACCGCGCCAGATAGGAGCAGGCAGTGCCGGACCAGCAGGGAACCCCGGACTTCCGGACCGACCGGGCCCGGATCGACCAGCTCGACGAGTCCATCATCGCGCTGCTGCGGCAGCGGCTGGAGATCTCCCGCAGCATCCAGCAGCGGCGGACGAAGACCGGTGGCCCCCGGATCGCCGAAGGGCGTGAAGAGATCGTCATCGGGCACTACCGCGAAGCACTGGGCGGCACCGGCGGCGCCCTGGCCGAAACCCTCCTGCGGCTCTGCCGTGGCTGAGACCGCGCCAGCGCGTCCCCACAGGAGCCCCGAGCCCGGAAGGACCCGAACATGACCGTGTTGCCGACGTGGCGCGCCGAGAGCGCGTTGCACCAGCCGGACTGGCCCGCCGGCCCCGAGATCGTGGCGGTCGAGACGGAGCTGGCCGGCTACCCGCCGCTCGTCGCGCCCCGCGAGTGCGACCGGCTGCGGGCCCGGCTCGCCGAGGTGTCCCTCGGCCGGGCGATGCTGCTGCAGGGCGGCGACTGCGCGGAAACCTTCGCCAGGTCGACGCCGGAGTCGGTGCGCGGCAAGCTGCGCTGCCTGCGGGAGATGGCCGTCATCCTGGCCTGCGCCTCCGGGCTCGGGGTCGTCCAGGTGGGCCGGATCGCCGGCCAGTACGCGAAACCGCGCTCCCGGCCGGTCGAGACCCGAGACGGCGTGACGCTGCCGTCGTACCTGGGCGACGCGGTCAACGACGTCGAGTTCACCGAGGAGGCCCGCCGGATCGATCCCGGCCGGCTGCTGCGCACGTACCGCTCCTCGGCCGAGACCCTCGACGAGATCAGCGCGCTGGTCGGGCACGACGGCATCGACCTGACCGCGCTGTACGAGCAGATCCGGGCGATGGCGGCCCGCGGTCCCCGCAACGAACGGCACCAGCAGCTGATCGAGAAGATCTCGGTGGCGCTGCGGTTCCTCGCCGGGTACGCCGGCGCCGACAGCGACCTGCGCGCGCCGGACTTCTACAGCAGCCACGAGGCGCTGCTGCTGAACTACGAGACGGCGCTGGTCCGCACCGATCCCCGCACCGGGCACGACTACGGCACCTCGGGGCACCTGCTGTGGATCGGCGAACGCACCCGCCGGCTCGACGGCGCCCACGTGGCGTTCGCGAGCCGGGTGCGCAACCCGGTCGCGGTCAAGCTGGGCCCGACGGTCCGGCCGGACGAGGCGGTGGCGCTGGCCGAGCGGCTCGACCCGGCCCGGGAGCCGGGCCGGCTGACCTTCATCGCCCGCCTGGGCGCCGACCGGGTCCGCGACCTGCTGCCACCGCTGGTGGAGCGGGTCCGCGACAGCGGCTCCCCGGCCATCTGGGTGTGCGATCCCATGCACGGCAACACGATCACCGCGCCCAGCGGCCACAAGACCCGGCGCTTCGACGACGTCCTGGGGGAAGTGCAGGGCTTCTTCGCGGTGCACCACGAGCTGGGCACCCACGCGGGCGGCCTGCACCTGGAGCTCACCGGCGAGGACGTGACCGAATGCGTCGGCAGCTCGGGCGTCGGCTTCGAGGACCTCGCCACCCGCTACGAGTCCGCGTGCGACCCGCGGCTCAACCACGACCAGTCGCTGCACCTGGCCCTCGAACTCGCGATGGTGTTCGAGGACCGGGCCGCGGCGGGCAGGAGGACGGCATGCGCTGTTTCGAGGACTTCGTGACCGGCGACGAGCACGAGCTCGGCCAGGTCGCGATGACCGAAGAGGAGATCATCGGCTACGCCCGGCAGTGGGACCCGATGCCCTTCCACACCGACGAGGCGGCGGCGAGCGCCGGCCCGTTCGGCAAGCTGGTCGCCAGCGGGAACCACACCACCGCGCACGCGACCCGGCTGTACGTCTCGCACCTGCTGGCCGATTCGGCCTGCCGGGGCTCCTACGGCCTGGACGAGGTGCGGTACCTGCGGCCGGTGTTCGCCGGTGACGTGCTGGCCGTGCGCGCCGAGGTCGAGCGGGCGGTCGGCCACCCGCGCCGCCCGGACACCGGGGTGGTGCACCTGCTGGTCGCGGCCGCGGGGGCGGACGGCGAGGACGTCCTGACCCTGCGGACCCGCGTCCTCGTCGGCCGCCGGGAAGCGGTGGCCGGATGACCCTCACCGAAGCCGCTGTCACCGTCCCCGCGCGGCCCGACGCCGCGGCGCTGCTGCCGACCGAGGAGCCGCTGCGGGTCCTCGGCACCCCCGCCGCGGCGGACGTCGATCCCGAGGTCCTGCTGCGCCTGCACCGCGAACTCGTGCTCGGGCGCCGGTACAACGACCAGGCGACCGCGCTGGTGAAGCAGGGCCGGCTGGCGGTGTACCCCTCGTCCACCGGGCAGGAGGCCTGCCAGGTGGCCGCCGCGCTGGCCCTGTCCACCCAGGACTGGCTGTTCCCGACCTACCGGGACACGCTCTCGGTCGTCTCGCGCGGGGTCGACCCGGTGCAGACGCTGACGCTGCTGCGCGGCGACTGGCACACCGGCTACGACCCGCAGGCCACCCGGGTCGCGCCGCTGTGCACCCCACTGGCCACCCACCTGCCGCACGCGGTCGGCCTGGCGCACGCCGCGCGGGTCGCCGGGGACGACGTCGTCGCGCTGGCCCTGGTCGGCGACGGCGGCACCAGCGAGGGCGACTTCCACGAGGCGCTGAACTTCGCCGGGGTGTGGCGCTCACCGGTGGTGTTCCTGGTGCAGAACAACGGTTACGCCATTTCGGTGCCGCTCGCCAAGCAGACCGCGGCGCCGACGCTCGCGCACAAGGCCGTCGGGTACGGCGTGCGGGGTGTGCTCGTCGACGGCAATGACGCGCCGGCGATGCTGGGCGTGCTCACCGAAGCCGTCGGCCGCGCCCGCGACGGCGGCGGCCCGACCCTGGTCGAGGCGCTGACCTACCGCGTCGACGCGCACACCAACGCCGACGACGCGACCCGGTACCGCTCCGCCGCCGAGGTGGAGCGGTGGCGCGAACGCGACCCGCTGGCCCGGCTCGAGCAGCACCTGCGGGAGGCCGGCCTGCTCGACGCCCGGACGGCCGGGGAAGCGCACGCCGCGGCCGAGCGGATGGCCGCGGACCTGCGGACCCGGATGCACGTCGAACCCGACGCCGTGCCGCTCGGCCTGTTCGACCACGTCTACGCCGAACCCACCCCCCAGCTGCTCGAACAGCAGGAGTTCCTGCTCGCCGAGCTTTCCGGGGACACCGAAGATCCCGACGGGAGCAGCAGGCCGTGACCAGTGTCCAAACGAGCCCCCAGGTCCGGCGGGCCCCCGGCGACGTCGAAGAAAGCATGGCCCGCGCGCTCAACGCCGCTCTGCGCGACAGCATGGCGGCGGACCGGTCCGTGCACGTGCTCGGCGAGGACGTCGGCGTGCTCGGCGGGGTGTTCCGGGTGACCGACGGCCTGACCGCCGAGTTCGGCGAAGACCGGTGCACAGACACGCCGCTCGCGGAGGCCGGGATCCTCGGCAGCGCCATCGGCATGTGCCTCTACGGCGCGCGCCCGGTCGTCGAGATGCAGTTCGACGCGTTCGCCCACCCGGCCTTCGAGCAGCTCGTCGGGCACGCCGCGAAGATGCGCAACCGGACCAGGGGCGCGGTGTCGCTCCCGCTGACCGTCCGGGTGCCCTACGGCGGCGGCATCGGCGGGGTCGAGCACCACAGCGACTCCTCCGAGGCGTACTACACGCACACCCCCGGGCTGCACGTCGTCACCCCGGCCACCGTCGACGACGCCTACGGCCTGCTGCGGCAGGCGATCGCGAGCGACGATCCGGTCGTGTTCCTCGAGCCGAAACGGCTGTACTGGAGCAAGCAGCCCTTCCGCCGCACCCTCGACGTGCCGCCGATCGGCCGCGCGGTCCTGCGCCGCCCCGGCCGCGACGTCGTGCTCGTCACCTACGGGCCGAGCCTGGAGGTGTGCCTGGAGACCGCGGAGGCCGCCGCGCCGCTGGGGCTGGACGTCGCCGTGCTCGACCTGCGGAGTCTGGTCCCGCTGGACGACGAGACGCTGTGTGAGGTGGTGCGCCGGACCGGCCGCGCGGTGGTCGTGCACGAGGCGACCGGGTTCGGCGGCGTCGGCGCGGAGATCGCGGCCCGGGTCACCGAGCGCTGCTTCCACCACCTGGAGGCGCCGGTGCTGCGGGTGACCGGCTTCGACATCCCGTACCCGCCCCCGAAGCTGGAGCGCCACCACCTGCCGAGCGTGGACCGCGTGCTCGACACCCTCGCGCGGCTGCAGTGGGACGGTCGTCCGGGGGGTGGTTCCGGTGCCGGCGCATGAATTCCTGTTGCCCGACCTGGGCGAAGGGCTGATCGACGCCACCGTCGTCAAGTGGCTCGTCGCCGTCGGGGACCTGATCGCGGTGGACCAGCCGGTCGCCGAGGTCGAAACCGCCAAGGCGACCGTCGAGGTGCCCAGCCCGCACGGCGGGATCGTCACGGTCCTGTGCGCGGCCGAAGGGGAGACCCTCGCCATCGGCAAGCCACTGCTGGTGGTGGCGGGTGAGGACGAGGACGTGCCGGTCGCGCGGGACTCCGGCTCGGGCCCGGTCCTCGTCGGCTACGGCACCGTCCAGCGCCGGACCCGGAACCGGCGTGACCTGTTCGGCGCCCCGGCTTCCGGCGGGCCGGCTTCCGGCGGGCCAGTGGCGGCGCCGGTCCGCGGGGCCGTCGCGGTCGCCTCACCAGTGGTGCGGCGGCTGGCCAAGGACCACGGCGTCGACCTGGCCAAGCTGCGCGGCAGCGGCCCCGATGGGCTGATCGTGCGCGCGGACGTCGTCGCCGCCACCCGGCCCGCGACGCCGGCGGCGGCGGACGGAGCCCGGCGGGTGCCGATCCGTGGCCGCCGCAAGGCCGCCGCCGACCAGTTCACCCGCAGCCACACCGAAATCCCGGCCGCGACCTGCTGGGTGGAGGCCGACGCGACGGAACTGCGCGCGGCGAAGCGGCGGATCAGTACCGACGCCCGGCCGATCGGGCTGCTGGCCCTGCTCGGCCGGATCTGCGTAGCCGCGCTGGCGCGGCACCCGGACCTCAATTCCACTGTGGACACCGAACGCGGTGAGCTGGTCCTGCACCGGGCCGTGCACCTCGGGTTCGCCGCGCAGGGCCGCGACGGGCTGGTGGTCCCGGTGGTGCGCGACGCGCAGGCGCTGGGCACCGCCGCCCTCGCGGCCGAGATGGCCCGGCTGGTCGCGCGCGCCCGGTCGGGTGAGCTGACCCCCGCCGAGATGTCGGGCGGGACGTTCACGCTCAACAACTACGGGGTGTTCGGGGTGGACGGCGCCGCGCCGCTGCTCAACCACCCCGAGGCGGCGATGCTCGGCGTGGGCCGCATCGTAGCCCGGCCGTGGGGCCGCGACGGCGGGATCGAGCTGCGCGATCTGGTCCAGCTCGGTCTCACCTTCGACCACCGGGTGTGCGACGGCGCCGTGGCGGGCGGGTTCCTGCGCCACGTGGCCGACTGCGTGGAGGAGCCGCTGCGGCTCCTCGTGGACAACTGACCCCGACGGCGGAAAGGACAGCAGATGCTCAACGGCGGAACGTGTCTCGACGAGGCCAAGGTGCGCGGCGTGCTCGACCGGATCGGCGGCCGGAGCGGCTGGGACCCGGGGGAGGAGCCGGCGCTGGACCGGCTGTCGCGCGGCCTGGACACACCGGAGTTCGGTGACGTCCTCGACGTCTACCGGACGGGTTCGTTCGCCTCGCCGCCGGAGATCGGGCTGTTGCTGTACTCCGCGGTCCGCTCGATCAGGCCGGAAGTGGTGGTCGAACTCGGCACCTCGTACGGCTTCTCCACCCTGCACATCGCCGCGGCGCTGCGGGACAACGGCCACGGGACGGTCATCACCGCCGAGATCGACCCGCGGAAGGTGCGCGACGCGACGTGGAACTTCACCGCGGCCGGCCTCGCCTCGCACGTGGAGGTGCTGCCGGGGGACGCCGTGCGGACGTTCAAGGGCTTCGGCGAGCAGATCGACCTGGTGTACCTCGACGGCTGGGTGGGTTCGTACCTGGACGCGCTCACCCTCCTGCAGCCCGCTCTGCGGCCCGGAGCGCAGGTCTACGCGAACTCCACGCGCCGGTTCGAGGTGCCGGCCCGGCCGTACCTCGACCACGTGCGCAACAGCGCGAACGGGTTCTTCTCCATGCAGGTCCCGCTGGGGCACGGCCTGGAGGCTTCGACCTACGTCAGCCGCGAACCGAGCGGTGTGCCCGCCTAGGAGCCGGTGGACGCCCGCCGCGGACCCCGGCGAACTTCCGGGTGCCGGTCGGTTCCACGCGGCCACCTTTCCGAGGGCGGCACCGGGACCGGTCGCGCGTCCGTCGCCGCGAGGGGCGGTCCTCTCTGTGATCCCAGCACTACTCTGCCAATGACCACGGTAGCGGTCATCCGCTCCTCGGCTACTTAAGACTGGGCGGCGGGACCGCAGGCGAAATTCCGTCGTCCGAGGTGCCCGCCGATGGCAAGATCACCGGCACGACCACAGACCCGGCCATCGGCTTGCGCAACACCGCTGCGGAGTGCGTCAGGTTGGTGGCGACCCAGTTCGGCCGCGAGCTGGACTGGAGCCTGGCCAGCCTGGACGAACTCGACGGCGTGTGCGCCGAACTGTCAGCCGGGGGACAGCTGGAAGGGCAGCGCTTCGACCTGTGGTGGAAGTTGGTCGGGGCCTATACCGGCGAGGTGCTCGTCCGTGTCTACAGTGGACAATGGAGTACGCACGAGCAGGCGCCCGGCGCCTTCGTCGTGGTGGTGAGTGGGAACACGGCGCTCCCGTTCGGCATCGCCGAGCGGGTTCTGTCCGGCGAGCCGTTCAAGAGCCTGGGCTCGTTCGGCCGAGTCCTGCCCGCGATCATCGCGCGGTCGGAACGCCCCGGCTGACGGCCGGCCACCGGGCTCCCACACGCACATCGGCTGCTTGAGACTGGGCAGCAGGATCGGGTCCGGCCAGACCCGATCCAGGTGCTCGGTGGGTCGCTCGCTCACAGCGGCTGCCTGCCGTTGTCATTGGCATGGCTCCCGCTGACATCCACGCGTTAAGGGCACGGAGAACTGGATGCCGGTGATCATCGGGATGGAGAGGATTTGACTCGGCTGTCCAGCGCGGGTTCGCCCTCGGCCCGCGAGTCGCGTTGGCGGCCGAAGTCCGTACTTCTCGGCTGTTCAGGCGTATCGGGTCGGCCTGGGAAACGGGGCGGCCATCGAGGTGGCGAGTACCGCTTCGAAGTCGGGTGGTGGTGTCCATCGGGGTGGACCTGCAGCCGGAATGGGCTCGCCGCGCACGGCTTGGCACAGCGAGTACTGCGCGAATGTGACGTAGGAGTGGGTTTCCGGGCCGGGATCGCGTAGCTGCCGCAGCGCGGTGCGGTACCGCTCGGCGAGTCCGGTGTCCTTGACGAGGTGGAGCAGCGGGTCGTCGCCGGCGGGCAGCCTCGCCTCACGCGTGAAGCTCGTCAGCCGGCGCAGCATGAACGCCGCGACGGTTTGGCCGGTGAGCTGGTCGGTGATCTCCTGAACGTCGTCCGGGTCGTAGACGTCGATCGCGTGGGTGTTCCCCTGCATCGCGGCGGCCCGGGGCACGAAGACATCGCAGCGCACACCGAGTTCGTCCGCGATCACGGGGACGGCGTCGGCGGGTGCCTCCCACACCGCGGCGACTTGCGTGCGCCGCCACCAGCGGTCGCGGGTCGGATTGACCCGGTCGACGACCTTCCGGCGTTCGACCTCGACGCCGGGCAGGCTGCTCAGCCACTCCGTCAGGGTGCGGGCGTCCACGTCGATCCGCTCGGCTCCCCGGACAGTCTCGTCCGCCGTGCGCACCTCCACTTCGACACCGGCGGGTTCGGCGAGCTTCACGTGTTCGATGACGGCGATCGACCGCAACGCACTGGTCCGCGTCGCCCCGGACAGCCGTTTGACGAGCACCCGCGCCGGATTCTCCCCCGGGTTCAGCTCGATCCACCGTGCGCCGGAACGCAGGCTCCATGGCATTGCGACCGACAGCACCAAACCAAGGGCAACGAGGACGCCGCCGAGCACCAAGGCGGTGTGCCACATCGTGGTCCATCCGAAGAAGACGGCGACCACGGGCAGGACTACGACGACGAGCAGCGGGCCGGCCACCGCGAACGGGATGGCCAGGCTGCCGGCCCACGTCATGGTCAGCAGGCGCATGACGCGCGGCACGAACACCAGCCGCAACGTTCCGGACGACGTCGTCACCACCGGGCGCAGTCCCTCGGGAACGGCTGAGGAAACGTCCACCGGCATCTCCCTCGATCGGGGCCACAGGTCGCCAGGCTACCTCGATCGCCCCGGTCCGTTGCCGAATTCGGGTGCAGGCAAAGGAGCCGGCTGGTGTTCACCGCTGGAGACGTCTTCGACCGCGTCACCGAGCACGGCAGCCTTTCGCCGAGCTTGTTCGCCGCGACCATGTCCGGCCTTCGACGTAAGGCCGGGCCGCCGACCATGTCCAGGTGGCTTCGGCGCGGTGGGCGACCAGGCGGTCATTCGGCGCTGGACGCGAGGACGACGCCGCGGAGGGCGAGGAGGTCGGACTCGGATCCGCAAGCGGTGAACACGAGGTGTGCGGAGTTCGCGCCGATTAGCGCGGCGACCTGCTCGCGCGCCCGGTGCAGAGCGCCACGTCGCGCGGTGCCGTACAAGTGGTCACTGGACGGATTGCCGAAACCGGTGGCGAGGAAAGGCAGCATCGCTTCGGTGACGCGGGGGCCACCGGCGTGGTGGCGTTGTAGTAGAGGTCGATCGAGAAGCGTCCACTCGGGACAGTCACGATGTGCCTTCCTCCTGTGCCGCGGCAGCGGTGTGGGTCTCATACATGCGGATCGCGACGGTCGAACCCGAGGCGGCGGTGATCGCGGCGACGACCCACACGGCGGCGCGCAGGCCCCGGACGTCGGCGATGATTCCGGCGAGAACCGCGCCGACGGCGAAGCCGCCGTCGCGCCAGGGCCGGTAGACCCCGACGGCACAGGTTCGCCAGGCCGGGTGGGCGACGTCCCCGATGGTGGTGGCGAGCGGCGTCGGGTACACCATCGCGGTCCCGGCTCCGAGCGCGGCGCGTACTGCGTGCTCGCCCACGACGCGGTCCGCCTGCTCACTGCGCAAGGCCGGCCGGGGCGCCTGGCCGACGGGATGCTCGAATGGCGGTTGGCCAGCCTGCCCGTCGCCACCTGAGCGGCGTCGCACCTAGGCGGGTTTGGTCGCGGCGACCCGCTCGACCATGCCCAGCTTGAGGCGTTCCTGGCGATCCACGACGAACCCGGCCTCCTCGACGAGGGGCAGCGGGCGGCGGGTCTGGTAGTCGCCGAGCATCCGCACGGTGAGTTTCTCCAGCAGCCGCTGGCCGAGGAGGATCACCGAATGGTGGCTGCGGATGTGGTCCAGCAGCACCAGCTTCCCGCCCGGTCGCAGCACCCGGTGCATCTCGGCGATCGCGGCCCGCTCGTCGGGGAAGCCGCACAACCCGAGCGTGCAGACCACCGTGTCGAACGACGCGTCGGGAAACGGCAGTGCCTGCGCGTCGGCTTCCCGCAACTCGATCTCGCGTCCCAGTCCGGACGCGCGGCGGCGGGCGATGTCCAGCATGGCCGGGCTGAAGTCGATCCCGGTCAAGCGCGCTCCTGCCGGGTAGTGGGGCAGGTTGCGGCCGGTGCCCACCGCGACCTCCAGCACGTCGCCATGAGCTTGCGCACAGGCCCATTCCCGGCCGCCGCGGAACTGCACCCGCTCGAAGAACCCGATGTCCCGGTCGTAGCGCGACGCGTAGCTGTCCCACTGCCGCCGTACCCGGTCGTCCTCGCTCACGTCCTGGCCTCCCATCAATAATGAAGTGACTTCACTATGTACTATAGACACGAACTGGAGGATGGGGCGTGGCAGGAGATCCGGTCGAGGTGTTCGACAAGGCGTTCGAGCTCGTCGCACGGCTCGGCGAGGCGATGCGCCAGGCGCTGGCCGAGCGCGGCCTGACCGCCAGCCGAGCCGAGGTCATCTACGTGCTCGCTCGCGACGGCGCCCTGGTGCAGCGCGAGCTGGCACAGGCACTCGGCTGCACCCCGCGGCACGTCACCGGGCTCGTCGACACGCTGCAGCACGGCGGACTCGTCGAGCGGCGGCCGCACCCGACCGATCGCCGGGCGATCTCCGTCGCCCTGACCGAGCGGGGCGCCGACACCGCGCGCTGGATGACCGACAGCCGCCGCCAGTCGGCCCGGGCGATCCTCGGCGACCTGCCGGACGCCGACCTGGCGGCGTTCGTCCGGGTCGCCGACCGGATCCTGAACGAGGTCGTCCCGGCCACGGAGAACCCGGCGTGACGGTGCTCGACGTGGCCGTGGTCGGGGGCGGGCCGGCCGGCCATAGCTGGATCACCGTCGACGACGTCCTCGACCGATCCGGCGCCAGCCTCCACGCGGGCATCTTCACCGCGCGTCTGGACCGAGCCTTGACCGCGGCTCGATTGCTGGAAGCCGGTGGCGTGATGATCAACGACCGGTCGAACAGCCCCCAGCCCGCGTCGGTGATGCGGTACTCGAGGTCGTGCCCCGGTGCCGAGAGCCGGTCGCGGCGGGCCCGCTCCGGGTGGTGCAGGCCGTCGCCGCCGGTCAGTGCGCCCTGCTCGAGCATCGACCGCATGAGGGACACGCCCAGCCGGCCGGCGGCGTGGTCGTAGCAGGAGCGCCCGGCCCGCAGGGCCTCGGCCTTCCGGACCGTCCGCAGCGAGCGCGCCGGCCGGGGTGGCGCCAGCTTGGCCAACGCCTCCAGCGCCTCGGCCACCGCGGGGGAGGCCAGCTGGTAGTAGCGGTGGCGTCCCTGACGGCGCACCCGCAGCAGTCCCCCTTCGGTCAGCCGCGCCAGGTGGGCACTGGCCGTGGACGGGGCCACGCCGGCTTCGGCGGTCAAGAGCGACATGGGCAACGCCCGGCCGTCGAGCAGGGCGAGCAGCATGGCGGACCGGGCGGGGTGGCCGACCAGCTCGGCGGGGGTCGCGAAGTCGGCTTCCCCGCCGAGCCCGGTCGCGGCCGGATTCCGGGCTTCCCTCATGCCTTCCACCGTAGGAGCGAGTCGTTTCGCCTGCCGGCGAACTGTCGGCGTCGGCGACATCCCACCCGAACGGTTCATGCCTGGTGGAGCAGGCGGCAGAGCAGCGCCGCACGCGGGGAGACCCCGTGGCGGACGCCCTCGAAGTAGTGCACGTTCGGCAGGTCGGTGCTGTCCGCGGAGAGTTCGGCCGCGCGGGGCCCGGTGTGGGACACGTGGGCGTGCGCGCCCACGGTGCTCAGCAGCCGGCGGGAACGTGGAAGTCGGGCAGCTCGAACGGGATCATGCCGACCGCGTTAACGCCTTGAGCAGATAACCTGGGCGCTGTGAAGGTTTCACGCAGTGTCGTGCTGCTCGGTTGCGCGGCCCTGGTCGCGTCCTTCTGGCTCGTTCCCTCGGTCGCGGGTGACGCCGAGACGGACCGGCAGTCGGACACGCTCGCCGACGCGATCGGCTACCCGCGCCAGGCCGATGCCGCCGGGTTCGCTCGCGCCGCGCTGGCCACGCCGCTGGGGCGCAGCGAGAGCTTCGGCGTCCTGGAGGTCACGGACCTGCCCCACGACGACCCCCGGGATCCGATGGCCCGCCTGGTCTGGCGGATCCACCACGAGACACCGGACACGGACTGGAACCTCGGCGCGGACGCCTTCGACGCCTGCTACCGCGTCGAGTTCGACTACTACGGGACGTCGTCGGGACCGTCGCGGATCACCTGCCCGGCGAACGCCGCCGCGATCATCCTGCCGCCGCTGCCGAGGCGGGACATCCCGCCCGGGTTCGCCCCGGCGCTCGAGGCCATCCTGGGGCACCTGCCGGCCACGGCCGGCCTGCCGGAGGTCCGCGCGGCGCTGACCGCCGGGATGCCCGCGCCCCCGGTGGATCCCGAGACCCACCTGGCCGGGATCCCGCCGGAGGTCTTCGTCCAGGTCCGGGGATCCGACGTCGGCGTGGCCCTGTTCGCCCGGACGGGCGTCGAGGACTCGGACTGCATGATGGGCCGCCGGGTCGGTGACGTGGTGCGGGTGTGGTCCCTCAGCGCGCGGGACCAGCGGATGGAGCTTCCGTGCAGCGCTGAAGCCGCTCTGGCCGCTCCCTAACGGGCACCGCGGCTCCGACCCGGCCGTGAATGTCGCATTGAGGAGGTGAACAGGTAGACGAGTTCGCCGTGCACGTATCGGTAGTTGATGTTGACGGCGATCGCGCGCAGCTTG
>NZ_JBFBBN010000005.1:0-244564 GCF_040682715.1 Amycolatopsis sp. NPDC051128 | reverse complement strand
TGGTGCCCCGTCCCCGGTTGAGGGACTTGAAGTCCCTCAATGCGACATTCACGGCCCCTTCGCCGAAGTGTGATTTCGTCGTCCGTACTCGCCGGCCACGGTCGATCGGCTGCCCGGCGAGCCGGCGGTCCCGCTGGGGTATTCGAACGGGAGGTCAAGGGCTGCGTAGGCTGACCTGCACGTGTACGGCAAGGAGCCCCGTGAGCAACTCCCACCCGGCGACCCTCTCGCTCGACCAGTTCATCGCTGCGCCGCCGGCGAAAGTGTGGCGCAGTCTCACCGAACCCGAGCTTCTCGCGCGGTGGTGGGCGTCCGGTGACATCGCCGCCGTCGTCGGCCACAAGTTCCACCTCCAGATGCCCGGCTGGGGCTCGGTGCCCTGCGAGGTGCTGGAGGTCAAGCCCCACGAACGTTTCGTGTTCACGTTCAACGGAAACTGGACGCTGACGTGGCGCCTCGTCGCCGAGGGCAATGGCACCAGGCTGCTGCTCGATCACTCGGGCTTCGACCTCGACGACAAGCGCGGCAATGACGCTTATCGGCGGATGGGGCCGGGCTGGCGGGACGTCGTCATCCCGCGCTTGGCCGCTGTGGCCGTGGAACTGCCCTGAGCCCTTTCCGGTCGAGGAAAGGGCGGGCGAGCATGGCCGATGACGTCCAGGCGATTCGGCTCGACGAGTTCCTGCCCTATCTCCCGACCGCGTGTGGCGGGTGTTCGTCGAACCCGAGGTTGCTGGCGAAATGGCTGATGCGGGCGCGCCGGATCATGGGCGGCGGCTGGCGTTCGTGGCTGTTCAGCCGGCTGGCGGCGGTGGTGGCTGATCCGGCCGCCTCGCCCGAGGGGGCTGCCTAGTCCTCTTCCGCTTCTTCGACCACGACCCGCAGGAGTCGCATGCGCTCCTTCCAATAGGCCTCGTACGGGTGCAGCCACTCGGAGAGCTCTCGCATCGGCGCCTGGTCGAGTGAATAGAGCCGTTCGCGGCCGACCTTGCGCGTGGTCACCAACCCTGAGACGAGCAGTACCTTGAGGTGTTCGGACACGCTCGGGCGGGCCATGTCGAAATGCTCGGCAAGGCTGTTGACCGATTGCGGCCCCTGGAGGAGCAGGTGCAGCAGCCGCCGACGGGCCGGGTTCGCCAGCGCGGGGAAGACGGCGTCGAGCGACGAGTCGTCGCCCGCGGTCGGCGTACTTCTCGAGCTCCGCGCCATCTGCCTCAGCCCTACCAGTACCAGTCGCGGCGAGCACGTGCTCACCAGCCCTGACAGATTACCAGTAGGGAGTGTCCTACCTGTCAATCCGTGGATGCCTGAACGGGGACGCCCGACCACGCGTGACGACGCGAATCACCATGTGACGGGGAGAGTTTCCGGGCCGCGCACCAGGCGCGCGACCTTCCAGGCCACCTCATCCGGCGCGAGGTATGAACGAACGGCGTGACGGCACACACCACGGCCAAGGGGAAGCCCGCGTCGTGGCTCCCACCTCGTGGGTCAGGCCTTGAGGAGCGCTTCGGCGAGCGCGGCGGGTTGCGTGAAGGCGGCTTCGTGGCCGCCGGCGACGGTCTGGATCTCCACGCCCAGCCGGTCGGCGAACCGGTGCCAGCCGTATTCGCCGGGTGGCAGCGCGACGTCCTGGTCGCCGAGCAGGTACGCGACGGGGACGTCGAGCGCGTCCAATGGCGTGACGGTCTCGGTGAAGTACCGCATCGGCTGGGGAACGAGCAGGTCGTGGAGCAGCCGGGCGACCGGTTCGGGGGCGTCGGCGATGAAGGCCTGCTGCCAGACCTCGAAGGGGAGGGTGACCGAGTTGTTCCCGGACGCCTGCGCCTGGGCGGTGAACAGGTCCTGGTAGGGCGGCGGCACCTCGTCGTACAGCGACCGGCCCGCCGCGGGCACGAACGCGCCCCAGTAGACGAGCTTGCGCAGCCGCCCGGCGAGTCGCGGTGCGGCGCCGGTGATCGGGTAGCCGCCCCAGCTGTGCCCGACGAGGGTGACGTCGTGCAGGTCGTGCTCCTCGACGACGCGGACGACGGCGTCGACGACGTCGGCCAGGCTGTGCGCCTGGGGATCGTCGCCGTCGGCCAGGCCGGGCAGGGTCGGGGTCAGCACTTCGTGGCCGGCCGCGCGCAGGTGCCGGGCCACGGGACGCCAGGTCCAGCCGCCGTGCCAGGCACCGGTGATCAGGACGAAGGGACTGGCCATGGGAAGGCTCCTCACTGCGCTGTGATTGCCGGGCACCGTCCGCCGGGCGGCTGATTATGATGCTAAACTCGAACGGGCGTCAACTGAATGACACACATGAGGGTGACCGGGGCGGCTGGGCTCGGCCGGCCGGTGAAGGAGGCACGGATGCGGGCGCGGTCGTTGGTGTTCGACCTGTTCGGCGACTACCTGCGCTACCGAGGCGGTACGGTGCGGCTGCGCGCGCTGACCGCCCTGCTCGGGTGCTTCGACGTCCCGGAGCCGACCACGCGCGTCGCGGTCGCCCGCCTGCGCAAGGAAGGCTGGCTCGCGGCGGAGCGGCAGGGGCGCGAGACCGTGTACTCGCTCACTGACATGGCGTGGCAGATGCTCGACGAGGGCCGGGAGCGCATCTTCGGCCGCGCCGCCGGTCCCTGGGACGGGGTCTGGCACACGGTGATCTACCAGGTCCCGGAGTCCAACCGGGCGGCGCGTGAGCAGATGCGCAAGAAGCTGGCCTGGCTGGGGTTCGGCCCGCTCGCGCCCGCCGTCTGGGTGAGCCCGCACCCCCGTGGCGGCCAAGTGCGCGCGGCGTTCGCCGACGAGCCTTCGGTGAAGCTCGACCTGCTGCAGTCCCGTTCGGAAGGGGCCGAGGCCGACCGCGACATCGCCGCGCGGGCGTGGGACCTGCCGGAACTCGGCCGGGCGTACGCCGACCTGCTGGCGGCCTACCGGCCCCGGCTGTCGGGTTACCGGGACGGCGAGCTGCGTGGCGCGGAGGCGCTCGTCGAGCGGATGACGCTCATCCACGACTACCGGCACTTCCCCTTCCGCGACCCTGATCTGCCGCATGAGCTGCTGCCCGCCGACTGGCACGGCCGCACCGCCCACGAGGTGTTCCTCGAGGCGCACAGCCTGCTGCGCGGACCGGCCGAGGCCTGGGTGGACACCCTTCTCGACGCCGCTGCCGCGCCCGCAGCCGGCTGACCGCCGAGGTCTGCGAAGGCCACCTTGAGGGACTTCATGTCCCTCAAGGTGGCCTTCACTGCTTTGGCCGCACCTGCGATACGTGTCAAAATCTAGACGGCCGTCGGATGTGTGTTGTACGCTCGGCTCACCCAAACCGCAAAGGAGCGTGGTGGCTCATGTCAAAGTCGACGGGTCCGGCCACGCGATCCGGGCTCACCGTGGTCGCACTCTGTTTCCTCACGATCGTCTTCGACGGCTACGACCTGATCGTCTACGGCTCGGCCGTGCCGAGCCTCCTGGCCGAGCCCGGCTGGCACCTCGGCCCGGCACAGGCCGGCGCCATCGGGAGCTACGCCCTCGCCGGGATGCTCGTCGGCGCCCTGGGGGCCGGCGCGCTCACCGACGTACTCGGCCGGCGGCGCATCATGCTGATCGGGATCACCTGGTTCTCGGTCGTGATGGTCCTGTGCGCGTTGTCGCCGAACCCGCAGGTGCTCGGCCTGCTGCGGTTCCTCGCTGGGCTCGGGCTCGGCGGGGTCATCCCGAGCGCCGTCGCGCTGACCGTCGAGTACGCCCCGCGCGGACGGCGGCAGCTGTACAACGCCCTGATGTTCGTGGGCTATTCGGTCGGCGGGGTGCTCGCCGCCGTATTGGCCCTCGCCTTGGTGGCCGACCACGGCTGGCGGCCCCTGATGGCGATCGGCGCGGCTCCACTGGTGATCGTGCTGCCCCTGGCGGCGCGGTTCCTGCCCGAGTCGACCGGATACCTCCTGGCGCGCGGGCGGGAAAGCGAAGCGATCGCCGTCGCCCACCGCTACGGCGCCGACCTGCCGAGCCGGACCGAGGAGGCCGTCGAGCGGCCCGGGCCGCGGGCTCTGTTCGGCCGCGGCCTGCTGCCGTCGACGATCCTGTTCGGCGCCGCGAGCTTCTGCGGGCTGCTGCTGGTCTACGGGCTCAACACCTGGCTGCCGCAGATCATGCGGCAGGCCGGCTACCCGCTCGGCTCGGCGCTGACGTTCCTTCTGGTGCTCAACCTCGGTGCGATCGTCGGCGGCGTGCTCGCGTCGCTGCTGGCCGACCGCTTCGGCTCCAAACCGGTCACCGTGGGTGCGTTCCTGCTGGCGACGGTGTGCCTGATCGTGCTCAGCCAACGCGTCGGCAGCGGCCTGCTGTTCGCCGCGGTCGCGGCGGCCGGGCTGGGCAGCGTCGGGACGCAGATCCTGGTCAACGGCTATGTCGCGGTGCGGTACCCGGCCGCGATCCGGGCCACCGCGCTCGGCTGGGCGCTCGGCGTCGGCCGGGCCGGGGCCATCATCGGCCCGCTGTTCGGCGGCTGGGTGCTGGCCTCCGGGATCGGCTTCGAATGGAACTTCTACGGCTTCGCGGTGCCCGCCTTGGCCGGCGCGCTGCTCATCGCCCTGATCCCGCGCCAGGCGCCGGTGGCCCCGCCGGTGCCCGCCCGCGTCCTCGAGGAGGAACGGACCGCATGACCTCGACCGACATCACGGCAGCGGAAAAGGAAATGTACGCCGCGTTCGAAGCGGCCCACCTGACTCCACTGTGGACCCAGATCGGCGGGCTGATGCCGACGTCCCCGCGACCGGACGCCGTCCCGGCGCTGTGGCGCTGGTCGACGCTGCTCCCGCTGGCCGAGCGGGCGGGCGAGCTCGTCCCGGTCGGCCGCGGCGGGGAGCGTCGCGCGATCGCGCTGGCCAATCCTGGGTTGCCCGGAACCCCTTACGCCACCCCGACTTTGTGGGCGGCGATCCAGTACCTGGGCCCGCGTGAGGAGGCGCCGGCGCACCGGCACACGCAGACGGCGTTCCGGTTCGTGGTCGACGGCGAGGGCGTCTGGACCAATGTGGAGGGTGACCCGGTCGCGATGCGCCGCGGCGACCTGCTGCTCACCCCCGGCATGCACTTCCACGAGCACCACAACACCACCGATCACCCGATGGCCTGGCTCGACGGCCTCGACATCCCGCTGGTGCGCCGGCTCGACGCCGGGTTCTTCGAGTTCGGCCCGGACGAGCTGGCGACCCGCGAGACGCCGGAGAGCTCCCGTAACGAACGCCTGTGGGGTCACCCGGGGTTGACGCCGGTCGGCGCGCCCGCGACTCCGGCGTCTCCGCTGAAGGCCTACCGCTGGGAGCACACCGACGCGGCCTTGCGGGCGCAGCTGGAACTGGAGCGGGAGGGGTATCCCGGCGTCGTCGGACCCGGGCACGCCGTCGTGCGCTTCACCAACCCGGCCACCGCGGGTGACTGCCTGTCGACCATGCGCTGCGAGATGCACCGCCTGCGACCCGGGGCGCGCACCGCGACCACCCGCACGGCGGGCTCGGCGGTCTGGCAGGTGTTCGAAGGCACCGGCTCCGTCTCCGTCGGGGACGAGACGTACGACGTCGCCGCGGGCGACGTGTTCGCGGTCCCGTCGTGGGCGCCGCTGACGATCCGCACGGACGCGGGCCTGGACGCCTTCCGCTTCTCCGACGAGCCCGTGTTCGAAGCACTCGGCCTGGCCCGCACCTCCCGAGAGGACGCTCCCGCATGAAGCTCGCCACCATCCGTACGGCCACCGGCACGGCGGCGGTCCGCGTCGACGAGCACGACGCCGTCGAGCTGGGCGCGTCCGACGTCGGCGCGTTGCTCGCCGACCCGGGCTGGCGGGACCGCGCGGCCACGGTCGACGGTCCGCGGCACCCGGTGTCCGGGCTCGAGTACGCGACCCTGATCCCCAAGCCGGAGAAGGTGTTCTGCGTCGGGCTGAACTACCGCACCCACATCCTCGAGATGGGTCGCGAGCTGCCGGAGTACCCGGCCCTGTTCGCGAAGTTCGCTCGCGCGCTCATCGGCGCGTCCGACCCGATCGTCGCTCCGGCCGGTTCGTCGCAAGTGGACTGGGAGGCCGAGCTCGGCGTCGTCGTCGGCGCCGAGGTCCGGCACGCCACGCCCGCGCAGGCGGCCGCCGCGATCGCCGGGTACACCGTCGTCAACGACGTGACCGCCCGCGACTTCCAGTACCGGTCGGTGGAGTGGTTGCAGGGCAAGACGTTCGAGCGCAGCACGCCGGTCGGGCCGTGGCTGGTGACCGACGCCGAGCCGGGTGGGATCTCGTGCGAAGTCGACGGCGACATCGTCCAGAAGGCCGACACGAGCGACCTCGTCTTCGGCCCGGCCGAGCTGATCGCCTACATCTCGCGGATCATCACGCTGGTCCCCGGGGACATCATCGCCACCGGGACGCCCGGGGGAGTGGGGCACGCCCGCAAGCCGCCGCGGTACCTGAGGCCGGGCTCGACGGTCGTCACGCGGATCGAAGGCGTCGGCGAGCTCCGCAACGTCGTGGTCGAGGAGGACTGATGCGCGTCGCCGTCGCCGGTGGCGGACCTGGCGGGCTGTTCTTCGCCACCCTGCTCCGCCGGGCCGATCCGTCGATCGAGGTCACGGTCTTCGAACGCAACCGCGCCGACGACACGTTCGGGTTCGGCGTCGTGTTCTCCGACCGCACCCTCGCCGGGATCCACGCCGCTGATCCGGTGCTGCGCGAGGCGCTCGCCGAACACGGAAGGCATTGGGACGAGATCGAGGTCCGGCTCAAGGGCGAGCGGATCCGCTGCGGCGGCAACGGCATGGCCGCCATCGTCCGGCGGACACTGCTGGCGCTGATGCAGGCCCGCGCCCGTGACGTCGGCGCCCAGCTCCGCTTCTCGACCGAAGTCACCCTCGACGACCTCGCCGGTTACGACCTCGTCGTCGCCGCCGACGGAACAAGCTCGAAGATCCGTGGGCAGCTCGAAGCCGACCTCGGCGTGGAGGTGGAGACGGCGAGGGCGAAGTTCATCTGGTTCGGCACCGACTACCTGTTCGACGGCCTGACCTTCGTCCACGAGCGCGGCCCGGACGGCGTGTTCGCCGTGCACGGCTACCCGATCTCCGACGTGGCCTCGACGTTCATCGTCGAGACCGACGAGGACTCGTGGCGCCGCGCCGGGCTGGACGAGTTCGACGTCACCGCGCCGCCCGGCCCGAGCGACCTGGTCACCAAGGACTACCTGGAGAAGCTGTTCGCCGAGCAGATCGACGGGAAACGGCTGCTGACCAACAACTCCCGCTGGGGCAACTTCCGCACCCGCCGCACGCGCCGCTGGCACACCCTGGCGCCACGACCGGTCGCGTTCCTCGGCGACGCCGTGCACACCGCGCACTTCTCGGTCGGCTCCGGCACGAAGATGGCGATGGAAGACGCGGTCGCGCTGGCGCACGCGCTCGCCGGTGACGGTGACCTCGGCGCCGCGCTGGCCGCGTACGAGGAGACGGCGCAGCCGTCGGTCCGTCGCATCCAGGACTCCGCGCGGCCCAGCCTGGCCTGGTGGGAGCACTTCGGGCGGTACCACGACGAGTTCGAGCCGTGGCAGTTCGCCTACCACTTCCTCTCCCGCAGCATCACCGATTCCCGGCTCGCCCGGCGGGACCCGGGTTTCGTGGCCGACAGCCACCGCGGCTGGGTGGCCGCACACGGTGTCGAACCCCTGGAAACGCCGTTCTCGCGGCGCGGCTGGACGACCGGCAGCCGCCTGGTCCGGATCTCCGGCTCGGCCGTGCTCGGAACGGGGGAGCCGCTGCCCTTGGGCACCGGGCCCGGGCCGCAGGGCGCCCTCGTCGCCGCGCCCGACGACGAATCGGGCCTCCCGGCGGTGTTCGCGAGGCTGGCCGAGCTGGCCCGCGACGAGAACGTGGTGCTCGCCGCGGTGCACGCCGGGACCCCGCTGACCCGGACGCTGGTCTGCGAGCAGGCCCGCCTGGCCGGGCGGCTGCCCGCGCTGCTGATCGAACCCGACGCCGACCGGGACCGGGCACTGACCGCTGTTCTGTCCGGTCGCGCGGATCTCGTGGGGAGTCCCGCATGACGATCACTGTTCCCGGTCGCACGACACGCGCCGCCGGGCTCGGGCCGATGTTCGCCCCGGCGGGCATCGCCGTCGTCGGCGCGTCTCGCAGCCCGGGCAAGCTCGGCGCCGCGCTCGCCCGGTCGCTGGCCGGGTTCGGCGGGCACCTTGCCCTGGTCAACGGCCGTGACGAGTCGATGCACGACTCCGTGCGGGCCGCCGCCGCGGCGGGGCCCGTCGACCTCGCCATGATCTGCGTTCCCGCGGCCGCCTGCGCGGCCGTTCTCGCCGAGGCCGCAGCCGCCGGGGTCCGGGCCGCCGTCGTCTGCGGTGGCGGGTTCGCCGAAGCCGGTGGGGCCGGCGTCGGCTACCAGGAGCAGCTCGCCGCCGTCGTCGCCGGCACCGGGATCAGGCTGCTCGGCCCGAACACGAGCGGTTTCCTCGCGCCGCACGCGGGCGTCACGGCCAGTTTCGTGCCCGGGGTGGCCGACGTCCGGCCCGGCCGGGTCGCGGTCGTCGCCGCCAGCGGGGGCGTCAACCACGCGCTCGCGTTCCTGCTCGCCGAGGCCGGGCACGGGATCAGCCTCGCCGTCGGTCTCGGCAACGCGGTCGACGTCACCGCGCCCGACGTCCTCGACCACCTCGCCGAGGACGGGGACACGGCAGCGGTCGCCCTGCACATCGAGTCCGTCGCGGACGGACCGCGGCTCGTCGCGGCCGTCCGACGGCTCTCGGCCCGCAAGCCGGTGGTCGCGCTCGTGGTGGGGCAGCACGACGTCGGCGCCTTCGCCGCGTCCCACACCGGCGCGCTGGCCACCTCCTGGCGGACCACTCGCGCCGCTCTCGCGCAGGCAGGCGCGGTGCTCGCCGACGACGAACGCGAACTGGTCGACGCGGTCGGCGCGCTCTCGGTCACCCGGCTGCGTCCGAACGCCGACCCCGGGGTCGGCGTCGTGACCGCCCAGGCCGGGCCTGGCCTGCTGCTGCTCGACGACCTGCGTGGCCGCCGGGCGCGCGTCTCCGAGCTCACGACGTCGACCCAGGAAGCCCTCGGCACCCTGCTCCCGCCGCTGACCTTCCAGCGGAACCCGGTCGACACCGGCCGTCCCGGTCCCGAGCTGGGGCGCGTCCTGGCCGCGGTCGCCGCCGACCCCGGCGTCGACGTGCTCGCCGGGTACGCGCTGCACGAGCCCGACGCCGTCGACCTGCCGCGAGCACTGCGCGAAGTGAGCGGGATCCCCGTCGTGTTCGGCGTCGGCGGCACCGGCCCCGCCGTCGACGCGACCCGCCGGACCCTCCGGGAAGCCGGGATCGCCGTCGCCACCGACCCGCGCGGGGTCGCTGCCGCCGTCGGGGCCCTGCTCGCCGACGCGCGCCACCGGGGCGGATCCGGGATCGCCGGGTCACGGCCCGCGGCCCCGGTGGTCGCCGGACCGCACGACGAGTACCAGGCCAAGCAGGTGCTCGGCAGGCTCGGCGTCACGACGATGCCGGGCCGGGCGTGTGCGAACCGGGCCGAGGCCCACGCCGCCTTCGACGCTCTGCGTGGCCCGGTCGCCGTGAAGCTCCTCGACGCCGCGATCCTGCACAAGACCGAGATCGGCGGGGTCCACCTGGGCGTCGCGGGCCACGCCGAGCTGGACCAGGCCCTGGACCAGCTGAGCGCCGCGGGGGCCCGGCGGTTCCTCGTCGAGGCGATGGCCCCGCCCGGCGTCGACCTCGTCCTGGGGGCCCGCCGCGACCCGGTGTTCGGGCCGGTGCTGCTGCTCGGCCTCGGCGGGACGACCGCCGAAGCTCTCGCCGACGTCGCCATCCGGCTCGCGCCGCTGTCCCTCGCCGAAGCCGCCGAGATGCCCGCGGAACTCGCCGGGCGTGCCCTGCTCGCCGGGTGGCGCGGCGGGCCCGAGCTCGACACCGGCGAGCTCGCCCGGATCGCCGTGAGCCTCGGCGACCTGCTCGTCGCCAGCCCCGGCCTCGACGAGATCGAGGTCAATCCGCTCCGGCTCGTCCACAATGGTCTCGTCGCGCTGGACGCCGTCGTCATCAGCAAGGAGGCTGACGATGCCCACCCCGATTTGTGAGCACACCGTCCCCTGGCCCGAGGAGGACGCCGCCCGGTTCGTCGCAGCCGGCTACTGGCGCGGCGTCCCGCTCGGCCACCTCGTCCGCGAAGTCGCCGACCGCCGTCCCGGCGCGACCGCGGTGGTCGACGCGGCCGACGGCACCCGGCTGAGCTACGCCGAACTCGCCGGGCGCGCCGACGCCGCCGCGGCCCGGCTGCTCGGTCTCGGCCTGACCGCCGGCGACCGGATCGTCGTCCAGCTCGGCAACGGCTGGGAGTTCGCCGTCCTCACCCTGGCGTGCCTGCGGGCCGGGATCGTGCCGGTGATGGCGCTGCCCGCGCACCGCCGCCACGAGCTGAGCCACCTGGCCCGGCACGCCGAAGCCGCCGCCATCGCGGTGCCCGACCGGCTGCGCGACTTCGACCACCAGGCCCTCGCCCACGACCTGGCCACCGAGGTGCCCGGGCCGTGGCACGTCCTCGTCGCCGGGGCCGGCGTCGGTTCCGCCAGCGTCGACCTGCGCGCGCTCTGCGGTCCCGGCGACGACCCGGACGGCGAGCGGCGGCGGTTCGACGCGGCCGCGCCCGGCAGCCGGGACGTCGCCGTGTTCCTGCTGTCGGGCGGCACCACCGGACTGCCCAAGCTGATCGCCCGCACCCACGACGACTACGCCTACAACGCCACGGCCTCCGCCGAGGTCGCCGGGTTCGACGCGAGCACCGCGTACCTGGTGAGCCTGCCCGCCGGGCACAACTTCCCGCTCGCCTGCCCCGGCATCCTCGGCACCCTGCTGGCCGGCGGCCGGGTCGTCATGCTGCCCTCGCCCGAACCCGGGCGCGCGTTCGCCACGATCGCGGCGGAGGGCGTCACGCACACCGCGGTCGTCCCGGCCGTTGCCGGCCGCTGGCTGGAGCACGCCGTCGAGCACGGGGCCGGGCAGCTCGCAAGCCTGCGGGTGCTGCAGGTCGGCGGCGCCCGGCTGGCCGACGAGCTGGCCGGCCGGGTCAAGCCCGTGCTGGGGGCGACGCTGCAGCAGGTCTTCGGGATGGCCGAAGGGTTGCTGAACTACACGCGCCTCGACGACCCGGACGAGGTCGTCTGCACCACGCAGGGCCGCCCGCTGAGCCCGGACGACGAGGTCCGGCTCGTCGACGAGCTCGACCAGGACGTCCCGCCCGGCGAACCCGGGTCGCTGCTCACGCGCGGGCCGTACACCCCGCGCGGCTACTACGACGCCGCCGAGCAGAACGCCCGCGCCTTCACCACCGACGGCTGGTACCGCAGCGGCGACATCTGCCGCTTCACCGCCGACGGCAACCTCGTCGTCGAAGGCCGGGACAAGGACATGATCAACCGCGGCGGGGAGAAGGTGTCGGCCGAAGAGGTCGAGAATCTCGTGTATCAGGTGCCGTCGGTCAGCCAGGTCGCCGCGGTCGCGATGCCCGACCCGGCGCTCGGGGAACGCGTCTGCCTTTACGTCGTCCCGCGGCCCGGGACGACGGTGACGCTCGACGAGATCCGGACGGCGATGGAGGACCAGGGTGTCGCGCGGTTCAAGCTGCCCGAGCACCTGGTGCTGGTCGGGGAACTGGTGTCGACCAAGGTCGGGAAGATCGACAAGAAGGCGCTGCGGGCCGACATCGCCGAGAGGCTCGGCACGGTGACCGCGTGAAGCACGACGTCTCCCGGACGTTGCCGTGGATGCGTCAGGGCACGGAACACTTTCTCGCCGTCGTGGCGTCCCTTCCGGACGGTGAGTTCCGCGCGGCGAGCCGGTTGCCGGGGTGGAGCAAGGCCCATGTCGTCGGCCACGTGGCCCGCAACGCGGAGGCGCTGACGCGGCTCGCGACGTGGGCCCGGACCGGCGTCGAGACCCCGATGTACACCGACCGCGCCCAGCGCGCCGCCGAGATCGAGGAGTCCGCGTCCCGGCCGCCCGGGGAGCTTCGAGCGTCCGTTGTGGACACCGCCGAGCGTCTCGACGCTTCCCTGGTCCGGCTGGACGCCGTCGGGTGGAGCGCCCTTGTTCGGAGTGCGCTGGGCCGGACGATCCCGGCCGCGGAGGTGCCGTGGATGCGGATCCGCGAGGTGTGGCTGCACGCGGCCGACCTCGGGGACGACGCCCTGCTCGGCGAAATCCCGGACGGCGTCGTCGACCTGCTGCTGTCCGACGTCTGCACCGCCTTGTCCAAAAAGGACGGCTGTCCGGATGTCGCGGTGGCGCCTTCGGATCGGAACGCCGTATGGCGGCTCGGCACCGGCGACCCGCGCGCGATCGCCCGCGGATCCGCCGCCGGCCTCGTCGGCTGGTCGACCGGCCGGCTGCCGCGACCGGACCTGCCGCCGCTGCCGGGGTGGCTCTGACGAGATGACGTGGTCACGCCCGCGGTGACGCTGCGGCCGACCGGTCGGCCTTTACCAGAGATCGCAGTGGTGGTCGGCGGGGAAGGTCGTGCGGGGACTGGTGCCTTCCGAGGTCAGGTGCTGGACAGGGGACGGTGTGGCCGTGGTGGCTGCCGGCCAGGCGGGGTGTCCGGGACCGTTCGGGTTGCCGGTGGTGGCGAACTCTGTCCAGTATCCGATCATCTGCTGTGACAGCCGGTTCTGCCGGAGGTCCAGCAGAGATGGGAGTCCTTGCACGGTGCCGAACAGGTAGAACAGTTCGGCGGAGTGGAAATCTTCCAGGGGCATGAGCGGGTCCAGGAACGAGTAGGGCGGCTGTGGGTCGGCGAACTCGTATTGGTAGACGGCTTGTCCGGGTTGTGAAGTCATGGTCCGCACCAGCGATTCGCTCGGGCAGGCGAAGGCGCCATCGGTGATCACGCCGGACATGGCCGCGTCCGCGTTGTCCGGCGCCTCGGGCCGGTAGGCCGCCAGCAGTTCGGGAGTGACCGAACCCGCCCTGGCGCGGATTTCCGCCTCCAGTTCGGCGGCGGTGGGCCGCCGTAGCTTGCCGAGGTGCCAGCCGAGCGCGACGAACAGGTTTCCCTCGTTCTTGTTGGTTCCGCTGATCATGGGGACCCTGTTGTATCGGCCGGCGGCCACCGCGTCCCGGGTGGGCTCTTTGATGACCTTTCCGTCGATCGTTGGTGTCCAGCTCAGCTCGGCCTGCAGTGGAAGCGCCTCGCCCTGCGCCTTGATCAGCTCGTCCATGGGCTTGCCGCGTAGGCAAGCGACCTGTGCGGCGGCGTCCGGGCAACCGACTTTCTTCGCGAAGGAGTCACCGGCGGAGTACGCGGTGTTCAACGGTGCCGGGCCGAGGGCTGTGCCGACGCAGCCACCGCTTTCGGAAATGGCCTTGTGGAACAGGTCCGCCGCGGTCGGGGAGATCAACTGCATGCAGACGCTGTGCCCGCCCGCCGACTCTCCGAAGATCGTGACGTTGCGCGGATTGCCACCGAAGGCGGCGATGTTGTCACGTATCCAGCGAAGGCCGGCCTGCTGGTCGAGGATCCCGTAGTTGCCCGTCGTGCCGGACTCCGTGGCCAGTCCGGGCAGGGCAAGGTAGCCGAAAGAACCGAGGCGGTAGTTCACCGTGACGACGATGACGTCACCTTTGGTGACCAGCGGTTTCGGGTCGTACCCCGCGCCGGAGCCGAGGGTGTATGCGCCGCCGTGCAGCCACACCATCACCGGCAGGTTCGTGGACTTCGCCGCCGGCGGCGTGATCACGTTGAGCACCAAGCAGTCTTCGCTCACATTGCCGAGCGGCAGGCTCTGCGGGCAGATGTTGCCTTGACGGGTGGCATCGCGAACACCTGGCCACGACGAGGGCGGCTGCGGCGGCCGGAACCGCGACGCCCCCGTCGGCGGTGCCGCGTAGGGAATGTTGAGGAACTGGCGACTGTCGAAGTCGGTCTTGCCCTGCAACTGGCCTTGCCTGACGGTCACGTGATCTCCGAACGCCGGCGACGCCATGCCGGAGGACGCCGGGACGACGATGAGCAGAAGCACCGACATGACAAGAACGACCGCGGCTCGTCCGCGTGGATGGCGCTGACCTGGGGGCATGCCCGCAACCTACTGGCGGGTAATGGGCCGTTCAAGGACAGGATTCCCGATACTCAGATAAATGAGTCTCGACTACCGCTGTCGGCTCAGACCGTTGACAACGCACTACCGGTACGCGCAGAGGAAGGCGCCGCATCTCCGAACAGACATGGTCGTCGACCATGCGGGCACCGGCTCCCCCTGAGCGATCCTGGCGCGCCCACCGTCGGCGCCTTGGCGTGAAGTGCACCGTCAACTGGTGGGATCGCATCCGGGCGCCGAAGTGCTGCTCGGCGCGGTTGAGCCGCCGGGGCCCGCCACCCGGGTCGGAACGGGCGGCGCGCCATCCCTTCGAGCCGCCGGCTGCGGTCCGCGCCTGTCCCGTGCATTGGGGCGGCGGTGATCGGTGCGGCCGTGGCGAATCACGCCGGTGTCCCCGGATCCGGCAGCAGTACCGCCCGCTCCCGGATCCGGTCCACCAGACCCGCCTGCGAGATGATCGCCTGGCCTTCCAGGTCTGACGGCACGCCGTCCCGTGCGCAGGACACGAAGCGTCTTACCACTGCCGCGAACTGGTCGTCGGGTGGCAGTGTCCGCTCTTCGACCCCGTTCCCGCTCTCGATCCGGATTACCGGGGCGTGGCCGGCCGGTGGCGTGTACGCCCACAACGCCGTGATTCGGCCCTTGTCGCCCGTCAGTTCGTAGCGGGAGCGGTACCCGTGGCGCATGCCGAACGTCACGTGTGCCGTTCGGCCCGCCGGCCCGGCCAGCAAGGCGGACCCGCCGACGTCGACGCGCAGACGGGCGTCGACGTTCAGTGTCGCTCCGGCGACGTCGCTGTCCTCGCCGAGGAAGTCCAGTGCCGTGCGGACCGGGTATACGCCGATGTCCAGCAGCGCGCCTCCGCCGACCTCCGGGTCGTAGCGCATGTCGCCCGGTGCGGGCGCGGGGATCGTGAACTCCGCTGTCAGCGAGCGGACTGTGCCGATGGTCCCCGCGGCCACTGTTTCGCTCACCGCCGCGTGCTGGGAGTGGCAGCGGAACATGAAGTTCTCGAACAGCGTCAGCCCGCGCTCGGCCGCGAGCGCCACCAGGCGTTCCGCGTCCTTCGCCGTGGTTGCCAGGGGTTTCTCGGCGAGTACGTGCAGACCCGCGTCGAGCGCGCGCTCGACCCATTCCGCGTGCAGGGCCGCGGGGAGCGGGATGTACACCGCGTCGAGGTCGTCTCTGGCCAGCAGGCGGTCGTAGCCGGTCACGGCCTCGCCTCCGAACCGGGCGGCGAACCGGGCGGCCTTCGCCGGAGCACGGCTGGCCAGGGCGACCACCGCCACGTCGGGGTCGCCGGCCAAGGCCGGGAGCATCTTGCGCCAGGCGATGCTCGCGCAGCCCAGGACGGCGAAGCGGAGCTGGCTCATTCTCGATCCGTTTCGACGAAGGAAGCGGCCGGTCGGTGCTGGGGTGGCGCCGACCGGCCGCGAGACAGGGTCGCTCAGCTCATCCGAAGGAGATCACTGCTGATGCGACCTCGCTGTAGGAGTCGTTCGCCGCGCCCACGAAACACCCGAGAGGTGGACACCGCGCCGGTGGCGTCGGTGGTCACCGCCTCGCCCGCCGTGCACCGCGAAACGGGACCAGACCGGGAGCGGAAGCCGCCCGGCCTGGTCCGGCGATCACGCCGTCGGCACGGCCTTGATCGGCTTGGCGCCGATGTGCTGCCAGTCCTGCAGCCCCGCCCACTCCTCGAACGTGTGCCAGCCGACGTCGGGGAAGTCGGCGCGGAGGGCGGCGATGTCGGCGGCGAATCCGACGCGGTCGATGTACCGGAACATCGCACTGAGGTCCGGGCCGAGGAACGGCGCGTCCGGCGAAATCGCCGTGTAGCGGACGGGTTCGCCGATGACCAGTTCCAGGATCGCGGCGGCGGACGCGCCGGTCAGGTCGTCGCCGGCGATGTCGAACCGCTCGCCGAGCACGTCGTCCCGATGTTCCACCGCGTGGCGCACAAAGCCCGCGATGTCGGCCACGGCGATCTGCTGCAGCGCTCGCGCCGCGGGCATCGGCGTCGGCAGGAGCCAGCCGTCGTCGGTCCGCCGGAGGCCGAAGAACCGGTTCTCCATGAAGAACGCCGGTGCGACGATCGTGTGCGGCACGCGGTTCTCCCGCAGGTATCGCTCGATCGCCGCCTTGCTGTCGAAGTGCGGGACTCCGGTATCCCGGTCGGCGCTCGCCGCCGAGGTGTAGACGATGTGCCCCACCCCCGCGCGCCGCAGCCCGTCGATCGCGCCGACCCCGGCGGTGATTTCGAAGTCCGTTCCCGCGTCGAAGGAATCCGAGAGCAGGAACGCCGCGTCGGCGCCGTGCGCGGCCTCTTCGATCGACGCGGCGACGGCGAGGTCGCCGTACACCACCTCGGCCCCGAGGCCGGCCAGTTCGGCCGCGGCGGCCGAGTCGGGTTTGCGGGTGAGCGCCCGGACGACGTGCCCGCGCCCGAGCAGTTCCCGGGCGACCGCGCCACCCTGCTGGCCGGTCGCGCCCACCACGAGGACGTCGAGACTCATACCGGAACCTCCTGGGCCACGGGCGACACCCGGCCGGCTCGCCGGGTGCGCAGGCTTCGGCTGAGCCACACCAGGCCCGCCATGCTGTAGACCGCGTCGGCGGGCGCCACCAGGGCTGACGCCGCGACCAGCACCGGGTGCCGCAGGCCCGCGTCCACCAGGGCGCCGATCCGGTCCCGGACCTGCTTCGGCGTACCCGCGACCACCCGGCTCGCGACGAGCTCGTCGGGAGCCGCGCGGATGGCGTCCTCGACCTGGGCCCGGCTGTACCGGTGCGGCAGCAGGTCCATCGCCCCGCGGAAGTCCGGGCCGAGGGGGTGCTCGGCACCGAACGCGCGCCACGCGCTCGCGTCGGCGAGCAGCGCGAGGTACCGCACGGACTTGGCGCGCAGCAGCCGCCGCACGTGCTGCTCGTCCCGGCCGAGCACCACGGTCAGCACCTGCGCCGCGTGGATCGCTTCGGGGTCGCGCCCGGCCCGCTTCGCCGCGCCCTGGACCTCGCGCAACCGCCGCCCGTATTCGTCCGGGTCGACCGGCTCCCACGGGTACCAGCCGTCGGCGTACCGGCCGGTCAGCGCGAGCATCCGCGGGCCGTGCGCGGCCAGCCAGATTTCGGGCCGGCGGCCTTTCGGCGCCCGCAGGTCCAGCACCGCCTGGTCCAACTGGAAGAACTCGCCTGCGAAGTCGAACGGCTCGGTGGCGTCGAAGCACTTCCGGATGATCTGCACCGCCTCGGCCAGCCGGGCCACCGGCCGGTCGTAGGAGACGCCGTAGGGGTCGAGGTTTTCCCGTTCGCCGGCGCCGAGGCCCAGGATCGGCGGCCTGCGCGTCAGGTGCGACAAGGTCAGGAACGTCTGCGCGAGGCTCACCGGGTGGCGACGATGCGGATCGGTCACGCCGACGGCCAGTTGGACGTTGCCCGCCTTGGCCGCCAGGTGCCCGAGGGCCGTGGCGAAGTCGAACGCCTCGTCCGGGGTGGGCGAACCCTTGGCCAGGAACGTGAAGTCGGTGTCCCAGACGGCGCGGGGGAACGGGCTGACCAGGTGGTCGACCGTCCACAGTGAACCCATGCCCGCCAGCTTCGCCAGGTTGAGGTGGCCGGTACCCGCCGCGGCCGGCGCGCTGGTGGCCCAGACGATCCCGGGCGACACGGAGCGGCTCATCGCGGCTTCGCCTCCAGGACCCAGTTGGGCGGCGTCGCGCGGGTCGTGGTGGCCAGCTCGAACCCGCTGTTGTCGAACAACGCCCGCCACTCGGCCTCGGTCCGCTCCCGGCCACCGAGGTTGACGAGCATCTCGATATCCATCAGCTTGCTGAAGTCGAACGTGTTGAGCTCGGGCACGGTGGCCTCGAACAGGATCACGCGCGCGTCCGCGTTGTCGCCGATGCGCCGCCGGATGTTGCCGAGGATCGTGACGCACTCGTCGTCGGTCCAGTCGTGCAGGACGCTCTTCAGGACGTAGGCGTCCGCCACCGGCACGTCGGCGAAGAAATCACCGGGGGAGCGCGTGACCCGGTCCCGCACGCCGTTGCGCTCGAGCACCGGGTCCGCGCCGGCGAGCACCTCGGGCCGGTCGAACAGGATGCCCTTGACCGCCGGGTTGGCGCGCAGCACCGCGGACAGCATGTGACCGTGCCCGCCGCCGATGTCGGCGACGACGCCGAACCGGCCGAAGTCGCCGATCCCGCTCAGTTCGTCGGCGGCCGCTTCGCTGAAGGCCGTCATCGCGCCGTTGAAGACCTCCGCCAGGTGCGGATGCGCCGCGTAGAAGTCGAACGACTGCATGCCGTGCACCTGCTGGAACGCCTGCTTGCCGGTGCGCACCGTGTCCACCATCGAGGCGTAGGACTGCAGGCGGCAGGCGTGGCCGACGTGCCGCGCGAAGTTGCGCAGGCTGCCGGGCGTGTCGCTGCGCAGGCAGTCCGCGTCCGGGGTCAGCTCGAACCGGCCGTCGGGCCGCTCGGCGAACACCCCGAGCGAGGCCGCCGCGCGCAGCACGCGGTACAGCGCGTCCGGGTCGGTCTCGGTGGCCGTGGCGATCTCGGCCACCGTGCGGGGGCCGTCGACTAGGTGGTCGGCGACCCCGATCTCGGCCAGCACGTTGATCGAGTGCGAAAGCCATTGCGCGGTGACGAGCATGATCACGCGCACGCGGGGCGGCAGCACCGCCAGGTTCGGGAAGCCCGTCCCCGCGGTCGGCGGGGCGATCACTTCACTGGTCACGAGGTGTCCTCTCATCGGATGGGCTGGGGTTGGTCAGGACGTCGGCCGGGTCAGCACCGCGGCGGACTGGAAGCCGCCGAAGCCGCTGCCGACGCTCAGCACGACGTCCATGGGGTGTTCGCGGGCGTGCACCGGGACGTAGTCGAGGTCGCACTCGGGGTCCGGGGTGCTCAGGTTGGCGGTCGGCGGGACCACCTGGTGCTCCAGCGCCAGCGCGCAGGCGGCGAGCTCGATCGAGCCGATGGCGCCGAGGGAGTGGCCGACCATGGACTTGATGGAGCTCACCGGCACCGTGCGGGCGTGCTCGCCCAGACTCCGTTTGAACGCCGCGGTTTCGTGCCGGTCGTTCTGCTTGGTGCCCGACCCGTGCGCGTTGATGTAGTCCACTTCGGACGGATCGAGCCGGGCCTGCTCGAGCGCCCGGTCGATCGCTTCCCCCATCTCCCGGCCGTCCGGCCGGAGCCCGGTCATGTGGAAGGCGTTGCTGCGCGCCGCGTACCCGGCGAACTCGGCGTAGATGTGCGCGCCGCGGGCCCGCGCGGCGGACAGCTCTTCGAGGAGCAGGATGGCCGCGCCCTCACCGATGACGAACCCGTCCCGCTCGCGGTCGAACGGCCGGGACGCGTGCCGGGGGTCGGCGTTGTTCGCCGACGTCGCCCGGATCGCGTCGAAGCACGCGACGGTGATCGGCGAGATCGGCGCGTCGGTGGCGCCGGCCAGGACCACGTCGGCCGAACCCTCCCGGATCAGCGCCGCGCCGTGGGCGACGGCGTCGATGCCGGACGTGCAGCCGGTGGAGATGACCGCCGCGGGCCCTTCGGCGTTCGCCGCCCAGGCGACCTCGGTGGCCAGCGTGCTGGGCACCATGAAGCTGTACAGGTGCGGCACGACGTAGTCCTCGTCGACCTCCCAGTTCTTGCCGTGGTCGCTGAGCACCACGTACTCCCGCTCCAGCGCGGTCGTCGCGCCGACGGCACTGCCGACGCTGACGCCGATGCGCTCGGGCGGGATCGCCCCGAAGTCGAGGCCGCTGTCGGCGATCGCCTCCCGGGTGCTCGTGACGACGAACTGGGCGGCCCGGTCCATCCGGCGGACCTCGCGTTCACTCAGCCCGTTCGCCACGGGGGAGAAGTCGACCTGCGCCGAGATCTGCGACCGGAAGCCGCTGGGGTCGAACAGGGTGATGCGGTCGGTGGCGGTTCGCCCGTTCGAAAGCAGGTCCCAGAACTCCTTCTTCCGGATCCCGCCCGGGGCGACGACACCGATGCCGGTGACGGCGACCCGGCGGCCCTGTGCTGGCGGTGCCATGAAGCTTCCTCTCCGAGAACGGTGGTCCTAGGACTCGCCGAACTCGTCGGCGCGGTATTCGGACACGACCTGGTAGATCGCGAACGGCTTGGCGCGGGTGCCGTCCTGGTGGTCCCGCAGCGGGGCGGTCGATGCGCGGTGTTCCGGGCCGCGCTCCCAGGTGTCGAACTCCTCGAGGCTGGCCCACTCGCTGAGCACCGCCAGCTCCGCCGGGTCGTGCGGCGAACGCAGCAGCTCGTTTCCGAGCAGGCCCGGTGTCCCGGCCAGGCTCTCACTGATCCGGTGGTACGCCTGCTCGATCGGCACGCTGTCGGCACCGCGCAGGTAGAGCAGCACGCGCACCCGGCTCATCGGGACGCGCCGGCGGCCTGCAGCGCGTGGACCACCGTCGTCGTCTCCATCGAGCCGCCCGTGCGGAACGGGTGCAGCTTCACCCGGTGCTCCAGGTGGTCGGCGCTGCGTTCGAACTCGCGGAACTCCGGCTCGCTCGTCCAGTCGCTGATGACGAAGTACACCGGCGCGCCGTCCTGCGTGCTGCGCAGCAGCCACTGGCCGAGGTTGGCGGGGTGCCCGGTGATCACGTCGGCGATGTCGAGCCAGGTCTTCTCGAACTCCGGCTCGACCCCCTCCTTGATCTCGAACCGGAGGATCACCCGGAAAGTCTCCCGCGCATCCATCACATGCCCCCGTCGACGGTGATGACCGCGCCGTTGACGAACCCGGCCGCGTCGCTCGCCAGGAAGGCGACGACCGCGCCGACGTCGGCCGGGTCGCCGAGCCGGCCCAGCGGGATCCGCTTGCGGTAGCCCTCCAGGCGCTCTTCGACGGCCGCGCGTTCGTGGTCGGTGGCCCGCTCGGCCATTTCGGTCGCGATGATCCCCGGTGCGACCAGGTTGACGCGCACGCCCTGCGCGCCCAGTTCCTTCGCCAGCGACTTCGTGAGGCCGGTGAGCCCGGCCTTCGCGGCCGTGTAGTGGGCGCGAAGCGGAACGCCGATCTCGGCGACCTTCGAGCCGATGTTGATGATGGTGGAGCCCGGCCGCAGGTGCGTCATCGCCCGCTGCGCCAGCAGGTACGCGGCGGTCAGGTTGGTGTCGAGCACCCGGTTCCAGTCCGCGACCTCGAGCTTGACGAACGGGATGTGGCTGATCGCGCCCGCGTTGTGCACGAGGACGTCGAGCCCGCCGAGGCGCTCGCCGCACACCTCGATCAGCCGGTCGATCTCGGTTTCCTGCGCGATGTCGGCCTGCACCACGTGGTGGCGTCCGTCCCGTTCGGACAGTTCGGCTTCGAGGGCCTTCGCCGCGTCGGTGTCGCTGTGGTAGCAGGTGACGACGTCGGCGCCGCCGTCCGCCATGGCGAGTACCACGCCGCGGCCGATGCCGCGGGTCCCGCCGGTGACGAGAACTCGTTTCCTGGCAAGGGAAATTGCCATGGTCTTCCTCCCTGGGTGATTCGGGTGGGTGAGCCGGGTGGGTCAGTCGGTGGCCGCTTCGACCTTGTCCTTGATCAGCTTCAGCTGGCCGGCGGAGTTGGTGTTCAGCCGGTCCGTCATGCCCGCGTCGTCCAGCGGCGCACCCGGCTTCATCTCGAAGTCCTGGACCCATCGCATGCGGACGCTGCCGCCGAGATCTTCGTACTCCCAGAACAGGGACATGTACTTGAAGACACCGGTGTCGACCCGCTGCGCGCGCACGGTCCGGGTGACCGGGTCGGGGGTCCGCTCGGACACCCAGCTCCAGGTCTTGCCGTTCTCGTCCGGGTGCAGTGAAAGCCGGAACCGCACGGTGTCGCCGCGCTGCTCCAGGATGACGGCTTCGGCATACTCGCTGAACAGTTGCGGCCAGCCGGCGACGTCGTTGGTCATCCGCCACACCCGGTCGAACGGTGCGTCGATCACGATCTCGTTGTCGGTGTGCCCGGCCACGCCTAGACCACCTCCACGAGGTTGCTGTTGACGTAGGCGACCAGGTCGTCGGGACGCAGGAGCAGGGTCGCGGAGTCCTCGGGAAAGGAGATCCCCAGTTCCTGCTTGACGCGCGCCTGGATCTCCAGCATCGCCAGCGAGTCGAAGCCGAGGTCGGTGAACTCGGTGGCGCCGATGTCCCCGCCGAGGTCGACCCCGTCGTCGGCGACGCCCGTGGCGTCCATGATCCGTCTCAGACTGTCCAAAGTGAACACTGCCTGTCTCCCTTCTCGGTCAATCGGTTCCGCACTGGCGTACGACCATCGCGGAGTTGAAGCCGCCGTGGCCGCGGGCGAGCACCAGCGCGATCCGCACCCGCGCCTCCCGCGGTTCGTCCAGCACCAGGTCGAGGTGGTAGTCGGCGCCCGGCCGGCGGACGCCGACGGTCGGCGGGACCACGGAGTCCCGGATCGCCAGCAACGCGAACGCGACGTCGAGCGCCGCGCCGCCCGCGAGGAGCCGGCCGGTCATCGTCTTGGGCGCGGTCACCGGAACGCCTTCCGGCCCGAAGACCGCGGCGATCGCGGCGGCCTCGTCGCGGTCGAGCGCCGGAGTCCCCGCGGCGTCCGCGAAGACGACGTCGACCTCGCCGGGGGTCACCCCCGCGTCCTCCAGCGCCGCCAGCGCCGCGCGGCGGAGACCGGGCGGCCGCGGCGAACCCGGTGGGGGGTCGAAGGTCGCGGCGTACCCGGCGATCTCGCCGTAGTGGTGCGGCGCGCCCCGGTCCACCGCGGCCGCGTGGTCCTCGACGACGGCGATGGCCCCGCCTTCGCCGACGACGTGCCCGCACGCGTCGGCGTCGAACGGCAGGTACGCGCGGTCGGGGTCGGCGCGCGTCGACATCCGCCCCGTGGCGGTCTGCGCGACCAGCCCGTAGGGGCACAGCGAGGCGTCGGTGCCGCCGGTGACGATCACCGGCGTGCCCGCCCGGAGCAGGCGCCGGGCCTGGCCGATGGCGTCGAGCCCGCCGGCCTGCTCGGTGGCGACCACCCCGCACGGACCGCGCATACCGTGCCGGATCGAGACCTGGCCGGTGGTGGCGGCGTAGAACCACGCGATGGACTGGTACGCCCCGACGAACTCGGGGCCCTTCTCCCACAGGCGCTGAATCTCCCGCTGGCCGAACTCGTTCCCGCCGGACGAGCTCGCGGTGACCACCGCCATCTCGTACTCGCCGAGCGCCGCGGGGTCGACGGCCGCGTCGGCGAGCGCGTTCTCGGCGCAGACCAGGCCGTGCTGGGTCCACTTGTCGGTCTGCACGATCAGGCCGCGCGGAACGCGGTCGACGGCGTGGAAGCCGGCCAGCTCCCCGGCCACCGTGACCGAGTACCGGGACGCGTCGAACCCGGAGATCGGCCGGATGCCGGTCTTCCCGGCCAGAGTGGCGGCCCAGCACTCCTCGACGCCCATCCCGTTGGGCGCGAGGACGCCGAGGCCGGTCACCACGGCGGTGGTCACCGGCGCTCCGCGGCCGCCGACGCGACCGGCCCGCCGACGTCCATGCCGGCTTCGGCGGGGTTGGCCGGCGCTTCGGTGTCCACGTGCCCGAGTTCGGGCCGCGGGGCGAGCGGGCACAGGTGGAACACCGCGAACGCGGGTTCGGCGCCGCGGTTCTCCAGCCGGTGGCGCACGTCCTTGGGCACCAGGACGGCCTCGTCCGCGCCCAGTTCGACCGGCTCGTCGTCCAGCGTCAGCACGAGCGCGCCGCGGACGACGTAGAGGTACTCCTCGGAGTACGGGTGGTAGTGCTCCGTCACGGACTCACCCGGCAGCAGCGTGACGCCGCCCATGAACCCGGTGGTCGACCGCACCGTCTTCGGGCTGAGCAGGACCCGCAGGTCACCGCCCCGCCGCCGGTTGGCGGGCACGTCGCCGAGAGCGATCTTCTGCGTCACGTGGCACTCCAGCTGTAGAAGGTCTCGGCCATGGCGTCCTTCGGTTCGCGCCAGCCGGGGTCGTACGGGCTGATGAACTCCGCGAGCCGCTCGTTGATGTCCTTGTAGAGCGGGTGGGACCGGGCCTTGTACAGGTCCCCGGTGATGTCCTCGTCGGCTTCGACGAGGTGGAAGTAGAGCCCGTGGAAGCGGAAGAGGGTCCGGCGGCTCACGCCGATCAGGTGCGGCAGCTCGGACGCGTCCGAATCGGCGAAGATCCGGGCGACGTCCGCGCTGTCGTCCGCACCCATGCGGGCCACGATCAGTGTTCTCTGCACGCGCACCTCCGAAGGTGGTCTCGTTGTCGGACAGGGGTTTCAGACGCGCGCGGGCAGGATTTCGCCCACGGGGGAGTCGTGCATCGCCAGCTGGGACAGGCAGCGCATCGCGAGCCGGCCGACGATGTCCGGGTAGGACTCTTCGGTCGGCCGCAGTGTCCCGCCGGACAGCGCGGCCAGCAGCCGGGTTTCGTGCGCGAAGGCCGTCGCGTCCCGGGCCACCACGCGGGCGACGTCCCGCAGTTCGCCGGTGTGCTGCCACAGTCGCACGACGGACTCGCCATTGCGGTACCAGCGTTCGGCGAGCAGCGCCGGACCGTCCGGGTGCCCGGACTCCGCCCAGATCGGCACCCGGCTCTCCGGCGCGAAGTCCGCGTGGGCGGGACCCGGGTGCCGGAACCGCATCACCGTGATGCGCGCGAGCCGGTCCGGCGTCGTCGACCCGCCGCAGTCGGCCATCAGGCTGTTTTCGAAGTACCGGAGGAAACCCTGCTCGGTCTGGGTGTCCCGCGGCTCGGCGAGGAACGGGCCGAGCCGCTGCTCGGCGAACTTCACCGTGGTCTGCCGGGACATGTGCCGGGCGACGTCGTCGAGTTCGCCCTGGTACTGGATGATCCGGACCATGCTGTCGTCCCCGATGAACAACCCGGTGGCGGGGATCAGGCCGACCTCGTTCCCGTCCGCGTCGTAGACGACCGGCGAGCCGGTCCGCTTGAACCCCGTGGCCGAGAATATCTCGGCGATCTCGGCCTCGGTGTCCGGGCGGATGTTGTAACTGATGGCGGCAAACGACACTTTCCTACCTTTCTGCTCGGTGCACCCGGTCAGCTCAGATTCCGCGTGATGCCGGCCCACACGCTCAGCTCGACGTCGGTCAGCGGCGCGGGCTCCGGCGGGAAACCGGGTGCCGGTTCGCCCGGCGGTTCGGCCGGGGCGGGCAGGACGACGTACATGTTGAAGGCGGCGCCCACCGAGCCCAGTGCCGCCAGGGCGTACCGGCCGAGCGCGCGCAGGCGGCGGCGCGACTGTCCACTATGGGCGAAGCGGCGGTCCGGCATCCGGCCCTCACCTTCCTTTCTGTCCGGCTCGTGCGGCACCCTCAGCCAACCTCGGACCGCTGCGCACGACCACGTGCTTGTGCCTGCAGGAATGCCGGAATTTCCCCGGCTCGGGCGAGGACGACGGCCGCGTCCTTCTCTCCGTCGCCCCGTTCGGTCACCGCGGCGAACCGCCGCGCGGCGTGCGTCAGCAGGTCGGCGTCGAGGCCGTGGTCCCGCGCGGTCTGCTCGGCGAGGCGGAGGTCCTTGGCCATCAGGTCGGTCCGGAACGCCGCCGGCACCAGCCGGTCGTCGCGCACCAGCGCGGCTCGGAAGCTCAGCACCGGCGAGCTGAAACCGCTGCCCGCGATCGCCTCGAGGAGCCGATCGCGGTCGACCCCGCCCGCGGCGCCGATGTCGAGCGCCTCGGCCAGGCCGGCCAGCTGCACGCCGAGCAATGCGTTGAACGCCAGCTTCGCGCTCGCGCCCGACCCGGTGCCGCCGATGTGCCAGGTGTGCTTGCCGATCGCGCCGAGCAGGTCCGCAACCTTGGCGACGTCGGATTCGTCGCCAGCGGCGAGCACGCGCACCTCGCCGGATCTCGCCTGGAGCGGGTTGCCGATCAGGCAGGCCTCCACCCGGGACACCCCGGCTTCGGCGAGCCGTGCCGCGCATTCGCGGGAGAAGTCCGGTGAGACGGTGGAGGCGTCGACGACCACCGTGCCCGGCTTGAGGCCGTGCACGGCGCCGTCGTCGCCGAACAGCACCTCGTCCACGGCCTCCGGCCCGCTGAGGCTGACCAGGACCGTGCCGGCGTCGCCGACGGCGGCCGCGGGCGTCGCCGCGAACCGCGCGCCGCGGGCGGTCAGCGGGCTCGCCTTCGCCTCGGTCCGGTTGAACACCGAGACCGGCCGGCCCGCGTCGAGCAGCCGGTGGGCGAGCCCCGACCCCATCGCGCCGAGACCCAGGCACGCGATCGTGGTGTCCGGTCCGGTCATGACGGCTCCTTGTCGAGAGAGGTGATCCAGGTGGCGTTGAGGGTCCCCAGTGCGGCGACGCTGGCCGCGCCGGTGAACACGGTCTTGCCGTGCCCGCGGAGGGTGACCGACAGGGGCCCGGCGTCGGTGTCGACGACCGTCGTGCCCCAGGCACCCTCCGACCGCTGGAGGGCCGCCGCGGCGGCGCACACGGCCGTGCCGCACGAGCGCATCTCGCCCGTGCCCGGTTCGTACACGCGGGTGCGCAGACGGCCGTCGGCCAGCACGTTGGCCCAGGTGATGTCGAGGTCGGCGCCGGCGAAACCGGCGTCGGCCAGCACGGGCTCGGCCGACAGGTCGAGCGTCTCGACCGGCGTCGTCACGAAGCACACGAGGTGCAGGTTGCCGAGCGAGATGACGCTGCCCGGGTACTCACGGCCACCCAGCCGGACCGACGACGAGCCGAGGAACTCCGGCGGCAGCAGCTCGATCGACGTCGTGCCGCTGTCGTCGATGACGGTCCGCTTCGCGCCGACCTTGGTCCCGATCCACACTTCGCCCGGCGCGATCAGGCCGGCGTCGAGCAGGTAGCGCGCGATCAGCCCGAGCCCCGGCCCGCACATGGGCGCGACCGTGCCGTCCGGGTTGCGGCAGTCCATGAACCACTCGGCGTCGCCGGCCAGTCCCGGATCGGCGAACTCGGTGCGCACCAGGCGGAGCACGCCATCGCCGCCGAGGCCGCGGTACCGGTCGCACAGGCCGCGCACGGCGTTCCCGGTCAGCCGGACGTCGTCGTCGGGATCGATCAGCAGCACGAAGTCGTTGCCGCCGCAGAAGCCCTTCGCGTACCGCGGCCCCCGGTCAACCGCCGGCGGGGACACGGCGCTCCTCGGCGGACGCACGGGCCTCGAGGAAGTCCGTGAGGTCGAACAGCCGCAGCGCGTTTCCGGCGAGGATGTCCTGGGCCTCGGCTTCGCCGATCGGGAGGTCGCGCACGGCCTGGACCTTGTCCTCGAACTTGACCGGGATCGGGGGCGCGTCGGTGCCGAAGACGATGTGCCGGGCCCCGAGCAGGCGCAGGTTCGCCTCGTGCAAGCTGGGGTGGTCGAAGGTGGTGTCGACGTACAGGCGGCGCGCCAGCTCGCTGGGGCGCAGCGACGACGCGGTCCGGTGCAGCTCCGGCACCGGCGCGCCCGCGGCGTCGTCCTCGCCGCGGTTCTGGGTCGTCCGGTCGTCCCAGTGCCGCGGCCGGACCGCCCAGTCGATGCGGTCGGCGAACAGGCTGAAGGCGCCGCCGGAGTTCGCCGAGATGAAGTTGAGCGACGGGTGGCGTTCCAGCCGGCCGGACAGCACGAGGGCGGCGAGCCCGAGAGTCGCGTCGCACGGTCGGCCGAAGATCTCCAGCAGCCCGTAGTTCGCGATGTCCCGGCAGCTCGCGGGCATCGGGCCGGCGTGCAGCAGGATCGGCACGCCGGCCTCTTCGGCCATGGCGAAGAAGTCGTCGGCGCGCGAGGAGTCGAGGTACTCGGCGTCCGCGCTGAAGTTCGCGATGAGCCCGACGAAACCGGGTTCACGCAGGGTTTCCGCCGCGGCGGCGACGCTCTTCTCGTCGCCGAACACGTCGCAGTAGACGTAGGCGCGCAGGTTCCGCCACCACTTCTGAACGGTCTCGCCGAGCCAGTCGTGCAGCGCGCGCAGCTGGTCGAACGGCTGCTGGTAGCCGAACGGCTGCCGGTACCCGGCGAACCGGTCCGCGGGCGCCATGGTCCGCGCGCCGCTCGGGCTGCCGACGATGGTCAGCTCGATGCCGGCGGCCGCCTTGGCCTCGACCATGCCTTCCACGTCGACCAGGCTGCGGGGCATCGGGGCGCGCTCGGCCGCTTCCGCCGAGATGATGTGCCCGTGGACGTCGATGATCATCGCGCGATCGCTCCCGTCGGTTCCTGAGCGGGCTTGCGGAAGTACAGGCAGCGCATCGCGGTGTCCGCGAAGAACGTCCGGAACCCCTCGGGGGTGCTGAGGTCGGCGGGCTTCTCGAGGTACTGCTGCAGCGCGCGGTCGATCTCCGCGTGCGTCGACTCCATGGACTTCTGGCGCAGCAGTTCGGGCAGCGGGCCTTCGAACTCCATCACGCGCACGACGAGGTTGTCGCGCACGAAAACGGCGGTCGCCAGCATGCGGCCGACCACGTTTCCGGTTTCGTCGGCTATTTCGAGCGAGTCCGGCGGGGGATAGCGGAGGAGCAAGTTCTCGACTTCGCTCCTGCATTCCCGGCGAAACGTCCAGGCTATCGCCGCAACCTGCGTCATCTGATCACCTCTTGGAGTTCCCGCGAGTTCTCGCAGCGGATCGGATCCGTGCCCCACTCAGGCAAGGATGGGCACGGCGCATCCGGCTGGCCAGGCAATCAGGGCAACTGCCGCCGAAACTGCCGATCGGCGCCACTACTTCCGCCAGAACCACATGGCCGGGCTCTCCACCTGGTGTTTAGCTTTGGCGCGTGACGGCATCGAAAGACGAGGCGAGCACTGCCGACGACTTTCGTCGAGCGGCAGTCGGGCAAATGGCGAACGACGGCGTGCATCGCACCTTGCACGAATTGTGGGAGCACGCGGTGCGGCGGCACCGGCACCGCACCGCGCTGATCGCCGGCGGCGAAGTCCTTTCCTACGACGAGGTGAACACCCGGGCGAACCGGCTGGCGCGGCTTCTGGCCGACCACGGTGCGGGACCCGAACGCGTGGTGGCGCTGGCGATGCCGCGGTCGGCGGCGATGGTGACGAGTGTGCTGGCCGTGGCGAAGGCCGGGGCGGCCTTCCTGCCCGCTGACGTCGCGTACCCGGCCGAGCGGGTCGCGCACATGCTGGCCGACGCCGCGCCGGTGGTGGTGTGCACGACGCGCGCCGGAGCCGGGGTACTGCCCGAGACCGGTGTGCCGGTGGTGGTCCTCGACAACGAGGGCCCGGCCGAAGCGCTGGAGAAGCGCGCCGGCACGGACCTGACCGACGGCGAGCGCACCGGCGGGGTCTCCGCGGCGAATCTGGCCTACGTCATCTACACCTCCGGCTCGACGGGCCGGCCCAAGGGGGTCGCGGTGACCCACGCCGGGTTGGCCGGGCTGGCGAGCGCGAAGGTCGCGGCGATGCGGGTCACCGAGGACAGCCGGGTCCTGCAGTTCGCGTCCCCGAGCTTCGACGCGTTCCTGACCGAGCTGCTGGCGGCGCTCACGGCCGGGGCCGCGCTGGTCGTGCCGTCGGCGCCGACGCTGGCCGGCGAGGTGCTCAAGGCGGTGCTGCTGGACGGGCGCGTCACGCACGCGGTCCTGCCGCCGACCGCGGTCGCGACGCTGGCGCCGGAGGACTTCCCCGAGCTGCGGACGCTCGTCGTCGCCGGGGAGGCGTGCCCTCCGGACCTCGTCGTGCGGTGGGCGCCGCACCTGCGGCTGCTCAACGCCTACGGGCCGACCGAGGGCACGGTATGCGCGACCATGACCGGGCCGCTCTCGCCGGGCGAGCCGGTGACCATCGGCACCCCGATCGCCGGGGTCTCGGTGTACGTCCTCGACGGCGAGCTGCGGCCGGTGCCGGCCGGCGAGATCGGCGAGCTATACCTCAGCGGCGCGGGGCTGGCGCGGGGCTACCTCGGCCGGCCGGCGCTGACCGCCGAGCGGTTCGTCGCCGACCCGTTCTCGACGGCGGGCGCTCGCATGTACCGCACCGGCGACCTCGGCTCGCGCCGCGCGGACGGTGCCATCGTGTTCCACGGCCGCGTCGACGACCAGGTCAAGCTCCGCGGGTTCCGCATCGAGCTCGGCGAGGTCGAAGCGGTGCTCACCCGGCACCCCGCGGTGGCCCAGGCCGCCGCGGTGGTCCGGGACGACGAGGCCGGCGGCCGGCAGCTGGTCGTGCACGTGGTCCCGGCGAACGGGAGCGCGCCCGCACCGGACGAGCTGCGCGCGCACGCGATGAAGTACCTGCCCGACCACATGATCCCGGCCGCCTACCCGGCGCTGGCGGCGATGCCGCTGTCGCCGAACGGGAAGGTCGACCGGACCGCGCTCCTCGAGCGGGAAGTCCGGCCGCGCTCGAGCGGCCGGCCGCCGGAGACCTCCGCCGAGAAGGCGATCTACTCGATCTTCCGCGAGCTGTTCGAGGGCGCGCCGATCGACGTCGGCAGCAACTTCTTCGAACTCGGCGGGACAAGCATCCTCGCCATCGACGTGATCCTGCGCGCGCAGGAGGCCGGCCTGGAGCTCTCGCCGCGCAGCGTCATCGACAACCCGACCATCGAAGCGCTGGCCGCCGCCGCCCGGAGGGAAGCATGACGATTCGACCGATCGCCGACCCCGGCGCCCTCGAAGACCTCGACCTGGCCTCGCCGACGCTGCACGCCGAGTACGAACTGGGCGAGGTGTGGCGGCACCTGCGCGCCCACCGCCCGGTCCACTGGCAGCCGCCGCGCGGGGCGCAACGCGGGTTCTGGGTGATCACCCGGTACGCCGACGTCAACCAGGTGTACCAGGACAAGGCGCACTTCGGGACCGAGAACGGCAACGCGCTGGCCACGCTGCTGCACGGCGGGGACTCGGCGTCGGGGTCGATGCTGGCGGTGACCGACGGCGAGCGCCACGACAAGGTCCGCGGCGTGCTGAAGAAGGGCTTTTCCAAGCGGATGCTCGACCTCATCGGGCATTCGCTGCAGGAGACCGTGGACGGCCTGCTGCGAAGCGCCCTCGAAAAGGGGGAGTGCGACGCGGCCCGGGACGTGTCGTCCAACGTCCCGCTCGGGGCGATCTGCGACCTGCTGGAGATCCCCGACGACGACCGCAAGTACCTGCTCGACCTGACCGCGCACGCGTGGAGCTCGGACTACGCCGACGAGCCGCCCGAGGAGAGCTGGGTCGCCAAGAACGAGATCCTGCTGTACTTCAGCCGGCTGGCCAAGGCCCGCCGTGGCGCGACCGGCGACGACATGGTCACGCTGCTCGCCAACTGCCACATCGACGGGATGCCGCTCAACCAGGCCGAACTCATGGCGAACTGCTACGGCCTGATGATCGGCGGCGACGAGACCGGCCGGCACGCGATCACCGGCACGATCCTGGCCCTGATCGAAAACCCCGGCCAGTGGCGGGCGCTCAAGAACGGCGACGTCGACCTGGCCACCGCGACCGAGGAAGCCCTGCGCTGGACGGTGCCGTCCCTGCACGGCGGCCGGACGGCGACCGCGGACGTCGTGGTCGGCGGCCGGGAGATCAAGGCCGGGGACGTGGTCAGCGTGTGGATCTCGTCGGCCAACCGCGACGGAACCGTGTTCGCCGACCCGGACCGGTTCGACCTCGCCCGGACCCCGAACCACCACTTCACCTTCGCGTACGGGTCGCACTACTGCCTCGGGCACTACCTGGGGCGGATGGAGGTCCGCGCGGTGCTCGACGGGCTACGCCGGCTGGTGTCCGAAGTGGAGCAGACCGGCGAAGAGAAGTGGATCTACTCCAGCATCCTGCACGGGATGAGCTCCCTGCCGGTCAAGTTCACCGCATGAGCGAGCTTGCGAGCGAATCATTCAACACTGCGCCGGCCGCTCAGGCCGCGCCGAGCGTCAGCGAGGTGTGCGCATGAGCGCTCCGGAGTGCGCCGGGGCCGCCGCGGCGGTGGCCGTCGTCACCGGCGCGGCGCGCGGCATCGGCGCTGTCACCGCGGAACTGCTCGCGGCCCGCGGTGTTTCGGTCGTCGCCGTCGACCGCGACGAGGGCGAGCTCGCCGCCACGGTGGCCGCGCTCGGCGGCACCGGCACGGGCATCGGCTGCGACGTCACCTCGGCCGATCAGGTGACGAGCATGGTGCGCCGGGTGGTGGGGGAGTTCGGGCACGTCGACGTCCTGGTGAACTGCGCCGGCGTCACCCGCGACCGGCTGCTGCTCACGATGACCGACGACGAGTGGGACGCCGCGGTCGACGTCAACCTCGGCGGCACGATCCGCTGCTCGCGCGTCGTCGGCGAGCACATGAAGCGGCGGCGCTCCGGGCACATCGTCAACTTCAGCTCCGTCGCCGCCGACGGCAACGCGGGCCAGGCGAACTACGCGACCGCGAAGGCCGCCATCACCGGCTTCACCCGGGCGCTCGCCGCGGAGTTCGGCCCGTTCGGCGTCACCGTCAACGCCGTCGCGCCGGGCTTCGTCGCGACGGCGATGGTGGACGACCTGGCCGACCGCCTCGACGTCGACCGGCAGGCGTTTCTCGACCGGGTGGGGGCGGCGACCGCGCTGGGCCGCGTCGCCTCGGCCACGGACATCGCCGGCGTCGTGGCGTTCCTCGCCGGCCCGCGGTCGGGCTACGTCACCGGGCAGACCGTCTACGCGACGGGCGGTGACCGGTGATCGCCGGGCTCGGGTAGCCGGCCGGCGACGTGGTCGCGCAGCCGGTCGAGCAGGTCGACCAGCGTGGCGCGTTCGGCGTCGCTGAGGATGCCGAACGTCAGCTCCGCGTGGGCGTCGTGCAACGCCTTGATCTCGCCCAGGTGCTCGTGGCCCTTGGCGGTGATCTCGAGCCGGGTCGAGCGGCGGTCGCCCGGATCGTCACACCGCTTGAGCAGGCCTTCGTCCTCCAGACCGTCCACAAGGGACGTGATCGACCTGCCGGTGACGCCGAGCCGGTCCTTGAGCTCCCCCATCCGCGGGGCACCGGCCTCGTCGACGGCGAGCATCAGCAACACCCGCGATGTGGACCAGCCCCGCTGCTGGTAGGGCTGCCCGGCGAACCGCCGCAGCGCGTGCGTGGTGCGCATGAGCGCGTCACCCAGCTGTGCCCCGGTCGGCGGGGCCGCCGGTGGTTTGTCGCTTGACACCCTCCGAGCATACCGGTAATCCTGACAAGCGCAAATAACTCAGTCCGGATTGAAACTAATTTCAGGAGTGCGTGCATGGAAGCAACGGGGACGAGCACGGGCCCGCCGGGGACCGTCCCTCCGGTGAAGAAGAAGATGTGGTTCAGCCGCAACTACAAGTTGCAGATGGCCGGCGCGATCATCTCGGCACTGGGCACGTCCGCCGCGCCGGTCGCGATGGCGTTCGCGATCCTCGACACGGGCGGCTCGGGCACCGCGGTCGGCCTGGTGTCCGCGGCGGGCACGGTGCCCGCGGTGCTGTTCTTCGTGATCGGCGGGGTGGTGGCCGACCGGCTGCCGCGCCACCTGGTCATCGTCGCCACGAACGTGCTCAGCACGGTCGCGCAGGGGCTGTTCGCGCTGGTGGTGTTCCTGGACTCGATCAAGCTCTGGGAGCTGATCGCCTTCTCGGCCGCGAACGGGCTCGCGATGGCCTTCCGCATGCCGGCCACCGAAGGCCTGCTGATGCGCAGCGTCGACCGGGAGAACGCCAGCAAGGCGTTCGCCATCTTCCGGACCGGCCTCAACGGCGCCCAGGTCGCCGGGGCCGCGCTCGGCGGTGTGCTGGTGGCCGCCGTCGGTCCCGGCTGGGTGCTCGCGATCGACGCGGCCACGTTCGCCTTGACGTCGTTGCTCGCCTTCGCGATGCAGGCCGAGGGGAAGCTGCGCAAGCGGGAAGGCATGATCACCGAGCTGCGCGAAGGCTGGACGGAGTTCTCCAACCGGAAGTGGCTGTGGAGCGTGACCGTGCAGTTCGGCGTGGTCAACGCTCTCGGTGTCGGGGCGTTCACCGTGCTCGGCGCGGTGGCCTCCGATCGTCAGCTCAACGGCGCGAGCGACTGGGGTTTCATCCTTTCGTGCGACGCGGTCGGCATGATCCTCGGCGGGTTGCTGATGGTGCGGCTGCGGCCGCAGCGGCTGCTCGTCTCCGGCGTCAGCGGCGCCGTGCTGCTCGCGTTGCCGCTGGCGGCGTTCGCGGCCGGCGCGCCGCTGCTGGTGATCTGCGCGGCCTCGCTGCTCGGCGGTGTCGGTGTGGAGATCTTCACCGTCAACTGGATGACCACGCTGCGGCAGGAGATCCCGCACGAGAAGTTCTCGCGCATCGCCGCGTACGAGGCGCTCTGCTCGTTCGGGCTCACCCCGCTGGGTGCGGCCGCCGCGGGCCCGGCCGCGGACCGGCTCGGTCTCGGCCGGACGCTGTGGTTCGCGAGCGGGGCCATCGTCGTCACCACCGCCATGGTCCTCGCCTCGGCCGAGGTGCGGAAGATCAAGCGCGCCCCGGACGACGGAACCCGTGGGCCCGGCGGGCCGTTCGGTGGTCCCGGTGGTCCGGGCGGGCCTGGCGGTCCGGGTGGACCCGGCGGTCCTGGTGGGCCGCCCGGGCCCCGCTGACCGCCGCGCCGCCCGGTGCCGATCCCCGCGGCACCGGGCAGCGCGCGGTTCCGGCTCGAGAGCATTCCGGTGCACCAGTCGCAACCCGGATAGCTTTACTTTCGTCTATCCGGATTGCGTGTAGCCTGGGCGCGTGTCGAGCGAAAAGACGCCGGGGTCTTCCCGGCCGGAGGGGCCGCCGACCGGGGCGCAGCTGGCCGATGCGTTGATGCGCACCACGCACGCGCTGCGGCGGTTCGCCGGGCAGCCCTACCAGCAGCGGGGCTGGTCCACATCGCGGGTGTTGCTGATGCTCGCCGTCGACGAGGCCGGCGCCCCGCGGATGGGGGAGCTCAAGGACCGGCTCGGCGTCACCGGCAGGTCGATCACGTCCCTTGTGGACGGTCTGGAGGACGAAGGCCTGCTCAAGCGGTGTGACGATCCGGGCGACCGCCGCTCGACCCGGCTCGAGATCACCGCCAAGGGCCACGAGCACCTGGGCGAGATCAAGGCGTTGCACGACGCCCACGCGGAGCTGACGTTCGGCATCCTCAGCGACGCCGAACGCGCCACGCTGGTCGACCTGCTCGACCGGCTGCGCGACCACGTCGCCGGCCGGCTACCCGAACCCGACCGGTGAAAACCGACAATTCCCGACCGGCAGAAAACCCGCGTTAATCACCATTCCTGTTGCTCGCGAGAATGATTTGTGCTCATGATGTCGACATGGTTGATTCGATCGCGATCACGGCCGATCTTTCCGATCCGGAATTCCTGCAAAACCCTTATCCCGTCCTGGCCCGGCTCCGGCGCGAAGCCCCGGTCGCGCGCGTCCGGACCGCGTTCGGGTTCGACGCCTGGCTGCTGACGGAGTACGAACTCGTCCGCGAGTCGCTCGCCGACCCGCGGCTGGTCCGCAACGTGCCGGGCGAGGTGGACCCGATCAGGCAGGGGACCCCGGGCGGCGGGGCCGCGGTGGCCGGCCGCGACTTCGTCCCGCCCAGCGTCCTCGACACCGTCGACCCGCCGGAGCACACGCGGTTGCGCGCGCTCGTCCAGCCGGCCTTCACCGGCCATCGGATCGACGGGCTCGTCGGCCGGATCGAGACCGTGGTCGCGTCCCTGATCGACGAGCTCGCCGAGACGCCGGAGTGGGACGTCATCCCGCGGATCGCTTACCGCCTGCCCTTGGCGGTGATCGGGGACCTGCTCGGCGCGCCGCGGGGCGCCGACCTCGAACTGATGCGGATCACCGGGGGCTTGCTCGCGGAGGACACCGACGAGGACAGCTTCATGGCCCACCGCGTCGCATTGCACTCGCTGCGCGACTACCTGGTCGCGCTCATCGACGAGAAGCGCCGGCAGCCCGGTCCGGACCTGACCAGCACCCTCGCCGAAGCCGTGCCGTCGTCGGACGAGGTGGCCGGGTACGAACTGGTTTCGCTGCTGGTCAACATCGTCGTCGCCGGCTACGTGACCACGGGCAACATGATCGGCAGCGGGGTGGCCGCCCTGCTGACGCACCCCGACCAGCTCGCCCTGCTCCGCGAAGACCGCGGGCACATTCCTTCGACGGTCGAGGAGTTCGGGCGCATCGAGGCGCCGTTCACCTCCGTGCTGGCCTTCGCCGCGGAGGACCTGACCTACGGCGAGGTCGCGATCAATCGCGGTGACGCGGTGATCGCCTCGCTGACCGCGGCGAACCGCGATCCCGCGCGGTTCGCCGACCCCGACCGGTTCGACATCACGCGCACCGACCACGGGCAGCTCGCCTACAGCCGCGGCATCCACCGCTGCCTCGGCAGCCACCTCGCGCGCGTCGAACTCGCGGTCTTCCTCAAGCTGCTCCTCGACCGCTTCCCGGTGCTGGAGCTGGCCTGCGCCCCGGAAGACCTGCGGTGGCGGGCCATCGGCGAGATCCGCGGGCTGCGAGCCGTGCCCGTCCGCACGGCCTGAGCGGGCTACGCCTCCCGGGCGTGGATCGGCGGCCGGGCTCGCAGGCCGGTCCAGTTCCGCTCGACGTAGCCGAGTGCGGACTGCCGGTCGGCCGGCCCGGCCGCGATCCGCCAGCCGGCCGGCACTTCGGCGAAGGCCGGCCACAACGAGTGCTGGTTCGCCTCGTCGACCAGGACCAGGTAGCGACCGTCCTGGTCTTCGAACGGGTTGGTTCCCACGAAGTTCCCTCCACACCAGAGATGTTCCCGGCCGGACCGGCCGGGCGCGGCTACGCGTCGACCAGGCCCTCGTCCGCCACCGCGAGGGCGTTGGCCCGGCGCACCGCGACGCGGTCGACCTTTCCCGCGGTGCTGACCGGGAACCGGCGCCAGCGCACGAACCTGACCGGCGCGTGCGTCGGCGTCATGTGCCGGGACACGTGGTCCCGCAACGCGTCGAAGCCCGGTGGGCTGTCCGCGGCCAGCACCACCCCGGCGTGCAGTTCCTCCACGAGGTCCGCGCGGCGGTGGCCGTACACGCACGCGTCGACGACCCCGGGGTGGCCCACGAGCACCTTCTCGACCTCCGTCGGCGCGATCTTGGTGTCGTGCACCTTGACCACGTCGTTCATCCGGCCGAACAACCGCAGATAGCCGGCGTCGTCGAAACTGCCGTAGTCCCCGGTGCGCACCCAGCCGTCGCGCAGCACCGCCTCCGTCAGCTCCGGATCGGCGGCGTAGCCCCGCATGCCGTACGGGCTGCGCACGGTCACCTCGCCGACCTCGCCCACCGGTGTCTCCCGGCCGGTTTCCGGATCGCGGATGACGACGTCGATGTCGGGCCGCGGCCGGCCGACGGTCGTCCGCAGCGCGGGATCGCCGTGGCCGTCGGCGGGCAGCATGGCGATCGGGCCGGCCTCCGTCGTCCCGTACGCGTAGTGCAGCACGCCCGGGAAGACGGCGAGCGCCTGCTCGACGCGGTCCGGCGACGCCGGGCAGCCGCCGTAGAGCAGTCCACGCAGGGATGACAGGTCGGCCGAGCGCACGGCGGGGTGGGCCGCCAGCTCGTAGAGGAGCGGCACGCCGATGAACGTGTCGGTGATCCGGTGCTTTTCGATGTCCCGCAGGAACTGTTCCGGCTCGAACCGTTCGCGCAACAGCACGCTGCCGCCGGAGGCCATCGCCACGTCGGCCAGGACGCCGCCGGTGTGGCTGGCCGCGCTCACCACGAGGAAGTGCTTCGGTTCGTCCGCGCCGGCGAGCACGAGGTCGTTCCACGCGGCGAAGGGCTTGTACACGCCTTTGGGGCGGCCCGTGCTGCCGCTGGTGTAGATCACCGTCGAGCACTCGGGAGCCCGGGGCTCGAACTCCGTCCGGTAGCGGCCGAGCGGCCGGCCGTCCACCGTCACCGTGTCGCGGATCGGCCGGCCCACCCCGCACAGGTGCGGCTGGTCCGGCAGCAGCGCGGCGATCTTCCCGACCCGCTCGGCGTTCGCGTCGTCGAAGACCACGAACGACGCGCCGGTCTCCCGGATCATCCGGGCCCGGGCCGCGACCGAGAGCTCGTGCGTTACCGTCCCGTGGTTGGCGCCGCTGATGTGCACGACGACGGCGCCGAGCAGGTGCGTGGCGTAGCGCGCCACCAGCATCCACGGGCTGTTCACCGCGGTCAGGATCGCGACCGTGTCCCCGGGACCGGCACCCGCTTCGCGCAGCGCCGACGCGACCCGCAGGACCGCGTAGCGCACTTCGGCGGCGGTGAACGTCTCGTCGCGCCAGCGGAGGACCGGCCGGTAGCTGTCCGCGGCCAGTTCGCCCAGGACGCGTTCGACGTAGTGCCCGGGGATCGCCGGCTCAGTGCCTGACATGGCTGTCCCACTTCCCGTTGGAGGTCTGGAGCTGTGGCCGGTCGAGGCCCCGGGGCGAGAGCGACCGGCCCGCGACGTAGGTGCCCTGGCCGGTGATCGCGCTCGCCCGGTCGTCGACCAGGAATTCCGCCACGTGCGCGACGCCCGCCGAGTAGGGCTCGGCGCCGTCGCCGGCCGGGCTCAGGCGCGGGCGGGGGTTCGTGGCGCAGGCCAGCGGCGCGATGTAGTTCGCGGTGATGCCGAACGCCGCCAGCTCGACCGCGAGGGTCCGGGTGAACCCGATCAGGCCGGACAGCACGGTCTGCGCGTCGCGCCACTCGTCGTCCCCGGTGCCGGTGGCCACGCCGACGTTGATGACCCGGCCCCACTTCCGGCGGGCCATGTGCGCTGTGGTGGCCCGGCAGCAGACGAACAGCGAGCGCAGCCGGCGCCGGACCGTGCCGATGTGGTGCTCGAGTGACGGCGACCGATCGGCTCGGACGCCGAGCGGGACGCCGGTGACGAGGACGGCCGGCCTGCCGAGTCCGGACCCGACCGCGCGTACCGCGGTCTCGAACGAAGTGCTGTCGGCGCAGTCGGCTTCGAGGGCGACGCACCGCCGGCCGGCCCGCGCGATCTGCCGGGCGGTCTCGTCGAACCCGGTGTGGTCGGTGTCGATCAGCGCGACGTCGAACCCGCCGCGGGCGAGCCGGACCGCGACCGCCGGGCCGACGTCGGCGTGCGCGCCCGCGATGACGGCGACCCGGGTCACCGGGCACCCGGCTGCTGCAAGTTGCGTCGCATGGCGATTCTTCCCGATCGTTCGAATGCCGAACCGTGCTTTCCGGCCAAGGCTAAGCAACGCGCGACGAATCGGACCATGTGATTCCGGTGGAAAGAAAGAGCCCCGCCACCGGCAGTTTCCCGGCAGATGCCCCGATCCACTGGCCGGGAAAGTCCGGCGGTCCGCATCCTGGTGAAAGTGGTGTTCGAAAAAACCGGCCGCGCCGAACAGAGGAGTCCACCGTTGCGAATACTGTTCACCACCCTGTCCGGCGTCGGCCACCTGTTCCCGATGGTGCCGCTGGCGCGGGCGTTGCGGGAGGCGGGGCACACCGTGCTCGTCGCCAGTGACGACGAGTTCGCCCCGGCGGTGCGGGGAGCGGGTCTGCCGGCCACCGCCGTGCTGCCCCCGAGTGACCTGTCCACGCTGCTGAAACCGCCGACGGGCGTCACCTTCGGCCGGTTCGACCCGCGACGGGCGGCCGAGGGCAGCGGACGGCGGTGCGGCGAGGCGGCCGTCCGGGCGCTGCCGGCCGTCCGGCGGCTGGTGACGGAGTGGCGCCCGGATCTGGTGATCTCCGAGCCCATGGAGCTGGCCGGCCCGGCCGCCGCCACCGAATCCGGCGTGCCCTGGATGCGGCACCACTGGGGGCTGTTCCCGCCGGAAGGCATCCTGGCCGCCGCGACCGCGTCGATGACGGCCGCCGGGCTGCCACCGCTGGCCGAGCCCGTGCGGACGCTCGACATCTGCCCGGCCGGCCTGCAGTTCCCGGCGGAGGTGCCGGTGACCCCGATGCGGTACGTCCCGTACCACCGGCCGGCCGACGTACCCGCCTGGTTGACCGGTGGCGCGCCCGCCCGGCCCCGGGTGTGCCTGACCATGGGTACTCTGCTGCCCCAGCGGGATCCCGAGGCCGCACCGCTGTGGCGGCGGCTGCTGGACGAGTTCCTCGGGCTCGGCCACGAGGTGGTCATCGCCATCGACCCGAAGCACCGGTCGGTGCTGGGCGAGTTGCCCGACGGCGTGCGGGCGGACTGGGTGCCGCTGGCCGTCCTGCTGCCGACGTGCACGGCGATCGTGCACCACGGGGGGATGGGGAGCTCGTTGACGGCCGCGACGTGCGGCGTGCCCCAGCTGATCATCCCGCACTTCGGCGACCAGTTCCGCAACGCCGGCCGGCTCACCGAAGCCGGCGCGGGCATCAGCCTGCCCCGGACCACGGAGGACCCGGCGGAGATCGCCGCGGCCGCCGCCGGGGTCGTCGGCGCAGACGACCTCAGGGAGGTTTCGCGGCGGTTGGCGGCGGAGAACGCGCTCCGGCCCAGCCCGGCCGAGGTGGCCGCACAGCTGGCCGAGCCCGCGACGACGCCGACGGCGTGAACCGAGCTGCCGGGCGGCGGGTGCGGGAATCCTTCACCCGCCGCCCGGCAGCGCCGTTCACCGGGGGAGTGCGGGATCGCCGGCCGGAACGTACCGATCGAGCAATGTGGACAGATACCCCGGCCCGAAGCCGAACGTGTCCACTTCGGGCACCAGCCGCCGCAAGCGGTCCAGGCTGACTACCGGGGCGCTCGCCGGCCGGTGCACCACCCGCTTGACGGCCGTCGTGCCGAGCCGGGTCTCGATGCCGGCGATGACGCGCTCGACCGGGACCGGCACCCCGGACGCCACGTTCACCACGGTGTCGCGCACCCGGGCACCCAGCAGACCGTCCAGCGCGGCGAGGACGTGGCGGACGTCCACCAGGTCCCGGGAGACACCGCGGCGCACGAGCACCGAACCGGACCGGACCTGGGCGATCAACGCCGGCAGCAACTGGTGCTCGCGTTGACCCGAGCCGACGAGGTTGCTCAGCCGCAAGGTCAGCCAGCCGGCTCCGCTGGCCGCCAGCACCGTTTCCAGCGCCAGCTTGTGGCGGCCGTACGCCGAAGTGGGGAACACCGGCCCGGTCTCGGTGCCCGGTGACGGCGTCCCGTACAGCACCGGCGACGCCGTCGAAAAGAACACCACCAGCCGGCCGCGGTCCCGGCACTCGAGCGCGACGCGGTACAGCAGCTCGGCTTCGCGGTCGAATTCGGCCGCCGAGTCCACGATCGTGCTCGACACGCCGGCCGCGATCGCCGTCACGCCGGGGTGCCGGTCGCCGAAGTGCGCGCGCAGGTGCGCGGCCAGGAAACCGCCGCCGATCACCTGCATCGCGGCCGGGCGCTCATATCAGCGCCCGCAGCGCCGCGACCAGCGTCCGGGCCTGGACGTTGAGGTAGTGGCGGTGCTGCAGCAACACGGTCAGCTGGCTCAGCGTCAGCCACTGGAACTGGCCGTCCGGCCGGACCGAGAACCCGTCGTCGACCTCGAGGATCACGTACCGGCTCCGGGCGTCGTGGAACCGGCCGCCCTCTTCGGAAAGCTCGACGTCGAACCAGGTCCGCTCCGGGCGCCGGGCACGCACCAGGTCCACGTAAGGCGGCCGGCTGCCGGGCGGCAGGTGCCGGTAGTTCTCCGGGACGCACTGCACCGTGGGCGCCAGCTCGACGACGTCCAGGTACCCGGGCTCGACCCGGGCGTTGATCAGGGCGTGCATCACCCCGTCGAACCGCTTGACCAGCAGCGCGACGATGCCGACGCCGTGCGGCTCGAGCAGCGGCTGCTGCCACGAGTCGACCTCCCGGCAGCCGGCCCGCACGTCCACGGCCACGACGCTGAAGAACCGGCCCGACTCGTGGGCGATGGCGGAGTCCGTCCGGTGCCAGCGCTCGATCTCGCGCAGCGGCACCGGTTCGGTGACCAGCTCGTGCTCGGTGTGCATCCGGGTGATCCAGCTGAGCACCTCCGCCGTGGTGTGCAGGCTGCCCGAGCCGCCGTCCGCCGAGCGGGCGATCGCCGGGCGCGTCGCCCCGCCCCGGTCGGCCGCCGCCGGCAGGCAGGACAGGACCGTCCGGGCGTCCATGTTGACCACGTTGTCCAGGTGCAGCAGCCGGTGCAGCTGCCCCAAGGTGAGCCAGCGGAAGTCGTCACCGGCTTCGACCTCGGGTCCGACCTCCACGACCATGTTCCGGTTGCGCTTGCGGTAGAACCAGGCGCCCTGCTCGGACTGCAGGACGTCGGCGATGACCTGCCGCGGGTCGGCCGGGGCGAAGTGTTCCAGGTGGGGCACCACCCGGCCGCCGTGCACCCGGGTGTAGTTGCTGCGGGTCGCCTGGACCGTCGGCGCGAGCTGCAGCCCGTTCGGGTTGCCCGGCTCCGCCTTGGCCTGCATCAGGCAGTGGAGCACGCCGTCGATCTCGCGGACGGCGATGCCCAGGATGCCGATCTCGGGCTGGTGGATGATCGGCTGGGACCATTCGCGCACCGGCCCGAAGTCGCTGCGCACCCGCAGGCCCTCGACCGAGAAGAACCGGCCGCTGGCGTGCGCGAGGTTGCCGGTGTCCGGGTCGAAACCCCAGCTGCCCAGCTCGGCGAAGGGGATCCGCCGCACCTCTTGGACGTGGTGCGGCCGGCGGCTTTCCAGCCACGCCAGCACTTCCCGGTGGGTCAGCACGCCGTCGACCGTCGCGGCGGACTCGGCGATGCGCTCGGGCAGCGAAGCGTCGGTGTGGCGCAGCAGCCCGGTGGACGTGGCCGTCGGCATTCGGATCCTCCGTTACGTCAGCAGGACCGGCAGTGCGGCGAGCCCGCGGAACGCGGGGATCTCGACCCCGAGCCACGGCACCTGCGCGGCGGGCACGGCGAGCCGGGTCCCCGGGAAGCGCGTGAACAGCGTCGACAGCGCGATCTGCGCTTCCATCCGGGCCAGTGGCGCGCCGAGACAGTAGTGCGCCCCATGGCCGAAGCCGAGGTGACCGCTGTTGGCGCGGCCGAAGTCGACCGTGTCGGGATCGGGGAAGCGGGCCGGGTCCCGGTTGGCCGCGGCGATCGCGATCTGCACGAGCGCGCCCTGGGGGATGACCTCGTCACCGATGCGGATCTCTTCGGTGGCGTACCGGAAGGTCGCGTTCTCGGCCGGCCCGTCGAAGCGCAGCAGCTCTTCGACCGCGTGCGCCATCAGCGCCGGCCGCGCCCGCAGCTCGGCCAGCCGGTCCGGGCGCTGCAGCAGGTGGAAGATCGAGTTGCCGATCAGGTTGCCGGTGGTTTCGTGGCCGGCGAACAGCAGCAGCCACGCCGACGACACGAGCTCGCGCTCGTCGAGCCGGTCGTCGTCGCGGGCGCTCACCAGCGAGCCGATCAGGTCGTCGCCCCGCTCGACGCGCTTGCGGGCGATGAGGTCCACCAGGAACTCGTGCAGCCGGCCTTCGGCCTCCTGCTGGGCAGTGGTGGACTCCTCGTCGAACCCCGTGTGCGCCACCGTCGCCGACCACCGCTGCACGTCCGCCCGGTCCGCTTCCGGCACCCCCAGCAGCTCGCAGATCACCGTGATCGGCAGGGGGAAGCTGAACGCGTCCATGAGGTCGACCGGTTCCCCCAGGGGGATGCCGTCGAGCAGCTCGTCGGTGATCGCCTGCACCCGCGGCCGGAGCGCTTCGACCCGGCGCGGGGTGAAAGCCAGGTTGACCAGCCGGCGCAGCCGGGTGTGCTTGGCCCCGTCGGAGTTGATCATGTTGTCGTCGAGGTGCACCGAGCTGTCGCCGAAGATGGCGACGTAGGCGTCCCACGCGCCGTACATGTCCTTGCTGAGCCGGGGATCGGCGAGCGCGGCCCGGGCGTCTTCGTAGCGGGTGATCACGTAGGTCGGGAACCCGTGGGGCGCCGTCACCGGGCACGCCGCGGCCGACTGGCGCAACCGGGCGTAGGTCGGGTACGGGTCCCGGCGGAAGTCCGCCGTGAACATCTCCGAAACGGGGCTGCTGCCCGCGATCTCCGTCATCCGAGGGCTCCCTTCGCGTCGAACCTGACCGGCAGCTCGTAGACCGAGCGCAGCAGCAATCCCGGACGCCAGCGCAGCTCGGCGGGCTCGACGGCCAGCCGCAGGCCGGGCAGCCGCCGCACTACGGCCGAAAGCCCCGCGGTGCTCACCATCTGGCCCACCTTCTGGCCGAGGCAGTTGTGCGTGCCGATGCCGAACGCGATGTTGAGCTCGCCCTGCCGAGTCACGTCGAGCCGTTCGGGCTCGTCGTAGTGCCGGGGATCCCGGTGCGCGGCGGTGATCACCGGGCACACGACCGCGCCCTTCGGGATCACGGCGTCGCCGTAGTGCAGGTCCTTGGCGGCGAACCGGAACGTCGCCGTCTGGGTCCCGCTGTCGTAGCGCAGCAGCTCGTTGACGGCGTTGTCCATCAGCTCCGGCCGGGTCCGCAGCAGCTCCAGCTGGTCCGGGTGGGTGAGCAGCGAGTGCAGCGCGGTCCCCAGGAAGGCGGTGACCGAGTCGACGCCGGACAGCACCATCGTGACCACCATGGCCAGCAGTTCCTGCTCGGTCATCTCCTCGCGGTCGTGGGCCCGGACGAGATCGCTGATCACGTCGTCGTCCAGCCGCGCGCGGCGCAACCGGATCACTTCGAGCACGAGGTCGCGGATCTCGTGCTTGATGCGGTCGAAGTCCTCCGAGTGGTGCTGGTAGCTGGGGCTGGTCAGGTTGCGGCCGAGCTCCCGCAGCCGGGCCCAGTCGGCCGGCGGCAGCACGTGCACCCCGACCAGCTCGCCGATGATCCCGTCGGCCAGCGGCGAGGCGTACCCCTCGATCAGTTCCGCTTCGCCGTCGGCGGCGAACTTGTCGATCAGCTCGTCGGCGAGCCGTTCCGCGGGCTCCTGCAGCGAGCGCGCCTGCCGCGGGGTCATGTTCTTCGCGATCACGCGGCGCAGCCGGGTGTGCTCGGGCGGGTCGAGCATGGACAGGTTGCGGTGGAACGGTTTCAGCTCCGGGTCCATCAGCTGGTGCGCCGCGAGCGAGCCCTCGGTGACCGAGCTGCGGTCCTTGACCAGGTCGGGATCGATCAGCGCCGCGCGCACGTCGTCGTAGCGCGTGAGGAACCAGAGCCGGTTCAGGCCACCCGGGTAGAACCGCTGGGAAACCCCGTCCTCCTCCCGCATGTGCTCGTAGGTGGCGTGCGGGCAGGCCACGAACTCGGGACTGAAGAGCTCGGGCACCGCGTCCTGCTGGGTCATCGGCGTTCCTCGTCGGTGAAGGTGACGGGCAGTTCGCGGACGGCGCGCAGCAGGATGCCGGGCCGCCAGTCGAGGGTGTCGGCAGGCGCGGCGAGCGCCAGGCCGGGGAGCCGGCGCAGGACGGTCTCGAGCGTGATCCGCGTCAGCATCCGGCCGAGTTCCGCGCCGAGGCAGTTGTGGATGCCGTGCCCGAGCGCGACGTGGTGCTTGGCGTCCCGCGTGATGTCCAGCCGATCGGGGTCGGGGAACCGCTCGGGGTCGCGGTTGGCCGCGGCCAGGGTCAGCGCGACGACCGCGCCGCGGGGGATCACCGTGCCGCCGAGCTCGACGTCTTCGCTGGTGAACCGGAACGACGCGGTCTGCATGGCGCCGTCGAACCGCAGCAGCTCCTCGACCGCGTTGTCCATCAGCTCGGGGCGGGACCGCAGCAGCTCCAGCTGACCGGGGTCGAGCAGCAGCGCGAGCAGAGCGTTGCCGAGGAAGGCGGCTGTCGTGTCCATGCCGCCGAGCACGAGGGTGACCACCAGGCCGAAGAGCTGGTCGGCGGACAGCTCGCCGCGATCGGCGGCCGCGATCAACGCGCTGAACACGTCGGGCCCCGGGTTCTCGCGGCGCCGCGCGATCAAGACCTCGACCATCGCCTTGATCTCGAACTTGATTTCGTCGTAGTCGACGGTCGTCGCGCTGTTGTCCGGGGTGGTCAGCCGGTTGCCGAGCACCCGCAGCCGGTTCCAGTCGAAACCGGGCCAGTCGTCCTCGGGCCGGGAGCCGAGCATGCCGCCGATGATGTGGTAGCACAGCGGAACGGCGAGGTCGCCGACGAGCTCCGCTTTCCCGTCCGGCCGGAACCCGGCGACGAGCTGGTCGGCGTAGGCCGCCGCCTTGTCGGCCATCGCCCGGATGCGGCGCGGGGTGAACTCCTTGGCCACCAGCCGGCGCAACGTGGTGTGCTCCGGCGGGTCCAGCATGATCAGCGTCCGGTGGAACGCGGCCAGGTCGGGATTTCCCCGCCCTTTCGCCAGCCCGCCCGTCGACACCGATTCGCGGCTCTTGCGGAAGCGTGGGTCGCGGAACGCCGCGCGGACGTCTTCGTAGCGGGAGACGAACCACACCTGCATACGCTCGCCGGCGTACCGCTTGCACACCACCGGTTCTTTTTCACGGAGTGCCTGGTATGTAGGGTACGGATTTGCGGTGAACTCTTCGCTGAACAATGCGGGAGCGTCTGTTTTCGGCATGGTCACCTCGAGTGGCCTGACTGGGAAAGAAACTCGAACTCGACGTCACCGACGACCTTATTGGCTCACCACGGGCCGGACACCTGAGAGAACGGCAGCAGTGTTCCGGCGGTTTCGGTGCACGTTCCGTCGGCGCTCCTCCGGCCCGCCCAACGGTGCCGCGGGCCGCTCGGGCGAACTTGGATAAAACGGACTTAGGCGACATCAGTGCCTTGACAACATGTAAGACGCGTTGATAGACAAACTCATATCTTCCGAACGAGACCCTCCGAGGGTGCGCCATATGGAGATCGACAGTCGGCCGCGGTCATCCGCCGCCGCCCAGCTGTGTTCGCGCCACCCGGAGCCGCTCGGTGAGTGGGACGGGTCTCCGGATTCCCCTTCCTGTGCCGCCGGGTTCCGGCTCGCGGTCGACCGCGAGCTGCGCGGCCGTTCGCCGACGTCCGCTTGATCCTTGCTCTCGGGCCCGTCCGGGCACCCTCGACGCCGAGGTGCGGTGACCAGAATTCCACGACTTGATCTCCGGGCAGGGAGATCGAGGGTACTGTGGTACAAGTCAAAACTGGGGGTTGGTAGCTGGGGTGAAGTTCAGCGCGAACTGAATTGATCGGATAGTGCACTCCGTCGGGTGGCGGGGTGTGTGCAATCGGTGATCGCGGGCCGGGGGAGTTGTCGGGCGACGACTGGGGGCGCGTGGTTGCCGATCAAGGGTACTCGCTGTTCGGTCGGCTATTTCGCGATGGGACCGGCGGGAAATTCTATGGGGGTCTTGTGTTCGAATCAAACGAATCATTCAGAGTTGAATTGCGGAGATTGCGCATCAAATCCGGCGTGACGCAGGAAGAATTGGCGGAAGCGTCGGGTATCAGCGTGCGGGCGATCAGCGACCTCGAGCGGGGCCGGACCCGCCGTCCGCAACGCAAGACGGTGGAGCTGCTGGCCAGCGGGATGTGCCTGGACGAGCACGACACGGCTCGGCTCGTCCAGGTCGCCCGGAAGTCCACGTTGCAGGTGTCGCTGCCGCACGCCGTGGCCGGCGCGGTCCGATGCGGCCACGACAAGACCCGTTTCGAGCCGGCGGAACCGGGCCGGATCTGCGAGCTGCCGCCGCGGCTGCCGGGACCGCACACCACACTGCCGGACTACCCGGTGCTCGACGACTTCCTGCAGTCCGTGGCCGCGGCCGAGACGTTGGCCCCCGCCAACGGCAACACCGCGTTCATCGTCGGGTCGCCGGGGGTGGGCAAGACGACGGCCGCGGTGCACGCGGCCTACAAGTGGCGGCACCTGTTCCCGGACGGTCAGCTCTTCATCGACCTCTGTCCCGATGGCCAGTCGGCGATGCGGCCGCTCGACGTCGTGCGGCGGTTGTCCCGCTCGGTCGGCGCGCCAGTGGTGGAGGGCGCCGACCTCGAATCAGCCGCCGCCGCGCTGCGCAGCTTCCTGGCCAGCCGCCGGCTGCTCATCGTTCTCGACGACGTGGTCAGCGAAGCCCAAGTTCGTGCGGTGCTGCCGGGCGTCAGCGCAAGCGCGGTGCTCGCGGTGTGCCGGCGCAGGTTCCCGGCGCAGGCGGGCATGCCAACGGTCTCGGTCGAGCCGCTGTCGGTCGGCCTGTCCGTGGCCCTGCTGGCGGCGGCGCTCGGCGAGCAGCGGATAAGGGACGAGTACGACGCGGCGATCGGGCTGGCCACCCTGTGCGGCGGGCTCCCGCTCGCGCTGCAGTGGGTGAGCGGCCGGCTGCTGCGGAATCCACATTGGACACTGCACCGGATGTTCACGGCGCTGATCAACCCGCAGACGAGGAAGGAGCTGATCGGTTCCTGCCGGATGGACCACAGCGGCCGGTTCTACACCCTGTACGAAGAGCTGTCCCCGGACACGCAGCGCGCGTTGTCCGCGCTGTCGCACATCCACGCCGACGAGTTCACCTTGGACATGGCGGCCACGGTGCTCGGCACCTCGGTCGACGACGCCGAGCGGATGATCGAGCACCTCATGGAGTGGCAGATCATCTCGGTCTACTACGACTCGGCACGTGCGGCCGCGTTCCGGATAAACCCGTTCGTCCGCACGTTCGCGGTGAGCGTGTCGGAGGCGAGCGACCCGCTGGCCGACCTCGAGAACGTCCGTCAGCGGGCGACGACAGTCCTGGGCATCCAGGTGTGACCGCCGGCCGATGACGTCGGACCGCACGGCGGGGGACCACCGTGCGGTCCGGCGTGTCCGGGCCGGGGCTGCTCCGGACTGGTGGCCGCCGTGTTCGATGGTCATGCGGTGATCCTTTCCGGGATGCGAAGCTGCTATTATCCTCTCCGGCTGCCCTGACACCGGGCAGCCAGGCGAAGGCGATCCAGCGCACCGGGCCGGGCCGGCTGCGGCTGGAGAAGAACGGGCTCGTCCAGGTGACGAAACGACCGTCCGGGGTGGGCCCGCCGCGCAAGCTCTACGCGCTCGACGACGCGCTCTTCAAGGTCGGGCCGATCGACGGCCGTCTTCCTCAACCGGGGTGGCAGTACCGCGCCGCTGGCCCCACATCGGGGTCTGGCTATTCGGGGTGGTTCAGTACCTTGTCGGCGAATGTCTCGATGATGTCGGCGAGGAGTTTCGGGGCTTTCAGGTCCGCGCCGTGGTCGCGTTTGTGCATCACGACCTTGTCGGCCTGAGGCATCACGTGCTCGATGGCGTCGAGCCGTTCGGTGAGTCGCGCTGGGCTGCGGTCGCCGCCGAGCAGCAGGGTGGGAACGGTGACCTGAGCGTAGGTGTCGAGGCGGACACCGAGCCGGTCCAGTGCTTCGAGGTCGTCGATCTGGGCGGGCACGAGTTCGCGGTAGTGCGGAACGAGTGAGCTGAGGGTGCCGGCCAGCCGGGCTTGCCACGGTGGCAGGCCGACGGTGTCCCGCATGAAGATCGTCAGGGCGGTGCCGGGTTTGCCGGCGGCGATCGCGGCGCGCGCTCTGGTGGTGACCTCGCCGTTCTCGCCGGCCAGCGGCCGGCTGGTCACCGCGGCGGGTTCGAAGATCACCGCGCCGGCGAACGAGCGCGCGGATGCCGCGAGGGCTTCGAGGGCGACTACGCCGCCGGAGGAGTGGCCGTAGACGATCAGCGGCTCGCCGACCGACGCGGCGACCGCGAGAACGTCGTCGACCTCGTCGGCGATCGAGCACGGCCCGCTGGTCTTGAGGTCCATCCGGTACTGCCGGCGGTGTAGGCGTACGACTCGGAACCGGGTGGCGAGGAGGCCGGCGAGGTTCTTGGTTCTGGTCCCGTCGTCCAGCCCGGGACCGATGATCAGCACGGCCGGTCCTCGTCCTTCGTCATACACGCGGACATCGGTTCCGTCGGCCGAGGTGATGGTGTCCATGTCGTCTCCCCTTCACGCTGCCTTAGCAGTGCTAAGGATGGCTTTAGCGCTGCTAAGGTGTCAACCGATGTGCGCGACCAAACGGCCCGGCGTGACCCGGCACACGATGATCGAGACGGCGTTGCGGCTGCTGGACGAGGTCGGGCTGGACGGGTTGACGGTGCGCCGGCTCGCCGCCGAACTCGGTGTCCAGTCACCCGCGCTGTACTGGCACATCCGCAGCAAGCAGCAGCTGCTCGACGGCATGGCCGAGGCGATCATCGTGGCCGCCGGGATGGGCCCACCCCGTGACGGCGAATCGTGGCAGGACTGGCTCGCCCGCCGGGCCCGCGCCTACCGCCGGTCCCTGCTCACCCACCGCGACGGCGCGCGCATCGTCGCCGGTGCCGCCTGGCTCAGCCCGGCGACCATCCAGATGTTCAACGACGAGCTGTCCGCCCTGGTCGACCGCGGCTTCACCCCGGTCCTCGCGTTGCGCGCCATCGCCACCATCTCCCAGTACGTCAACGGATTCGTCCTCCTGGAACAGGCCAAGCCCCGCGAACCCACCGAAAACCCGGCGGACCAGCTCGCCATGCTGGCCGGTCTGCTCGACGGGGGCGCGTCGGCCCCGTTGCTGGTAGCGATCCGCGAAGGCGGCACCACCACTGGCGATGACGCGTTCGAACACGGCCTTCGCACGCTGATCGAGGGCACAGACGCGACGCTCACCGGTGTCCGGAGTAGCTGAGACCTTGTCACGGGGTGGGTGCGCCGGCCGGGCGCAAATCGGACGGTCTTGGCGACTGCGAGTGCAGCAGGCCGTCAATCGGGGAGTCGTGTCTTGAGCACCACACCTGAGTTCGCGGTTCCGGACGTCGTCGACAGCCCCGTGACGTCGAAGCCACCGTCCGGGCGGGCGGTGCGGTGGCTGCTGGAACACCGGGTCGCGCCGCGGCGGCACCGCCCCGGTCGTCCACGTCGGCGGCTGACCGGCGAAACCTCCGTGAATCCGCGGTGAATCCCACTGCGCGCATCCTCCTCCTGAACGTGGCCGTCGGGGTCACGGTGAGGAAGGGAGGCGCATGGACAGCGCTGCATCCGCGATCGCGGTGACCGGGCTGCGCAAGTCGTTCGGTGACCAGGTCGTGCTCGACGGCATCGACCTCGAGGTCGCGGCGGGGACGACGTTCGCGCTGCTGGGGCCCAACGGGGCAGGCAAGACCACCGCGGTGCGGATCCTCTCCACGCTGATCCGCCCGGACGGCGGGCAGATCCGGATCGCCGGGCACGACCTGGCCACGGAACCCGACGCGGTGCGGTCCGCGATCGGGGTCACCGGCCAGTTCTCCGCCGTGGACGACCTGCTGACCGGCGAGGAGAACCTGGTCCTGATGGCGGATCTGCTCCACCTGGACCGGGCCGGAGGACGGCGGCGGGTCGCCGAGCTGCTCGACCGCTTCGAACTCACCGACGCGGCCGCGAAGCTCGCGTCGACCTACTCCGGCGGCATGCGCCGCCGGCTGGATCTGGCGATGACGCTGGTGGGGGAACCGCGCGTGATCTTCCTCGACGAGCCGACGACCGGGCTCGACCCGCGCAGCCGGCACGTGATGTGGCAGACCGTCCGGGACCTGGTGGCCGGTGGCGTCACGATCTTCCTCACCACGCAGTACCTGGAGGAGGCCGACGAGCTGGCCGACCGGATCGCGGTCCTCGACCGCGGCGAGATCGTGGCGGAAGGGACCGCGAAGGACCTGAAGCGCAGTGTGCCCGGCGGTCACGTGCGCCTGCAGTTCCGCGACCTCGCCGAGCTCGACGCGGCCGCGCGTGCGTTCGGCGAAGGACGGCGAGACGACGAAGCCTTCACTCTCCAAGTCCCGGGCGACGGCGGTGTCCGTGCGCTGCGGGTCGTGCTGGACCGCCTGGAAGGCGCCGGGATCGACGCCGGCGAGCTGTCAGTGCATACGCCTGATCTCGACGACGTGTTCTTCGCCCTCACCGGCCACTCGACCACCGCGAAGGAGACGGCGCGATGAGCGACGCGACGACCATGGTGCGGCGTAACTTCCGGCACACGCTGCGCAATCCGAGTGCGGTGATCATGACGATCGCGCTGCCGGTGGTGCTCCTCCTGCTGTTCGTCGGGGTGTTCGGCGGCGCGCTGACTATGGGCCTCGGTCCGGCGTCGCGGGGACGCGACTACATCGACTACCTCGTCGCCGGGATCCTGCTGATGACCGTCGGCTACGGGGCCTCGACCACGGCGATGGCGGTCAACCGGGACATGACCGCCGGCATCATCGCCCGGTTCCGCACGATGGCGATCTCACGCGCGTCGGTGTTGACCGGGCACGTCGTCGGCTCGACCGTCCGAACCCTGGTGAGTGCCGTGCTGGTGGTCGGGGTCGCCCTGCTGCTGGGATTCCGGCCGGCCGGTGACCCGCTCCGGTGGCTCGGCGCCTTCGGGCTCCTCGCCCTGCTCACGCTCGCCCTCACCTGGCTCGGCGTCGCGGTCGGGCTGGCTGCCAAGACGGCCGAGGGCACCGCGCCGTTCACCTTCGTGACGCAGTTGCTGCCGTTCCTCAGCAGCGCGTTCGTGTCGCCGGAAGCCATGTCCGGCGCTGTCCGCTGGTTCGCGGCGCACGAGCCGTTCACCCCGATCATCGACGCGCTGCGCGGGCTGTTGCTGGGTACTCCGGTCGCCGGGCACGGGGTGGTCGCCGTGGGCTGGTGCGTCGGCCTCGCGGTGGCCGGTTACCTCTGGGCTCGGGCGCTGTTCAGGCGGGATCCGAGCTGATCCCGGGCCCGCAGTGCGGCGGACGCCGCGGTGCGGAGTTCGTCGTGGCTCAAGCCGGCGTACGCCGAGACTGCTTCGGCGTACGCCGAGGGGTCGGCTTGGGCCGCGACGTCTCGCAGCCGCGTGACCGACATGGCCGGCTGGAACGACCGCTGCACCCCGAACCGCTCCGCCAGCGCGATCAGGCGCACCCCCGTCGCCGTGGCGCCACGGTCCAGGTCGGTCACGGCCAGGGCCACCAGGAGTGACCCACAGGCGGGAAACTCCACAACAGGCGCGGAAGTGACCATTGTGGACAGTAGGCCCGGCAGGGCCGCGACGAGACCGGTGACGAGGTCCAACCGGCCGTGCCGGGCGTGGGTGACCACGGCGACGGACTGGACCTCCCACTGCCACAGCCCGGTGGCGGAGGTGGTCCGCAGGTGGTCGGCGGCCTCCCGCCACAGGCGCAGCCCGTCGTCGACGTCGCCGCGGCTGAGCAGGATCTCGGCGCGGGAGCAGACGTCGAACATCGGCACCGCGAGCGTGTCGTCGTCCTCGCCGGCTCCCGGCTGCAGGCCCCGCTCGGCCTCGTCGAACGCGCCGCGTTGCAGGTTCGCCAGCACCTTCGCCCAGCGGCCCCGGGTGGAGGTGGCGCGTGCGCCGAGGTCTTCGAGGAGCGACAGCGCCACGTCGATGTGCCGCAGAGCTTCGTCGCCCGGCTCGACCTGCAGGCACAACTCGTCGACGCGAGAATGGGCGAGAGCCACGGGGAGCGGCATGCCGTCGATCTCGAGCCGGGCGAGCATCCGGCGGGCTTCCCGCAACGCGCCTTCGAGGTCGTTGACGCTTTCCCTGGCATAGCTGGCGATGTAGCTCGCCATGCCCGCGAGCAGCGGCTGCTCGCTGTCGCACAGTCGTCGCAACGCTTGACCGTCCGGGGCACCCAGGGCCGTCTGGATGGCGCGGACGGGATCGTCCGGCGGCGCCGGCGGCAATCGGCGCACGGTGACCAGCGTGCGCCGCGCCGCCGGCGTGCGCAGGAGGAGGCTGATGAGCGCGCCCAGCACCGTCGCGGTCCGGGTGGCTTCGACGAAAGCGGGAGCCGGACGGTAGTGCGACAGCACCCAGGCGGTGTCCTCGGCCAGCTCGGCGAGGCGGGTGAAGTTGGACTCGGTGACCCACAGGCTGCCCAGGACGGCCGCGGTCGCGGCGACGACCGCGCCGTCGCCGCGGTCGAGCCCGTGGTGCAGGGCCAGCACGAGGTTGTCCTCTTCGACCCGGATCCGCTCGACCGCCCGGACGAGATCGGGGCTGACGACCGCATCGTGGTGCACCGCGCCGAACTCCCGCGCCCAGGCGAGGAAATCACCGATGACGCGGCCGGTCTCGCCGTCGGCCTCTTCACGGCGCGCCGTGCTGAACTCGCGCACCGTCTCCAGCATCCGGAACCGCGTGCCCACCGGGCCGTCCACGGCCTTCACCAGCGACTGGTCGACCAGCTGCTCGAGCACGGTTTCGTCCCCGAGCACGTGGCGGGCGGCGGCGGCAGTGAAGCCGCCGGGGAACACCGACAGGGCGCGCATCGCGGCCTGGCCCGTGTCGTCGAGCAGATGCCAGCTCCCGTCGATGACGCGGTGCAGCGTCTGGTGGCGGTCGGGGGCGTCCCGCGCGGCGCCGCGCAGCAAGGCGAACCGGTCTTCGAGCCGGGCGGCGATTTCGCCGACGGACATGACCCGGACGCGGGCCGCGGCCAGTTCCACGGCGAGTGGCAGGCCGTCCAGCCGTGCGCAGAGCTCGCGGACGGCGTCCGGGGACAGTTCGGCGGCGGGCCGGGCCGCGCGGGCACGCTGGGTGAACAGCTCGGCGGCTGTGGGGAGATCCAGCTCGGGCAAGGCATAGACCGTTTCGGACGACAGGCCGAGCGGGGCCCGGCTCGTGGTCAGCACCCGCAGTTCGCCGTTCCCCGACACCAGGCCGTGGACCAGCTCCGCCGCGCCGCGGACGACGTGCTCGCAGTTGTCGAGCACCAGCAGGACGGGGCCGGCTTCGAGGGCTTCGACCGCCCCGGCGCGCACTGCGGCGGCACTCGCGCCGAACTCGGCCGCGACGGCCCCGGCGACGTCACCGTCCGCGAGGAGCCCGGCCAGCTCGACGAAGTGCACGACCCGTTGCTCGGCCTGCCGGCTCACGGCGTGCGCGAGCCGGGTCTTCCCCAAGCCGCCGGGGCCGACGATCGACACGACCCGCGACGTGCGCAGCAAAGCGCCCACAGCGGCGATGTCCCGGGTCCGGCCCAGCAGAGCGTTCGGTTCGTGGCGGACGCCGTGCCGCTGTACCGGGGTGTCGCGGAGGAGAAGTTCGCGATGCAGCTGCCGCAGGGCGGGCCCCGGGTCGCTGCCCAGTTCGTCGCGCAGCGACCGCCGGTAGTCCTCGTACCGGGCCAGTGCCGCGGGCGGGCCCGCGGTCGCGGCTTCGCAGCGCAGCAGTTCCAGCAGGACTTCCTCGTCCCGGGGCCGGTCCAGCGCCAGCTCGCCGAGCGAGACGGTGGCCTCCGCGTGCCGGCCCAGTCTGGCCAGGGCGAGCGCGCGGGAGCGGGTCAGGGCGTGGTACGTCGTGGCCCGGGTGGCCCGCAGGGCGGACAGCGGATCGTCGAGGAGGCTGTCCGCGGCGCCGCCGTACAGCGCCAGTCCGGCTTCGGCGTGTTCGAGGGCCGCCGCGTGGTCACCCGCACGCGCGTACCGCTCGCTTGACGCCGCTCGGAGCAGCACGGCGGAGCTGTCGACCTGCTCTTCGCCGAGGGTGAGCCGGTAGCCGGTGGGGGTGGTGGCGATGACGTCCCGGCCCAGCCGCGTGCGGGTCCGGGACACCAGGGTCTGCAGGGCCTTGGCCGGATGCTCGGGCAGCTCGTCCCGCCACAGATCGGCCACCAGCCGGTCCGCGCTGCGCCCCGCGCGCAGGTCCCCGGCGAGCAGGGCCAGCAGCGAGCCCGGCCGGGAACCGGTGATCTCCCGGCCGCGGAAGGCGACCCGGGACAGCAGGGTCAGCTCGACGGTCACGACCCTCAGGTTAACCGCGCCCTGTGGGCCGGCCCATGAGGCCGGACGGCTGTGATCCGGATCATCGTTGAGGTTGACCTCGGGTCAGGGTGCACGCTCGGCGCAGCGGCACGACGCCGCCCGGATTCCAGCTTCGAAGGAGCGAACCACCATGTCCGTCACCCTTTCCGATCAGGACAAAAGCACCACCACCGCCGAAGATAGGCCGGAGCTGCGGAAGGCGCTCGAGGAGATCGTCGATTCCGGGTTCGTCGGGGTGTCGGTGCGCGTGCACGACGAGCGGGGCGAGTGGGCCGGGAGTGCCGGGGCGGCCGAGCTGGGCGGGGCCGCGAAGCCGCCGGTGAACGGGCACGTCCGGATCGGCAGCAACACCAAGACCTTCACCGCGGCCCTGGTGCTGCAGCTGGTGGCCGAGGGCAAGGTCGGGCTGGACACCGCGGTGGCCGGCTACCTGCCCGGGTTCGGGCTCGACGAGCGGATCACCGTGCGGATGTTGTTGCGGCACACCAGCGGGGTGTTCAACTTCAGCGGCGAGGTCCTCGACGACGGGACGATCGCGCTCGGGATCCCCGTGCCTTACAGCACCACGGGCCGGGAGTGGCTGGACAACCGGTTCAAGGCCTACCGGCCGCAGGAGCTGGTGAAGCTGGCGCTGTCCCGGCCGGGGCGGTTCGAGCCGGGGACGGGCTGGAGCTATTCCAACACCAACTACGTCCTGGCGCGGCTGCTGGTCGAGGAGGTCACCGGCCGCTCGCTGGCCGAGGAGATGCGGCGGCGGATCCTGGGGCCGCTCGGGCTGTCGGGCACCGTGGTGCCGGACGCCTCGCCGGAGATCCCCGAGCCGCACGCCCACGCCTACTACCGGTACACCGACGCCGGCGAGCCGAAGACGGTCGACGTCACCCGGCAGAACCCGTCGTGGATCTCGACCGGCGGCGACATGATCTCCACGACCCGAGATCTCCACACCTTCATCTCGTCGCTGCTGGGCGGCAAGCTCCTGCCTGCCTCGCTGCTGGCCGAGATGTGCGCCCCGCACCCGACGGGCATCCCGGACATGGACTACGGACTGGGAGTGTTCGTGGTGAAAACGGACACCGGTGTCACCGTCATCTCCCACAACGGCGCCGCCGTGGGCCATGCGGCGCTGATGTACAGCACGCCCGACGGCAGCAAGACCCTGACCGCCGCGCTGAACTGCGTCGACGACGCCGACCTGTCCATCGCGACAGCCTTCCGGAACGCCCAGCGACGGCTCGTCAACGAGGTGTTCTGAGCACCAGGCAAGCTGAGCGGATGGGGAACGGAGTCACGATCGGGCAGGCGGCGGTCTTCGTCGGTGTCACGGTGAAGACGGTGCGGCACTACCACAAGCTCGGCCTGGTCGAGGAGCCGGAACGCGACAGTTCCGGCTACCGGCGGTACGGATCGGCCGAGTTGCTGCGGCTGGTGCAGGTCCGGACGCTGGCCGCCGCCGGGGTTCCGCTGGCCGAGGTCAGGCCGCTGCTCGACGCCGACGCCGCGGGGTTCGCCGCCGCGCTCGCCGACGTGGAGCGGCAGCTCACCGGACGGATCGAGGAGTTGGTCGCCCGGCGGGACACGCTGCACCGGCTCGCCGACGGCGACCGGGCGTTGCTGCCCGACCGGGCGGTGGCGCTGCTGGAGCGGATGCCCGGCCTCGGGTTTCCCGCGGCGGAGGTGGCGGCCACCAGAGAGGGCTGGGTCCTGGCCAGAGCGCTGGTTCCCGAAGGTTTCGACGACTACCTCACCCATTTCGAGCGGGCCCTCGAAGATCCCCGGCTCGTCGCCTTGGGCAGGCGCGTGGCCGAAGCCGCCGCCTGGGAACCGGATGACCCCCGCATCGCGGAGCTCGCCAGCGCCGCGGCCGAGCACTACCTCGCTAACCCCGCGTTGCTGAAGACGGTGACCGGCCTGCAAGCCCGCACCGAGGCCGCGACCCGGTACACGTTGATCGCTCGCCACGGCGAAGAGCGGACACCGGCCGCGGCGCGGCTGGCCGTGCTTTTCGAGGCGAACCTCCGCGCCGCCGGCGTCCCCGTCCCCAGACCGGACGCCGGCCGGTGAGATCAACGCTCGCGCCGCCGCGAGCCGGCGGCCGGCACACGGCGGCACCCAGTGAGTTGCCCACGCTCAGGAGCGGCGTTGCGGGGTGATGCCGCGGCGGGTGTCGCCGGGCAGCGGCCGGACGCGCTGGAGGTCGCGGCGGCTGGTGGAGTGCAGCTGCCAGGGCACGCTGGTAACCATGACGCCGGGTTCGAACAGCAACCGCCCCTTGAGCCGCAGGGAGCTTTGGTTGTGCAGGATGTTCTCCCACCAGCGGCCGACGACGTACTCGGGGATGTAGACGCAGACGACGTCGCGCGGGCTGGCGCGGCTCAGGTTCTTGACGTACGCGACGACCGGGCGCGGGATCTCGCGGTAGGGGGACTCGAGCACCTTGAGCGGGATCTTCATGTCCCGTTGCTCCCACTGCCGCTGGAGGTCCCGGGTGTCGGCGTCGTCGACGTTCACGGTGATCGCGGTGAGCGTGTCGGGCCGGGCGGCGCGGGCGAAGGCGATCGCGCGTTGGCTGGGTTTGTGCAAAGTGGACACCAGCACGATGGCGTGGACGCGGCTGGGCAGCAGCTCGCTCTCGTCGTCGGGCTGGAGCTCTCCGCGGACCTGGCTGTAGTGGCGGTGGATCGCGCGCATCATCACCCACAGCACGGGAATCGCGATGACGACCAGGTAGGCGCCATGCGTGAACTTCGTGATCATGACGACGACGAGGACGATCGCGGTGAGCGTCGCGCCGAGGGCGTTGATCACCCGGGAGCGCTGGATCGCGAAGCGCTCCTTGGCGTCGGTGGTGCCGGCGAGTGCGCGGTTCCAGTGCCTCACCATGCCCGCCTGGCAGAGGGTGAAGGAGGTGAAGACACCGAGGATGTAGAGCTGGATGAGCCGGGTCGTCGAGCCGTCGAAGGCGAAGATCAGGACCGCGGCGACCAGCGCGAGGGCGATGATGCCATTGGAGAACGCGAGCCGGTCGCCGCGGGTGTGCAGCTGGCGGGGCAGGAAGCGGTCCTGGGCGAGGATCGAGGCCAGCAGCGGGAACCCGTTGAACGCGGTGTTGGCGGCGAGGATCAGGATCAGCGCGGTGGTGGCCTGCAGGAAGTAGAACATGATCGTGTGGTCGCCGCCGAAGATGGCGGCGGCGATCTGGCTGATCACGGTTCGCTGGGGGTCGCTGTCGCAGTTTCCCTGGAAGCCGATGAGGTCGCAGGTGTTCTCGGCGATCCGGACCTTGGTGATCATCGCGAGTGCGGTGATGCCGCCGAACATGACGACGGCGATGATGCCCATGGCGGTCATCGTGCGTGCGGCGTTGGCGCTCTTGGGTTTGCGGAACGCGGGGACGCCGTTGGAGATGGCCTCGACACCGGTGAGCGCGGTGCAGCCGGAGGAGAACGAACGCAACAGCAGGAAGACCAATGCCAGGCCGGTCAGCCCGACCTGTTCGGGCCGGACCTCGTAGCCCGCGCTCTCGGCGACCGGGGCGTGGCCGGCGATCAGCTGCCCGAACCCGATCACGATCATCAGCATGACTCCGCCGATGAACAGGTACGTCGGGATGGCGAACGTCCGGCCGGATTCGCGGATGCCGCGCAGGTTCATCGCCGTCAGCAGCACGATGAAGCCGATGTCCATGGCGATGCGGTGGTCGTTGAGCGAGGGGACGGCGGAGATGATGTTGTCGACGCCGGAGGCGACCGAGACCGCGACGGTCATGATGTAGTCGACCATCAGCGCCCCGGCCACCACGAGTCCGGCGGAGCTGCCCAGGTTCTTCGACGCCACCTCGTAGGACCCGCCGCCGCTGGGGTAGGCCTTCACGACCTGCCGGTAGGACACCACCACGACGGTCAGCAGCACGGCCACCGCGAGCCCGATCCACGGCGCCAGCGTCAGGTAGGCGAGGCCGCCGATGCTGAGGATGAGCAGGATCTCCTGGGTCGCGTAGGCCACTGAGGACAGTGGGTCGCTGGCGAAGATCGGCAGGGCGAGCCACTTGGGCAGCAGGGTCTCGCCGAGGGTGTCGCTCCGGAACGGCCGTCCGAGTACCAGCCGTTTGAGCCTTGACGTGGGTGCTGGCACGTACCGCAGCGTGCCTTGCCGTCTTGACGGGTGGCGTAGGGAAAACGTCAAGATCCGGCAGGTGACGTAGGGATTTCGTCAAGGACGCACGCGGCCAGGAATTCGTGACGGTATGTCCGATTTGGATGTTCGGATCGCGATCTACGAGTCCTGTCTGGACGATCGTAGGGGTCGTTCCGACGCTGTCGGTCGAGGAAGTTCCCCGGGACGGCGCTGTCCCGGGCTCCCGCTACGTGCCGGGCGTGGGGAACAGGCCCTGTGCCGCGTGGATGCAGTCGAGGATGTCGTGGGCGAGCTGATCGGCCGGCCGCTGTGTCGCGGCCGGCGTCAGCCGGAGATCGAGGACGTGCCCGTCAAGGCTCACCACGACGGCGATCGCGCCGTCGTGGCTGCTGTGGCTGACGCGGACGTTTCCGGCGGTTTGGCGCGGAACGCTGTCGTTGGTACGGATGTCGGGGTCGGCGGCCAAGGGGATCTCCCGGGTGTGGCGTCCGGCTCGGGTGCCGGATCCGTGCTCGGTCAAGGGTGGCCCTGGCGCGGCGGTCGATGCCAGTTGTTCACGACGGCGATTCCTACTTGTGACCATGTCCGCTGTGGATGCCGTCGCCGTGCGCTCGCCTCAAGGCCTTGTCAGGCGACCGCCGTCAGGGACCTACGGCAGGCACTCTTCCTCGAGCCGGGTCGCCATTCGGGCGTGACACCGTGTCAGCGCCGTGACCGTCCGGTGTCAGGGTGGCAGACGATCGTGGTCGGCGTGATCAGTTCAGCGACCGCGGAGGTTTCGCAAATGACCAGGGGTACCAAGAACGCCAACGCCCGGATGCCGCGGGTCTCCCGGCGAGCGGCGGTCACAGCACTGGCCGCTTCCCTGCTGGCCGGGATGGCCGTGCCCGGAGTGGCCGCTGCCGGGCAGGGGCGTCCGGAGTTGCAGGAGGCCATCCAGGAGATCGTCGATTCCGGTTTCACCGGGGTGCAGCTGCGCGTGCACGATCAGCGGGGTGACTGGGCCGGCAGCGCCGGGGTGCGCAAGCTGGGCGAGGCCGCGAAGCCGCCGGCGAACGGGCAGTTCCGGGCGGGCAGCTCCACCAAGACCTTCACCGCGACCGTGGTGTTGCAGCTGGTGGCCGAGGGCAAGGTCGAGCTGGACGCCCCGGCGGCCCGCTACCTGCCCCAGCTCGGGCTGGACCGGCGGATCACGGTGCGGATGCTGCTGCAGCACACCAGCGGGGTGTTCAACTACACCGGCGAGTACTACCCCGACGGGACGGTCAAGCCGGGAATCCCGTGGTCGGGCAAGGAATGGGTGGACAACCGGTTCCACACCTACCGGCCGGAAGAGCTGGTGGCGTTCGCGCTGGCCCAGCAGCCGCGGTTCGAGCCGGGAACGGACTGGAGCTATGCCAACACCAACTACGTGCTGGCCAGGCTGCTGATCGAGAAGGTCACCGGCCGTTCATACGGCGACGAGGTCCAGCGGCGGATCGTGCGGCCGCTCGGGCTGCGGGGCACCGTGATGCCGGGCACCTCGACGGAGATCCCCGGGCCGCATGCCCACGGCTACTACCGGTTCGAGGACGCCGGGCAGCCGAAGACGGTCGACGTCACCCGGCAGAACCCGTCCTGGATCTCCAGTGCCGGCGAGATGATCTCGACGACCAGAGATCTCGACACGTTCATTTCCGCGCTGCTCGGCGGGAAGCTCCTGCCGGCCCCGCTGCTGGCCGAGATGCTCAAGCCGCACCCGACCCCCGACCCGGCGAGCGACTACGGCCTCGGGCTGTTCGAGCTGCACGCGGACGCGAACTGCGGCGGCACCATGCTGATCAACCACAACGGCCACGTCCAGGGCTACGCGACCCTGATGTACAGCACGCCCGACGGCAGCAAGACCCTGACGGCCTCGCTGACCTTCGTGGAAGACGGCGCACCAGCGCAGGCTGCGGCATACCAGAAGGCGGTGCAGAAGCTCACCAGGCTGCAGTTCTGCGACGGCCAAGCCGGCGTGGCCGACCGGTAAAGCCAGGCCGTCTGGCACCGACGACGAGCTTGGAGCTGATGTGCACCCGAACTGCCGCATTACCGCTGATTTCGTCAGCGACCGTTCGTCACGTCGCGGATGAGCCGCCGGGTGTCGCCCCTCAATGGACCAGTCCAAATCGGAACTTTCGGGGCAAGCCGGTTCCGTATACTGACTTTGTGATCCGCGTGCCTATGAACAACGCTGGGAGACACCGACATGGTTGACCGCCAAGGGCGCTCAGAGTTGCATTACACTGCGCTTGAAGGTGCCGCTGACCAGGCTCGTGCGCTCCTGGCGACAGGGCGGGACCCGAACCTCCGGGACCGTGACGGCTTCGTTCCGCTACATCTGGCAGCGCAGCAGGGGAACCTGGCGGTCGCCGAGGTGTTGCTCGAGGCCGGAGCAATCGTCGATGCGGTCAACAAATACGGGAACACGCCGCTGTTTGTGGCGGTCTACAATTCAGTGGGGCAAGGTGATGTCATTCAACTACTTCGTCGACACGGAGCTGATCCGTGCAAGATCAATCGCTCGGGGCAGACGCCTGTCGGACTCGCTCGACTCATTGCGAATTATGACGTCAAGCAGTTCTTCGATGACGTGGAATAGGTTCTGATTCGCAGACTTGGGCTCAAGCCTCCGGTTTCGGTGGTTTCGAGCACACCAACCTGGCGAACCGCCAGGACCGCGCTCCCGCGGTCCTGGCGGTTCGCCTGGGGCGGGTCAGGACGCTTCGCTGGTGAGCCGGCGTGGGTTGTCGCCGGCGGCGAGGAGCAGGGCTGCGGCGGTGCCGGGACCGCCGCCGTAGCGCTGCCGACCTCGGCTCAGGCGTTGACGTACGCGAGCACGGCCAGCACCCGCCGGTGACCGCTGTCGGTGGTGGGCAGGCCGAGCTTGCGGAAGATGTTGCCGATGTGCTTGGTCACCGCCCGTTCGGTGACCACCAGGTCCTTGGCGATCGAAAGGTTGTCGTAACCCTGCGCCATGAGGTGCAGCACCTCCTGCTCCCGGGCGGTGAGGCTGTCCAGCGGGTCGCGCTTGTTCATCAACTGGGCCACCACTTCGGGGTCGAGCGCGGTGCCCCCGGCCGCGACGCGCTCGAGCGCGTCCAGGAACTCCTCGACCCGGCCGACCCGGTCCTTGAGCAGGTACCCCGTCCCGGCCGCGCCGGTCGCCAGCAATTCCTTCGCGTAGGCCTGCTCCACGTACTGGGACAGCACCAGCACCGGCAGCCCGGGAAGGTGATCGCGCGCCGCGATCGCCGCGCGCAGGCCTTCGTCGCGGAAGGTCGGGGGCATCCGGACGTCGAGGACCGCGATGTCCGGGCGGTGCGCCAGCAGCGTCGGCAGGATCTCCGGGCCGCTGGCCGCGATCCCCACGATCTCGTGCCCCGCGCTCTTGACCAGCAGCGAGATCCCCTCCCGCAGGAGTGCGTTGTCCTCGGCGAGAACTATGCGCATGGCAGCATTACCTCGATCGTCGTTCCCACGTTCACCGGACTGTCGATCCGGGCGGTTCCGTCCAGCGCCGCGACCCGGCGCCGGATGCCGGACAACCCGCTCCCGCCCTCGGCATCGGCGCCGCCCTGGCCGTCGTCGCGGACCGTGACGCGCAGGCTGTGCCCGTCGCCGTCGAGGATCACTTCGGCGTGTGCGGCCGTGCTGTGCTTCGTGACGTTGGTCAGCGACTCGGCGACGACGAAGTATGCCGCCGCCTCGATCGCCGCCGGTGGCCGGGGCAGGTCGTCGGGCACGCGGACGGTCACCGGGATGCGCTGCCCGCCGGCCAGTGCGTGGACGGCGCCGCTCAGCCCCCGGTCGGCGAGGATCGGCGGGTAGATGCCGCGGATGATTTCGCGAAGGGTGCCCAGTGAGTCCTCGATCCCGGTCCTGGCGTCCCTGAGCAACGCCGTCGCCGGGCGTTCCGGTTCGGCGCCCAGGGTGCGTTCGGCGAGACCGATCCGCACCGCGACGGCGACCAGTTGCGCCTGGATCCCGTCGTGCAGGTCACGCTCGATGCGGCGCAGCTCGGCGCCGTGCGATTCCAGCGCCTCGGCCCTGGTCCGGGTGAGGGTCTCGACCTGCTGGGCCAGCAGCTCGGCGTCGCCGGGCCCGAGAAGCGACCGCGCGAGCCGGAGCTGGCCGCGCGCGATCAGCGGCACCAGCCAGTACACCGCGGCGGCGTAGGTGGCCGCCTGCACCAGCGGCAGCGTGAGCGCCTCCGGCCACGTTCCGATCTGGATGAGCATGCCGGTGAAGCTGTCCGGCGGGAACCACCACCAGTACACGGGAAGCAGCGCGCTGGACACGATCGCGGGCCACAACGCGATCCCGGTCAGGCCGAGGAACGTGCCCGCGAGACCGTGGACGACCAGCCAGAGCAGGTCGCGCCAGGTGGCCGGGTCCCGGACCGCCCGCGATCGGCCGCCGACCTCGGCATGGGCGGCCTCCGGCAGCCGGCACCCGAGGTGACGGCCGGCCCGCCGGCGTTCGAGCCCGGCCAGCGCGCGTACCGGCTTGGCCGCCGCCGGGACGAACGGCAGCAGCAACACCAGCAGCGGCACGACGACCACGCCTACCAGCGCGGGCAGCGCGGTCTGCAGTCCGGACGCCAGCACCGCGGTCGCACCGGCGCTGCGCCTGATCGCTGTCCTCATCGCCGCTCCCCGGGGCCTGCGGTGCAGTGGCCGCACTCTACTGAACCCCCGATGAGGGTGTAGCTGGCTACACCCCCGATCCGGGATCCCAGCCCCGTGTGCCGCGCCCCGCCCGCTCATAGCGTCTGGAGCACCGGATCCCACGGGAAGGAACAGACCATGACAGCGGTCGCGAACGGGCTCGAGTACGCGGTGCGGATGGAGTCGGTGGCGAAGACCTACGGCAAGGGCGAGGCCGCGGTGCCCGCGCTCAAGGACGTGACCCTCGGCCTGCGGCGGGGGAGCTTCACGGCGATCATGGGCCCGTCCGGGTCGGGCAAGAGCACTTTCCTGCACTGCGCCGCCGGTCTGGACCGGCCCACGTCGGGCCGCATCATGCTGGGCGACACCGAGCTGACCGGGCGCCGCGAGTCCGAGCTGACCGCGTTGCGGCGGGAGCGGATCGGCTTCGTCTTCCAGTCCTACAACCTCCTGGACGCGCTCACGGTCGAGCAGAACATCGTGCTCCCGCTGCGCCTGGGCAACCAGCGGTTCGACCCGGCGTTCCTCGCCGAGGTCGTCCGGTCGGTCGAGCTGGACGTCCCCCTCGACCGCCGTCCGAGCAAGCTTTCCGGTGGTCAGCAGCAGCGCGTCGCGATCGCCCGTGCCCTGGTCACCCGGCCCGAGGTGGTGTTCCTCGACGAGCCGACGGGCGCGCTGGACACCCGCACCGCGCGGCAGGTGCTCGGCACCCTGCGCCAGACGGTGGACCGGTGGGGCCAGACGGCGCTGATGGTGACGCACGACCCGGTCGCGGCCTCGTACGCGGACACCGTGGTGTTCCTCGCCGACGGCCGGATCGTCGGGGAGCTGACCGCCGCGACCCCGGAGCGGATCGCCCAGCGCATGACGCACCTGGGGGAGTGGTGATGAGCATGTTCGCCTTGGCCTGGCAGACGATCCGCGCGCGCCGGACGGCGTTCGCCGCCGCGTTCGTCGCGGTGTTCGCCGGGTCCGCCCTGATCACCGCGAGCGGCGTCCTGCTCGAATCCGGGCTGCGCTCCGGAATCCCGCCGCAGCGCTACGCCGCCGCCGCGGTGGTCGTCACCGCGGAGCAGACACTGTCCACAGGGGACGAACCCGACCAGCGGTTCGCCGAGCGCGTTCCGCTGCCCGTCGCCCGCGCCGCCGACATCGCCCGGGTGCCCGGAGTCGCCGCGGTCGTGCCCGATGTGAGCGTGCGGGCCGGTCTGCGTGGTGCCGCGGGCTCGGTCCCGCTCGTCGCCCACGGGTGGTCGTCGACCCGGCTCGGCGCGGGCACGCTCACCGGCGGCCGGGCCCCGCGGGGACCCGACGAAGTGGTGCTCGACGCGGGCCGCGTCGGTGCCGTGGTCGACGTGACGGTCGGCGGGGTCGCGTCGTCGTACCGGGTGGTCGGCACCGTCGCGGCCGGGCAGCCGTCGGCGTTCTTCACCGACGAGCAGGCCCGCGTCGTCGCCGGCCGGCCGGACCTGGTCGACGCCGTCGCGGTGCTGGCCGAGCCCGGTGCCGACGCCGCGGACCTCGCCCGGCGGATCGGCGCGGCCGTGCCGGGGGTGGCCACGGCCACCGGCGACGACCGGGCCGCGGCCGAGTTCCTCGACGTCGGCGCGGCGCGTTCGTTCCTGACGGTCGTCGCGGCCTCGTTCGGCGGGACGATGTTCATGGTCGTCCTGCTGGTGGTCGCCAGCACTCTCGGCCTGGCCATCCAGCAGCGCCGTCGCGAGTTCGCGCTCCTGCGGGCGATCGCGGCGGCCCCGGGGCACCTCTACCGGTTGATCGGCATCGAATCCGCGCTGGTGTCCGCGGTGGCGGCTGTGCTCGGCGTGGGACCCGGGGTCGCCCTGAGCCTGTGGCTGCACGGCGTGTTCGTCCGCTTCGGCTCGATCCCCGAGGGCTTCGGGTTCGTGATCGGCCCGCTTCCGATCGTCGCCGCGGTCGTGGGGTCCGTGTTGTCCGCGGTCGCGGCCGGCCTGATCGCCGCCCGCCGCGCGGCGCGGATCAGCCCGGTCGACGCGCTGGGCGAAGCCGCCGTCGAACCGCCCGAGCTCGGCCGCGGCCGGGTGCTCACGGGCTGGGTGCTCGCGATCGCCGGCACCGTGGCGGGCATCGCGCTCCCGCTGGTGATCAGCGGAACGGCGGGGGCGGCCGGCGCCGCGTCGTCGGCGCTGCTGCTGGTCGTCGCCATCGCGTTGCTCGGCCCGCGGCTGCTCACCGCGACCGCGTCGGTGCTCGGCGCGCTCGGGCTGCGCCACGGGTCCGCCGGGTTCCTCGCCGGGGCCAACACCCGGGCCCGCTCCCGGCGGCTCGGTGCCGCCACCACCCCGCTGATCATGGGGGTGACGCTGGCGGCGGTCCAGATCTTCACCGTGACGACGACCGCCGCGGCGGCGCGGCACCAGACCGAGACCGGGCTGCTCGCCGACCACGTGCTCGTGGCCGACGGCGGCATCGCCCCCGCCGTGGCCGGCGCCGTCCGGCGCGCGCCGGGGGTGGACGCGGCGGTTCCCGTGGTGCGGACGCAGGTTCTGGTCACTTCGCCGACGTTCGGTGAGCCGATGACCGAGGCGTACTCCGCGCAGGGCGTCACACCGGACGGTCTCCCTCGTGTCCTGAACCTCGACGTGCGCCGGGGGAGCCTGGACGGTCTCACAGGAGACGCTGTCGCCGTGAGCGAGAACGCGGCCGGCGTGTTCGGGGTGGACCTCGGCGAGACGGTCACGATGCGGCTCGGCGACGGCACTCCCCACCACGCCCGCGTCGTCGCGATCTACGGCAGCGGCCTCGGGTTCGGCGACCTGACGTTGCCGCACGACGCCGTCGCCGGGCACACCACGAGCGGGCTCGACGACGAGATCCTGGTCGCGGGTGCGCCAGGAGCCGATTTCCTGCGGGCGTACCCGGAACTCCGCGTCACCGACCGGAAATCGTTCGCGACGGCGCGGAACGACGCCGCGGGCGCGCAGTCCACGGTCAACCTGCTGCTCAACCTCGTGCTGATCGCCTTCATCGCGATCGCGGTGGTGAACATCCTGGTCCTGGCCACCGCGGCCCGGATCCGCGAGTTCGCGCTGCTGCGGCTGGTCGGGGCGAAACCCCGCCAGGTCCGCGCCATGACGCGGCGCGAAGCGGCCGTCGTCGTCGTGGCCGCGGTCGTGCTCGGCTCGCTGGCCGCGCTGCCCCCACTGGTCGGGATCAGCCTCAGCCTGACCGGAGCCGCCATTCCCGCTGTGCCGCCGTTGATCTACCTCGGCATCGTCGCGGCCGCCGCCCTCCTCGGCTGGGGCGCCATCGCCATTCCCACCCGGTTCGCCCTGCGCCCGGCCGCCGTCGCGGCCATGCGCGTCGGCGAATGACCGTCCACACCAGACAATCGAGAAAGGATCGTCGTGGCAGTTCCGCAGAAAACCACGCCGCACAGCGGTATCCGAGGCCTGATCGCCCGGTCTCCGCTCGTCAGCTTCTTCACCCTCGCGTTCGCGCTCAGCTGGATCGCGTGGACCCCGTACGTGCTGGGCAAGACCGGCCTCGGCGTGGAGCCGGACTTCGACTTCCCGAAGATCCTGGGCACGACCCAGCTGCTCGGCGTGCTGCCCGGCGCCTACCTCGGTCCGATCCTGGCGGCGTTCATCGTCACAGCGGCCGCCCAGGGCCGGCCGGGCCTGCGGCGCTGGGCCGGCCGGTTGCTGAAGTGGAACGTGAACTGGCGCTGGTACGCCGGCTCGATCCTCGGCGTGCCGGCGGCGCTCGTCGTGACCGGGCTGGCCCTCAACGGCGGCGACATCCACCTCCCGGGCGCGATGCTGTTCGTGGCTCTGGTCCCCGGGCTGGTGCTCCAGATGGTGACCACGGGCCTCGCGGAAGAGCCCGGCTGGCGCGACTTCGCCCTGCCCCACCTGCAGCCCAGGTTCGGACCGCTGCGCGGCACGCTGATCCTGGGGCCGCTGTGGGGCCTGTGGCACGTGCCGCTGTTCTTCTCGGAGTGGGGCCACTGGCCGGACGTAACGGTCTGGACCATCGTCGAGTTCATCGCCACGACGACCCTCTTCAGCATCCTGATGACGTGGGTGTTCAACCGCAGCGGCGAAAGCCTGCCGATCGCGATGCTGGTGCACACCAGCGTCAACAACTTCATGTCGATCGCGTGGGCGGAACTCTTCCCCGGCACGGACGTCGACGACATCGCGGCGACGTTCCTCGTCGCGTCGGGCTTGGCCGCCGCGGTGGTCGTCATCGCCACCCGCGGCCGGCTCGGGTACCGGAGTCCCGAAGTACCGGCGTCCGCCCAGGCATCGCCGGTCCGGTAGCCCTTGGCCGTGTGAAGAAGCCCTGGCCGGGTCCGGCCGGGGCTTCTCACTTTCGTGAGTCGCCGATCAGCTCGAGGAGCAGCGCGTTCTGGGCGAGGTAGTGCTGATCGGCGAAGTGCTCGGCGAACGCCGAGTAGACCACGAAGCAGGGGTCGGAAACGGTGTTCCGGCCGTGTCCGCCGCCGGACGTCGGCTGGACGACGACACCGACTTTCAGCTGCTGAGCGGTAACTCTCTCACCCGTTGTCGGTCTAGTGCTCGTGATGTCCGTGAGGAGGCTGAGAGGTCGGGAGAGTCGAGCGCAGCGGCCGCGCGAGTGCCTCAACGATGGAGGCGGCCAGCCGCAGTGTCGGCAGCTGCCGCAGTTCCGCCTCGAAGTCGGGATCGACCTGGACGCAGCCGCAGTCCAGGTACTCTTCGACGCTGAAGCATCGGCTGGCCAGGTCCGATGTGAAGTCCGGCGGCGCGAGCCGGGCCAAGAGGCGGATCATCGGCGCGGTGACCGCGGCCGGCCGGGCCCGGAGGTCGTCCGCCATCAACCGTGCCACGAGATCGGTCGACTCGTCCGGATCGGCAGCCGAGACCTCGTGGCGCTCGCACGCGGCGGCTACCAGCGGTTCTGTGTCCCACCCGGTCGCCTGGCGGCTCAAACCTGCCAGCTCGGCGATCTCCGGATCCTCATTGCCTTCCAGCAGCATGCTGACCGCGACGTCCGGCCAGTCGCTCGGCTCGAGGCAACCGCAGTGTTCGGCCGCCCTCGCTACCGAAAGCGCGATTCGCCACGAGGCATCGTCCATGGATCGACTCTAGCGCGAAGACGCTCCGCCCCGTCAGCCGGCGGCCGAAAACAGATCAAGACGACCGAGAACACGCTGAGCGCGGCATAGACAGATACCAGCCATCGATAATTCTGCCCGGGACCCTCACCGTGATCGTCAACCGGCTCTCCTAGTTCTGTCGTTTGTGGACTTCGTCATCCAAGAATATTTCCGAACGCGCTGCTGTCCTCGGGGTCATCAGCCGTCATCTGAGCTCCGGTCTGCGCGTAGTCGAACAAGTCCTCCAGTGTAACCAAGCCCTTCCGATGTCGCCGGGAAAGTCAGCAGCTTCGCGTACCCGTGCTGTCCGTCTCGGCACCTGCGCGTACTGGTCGAGCACCTGCCCCCGACCTCGGCGTTCCACCGCACGGTTCACGGGCACGCGTGGACCGACGTCGAATACCTCCTCGCGATCGTCGCCGACCGCCTCGGCGAGAACACCTTCGTCACCGGGCGCGGATCAGGGTTAAAAGGTCTTCGCCGTCCGAGCCCGCTGACCCGCACGGGTGAACAGGACAAGGGCCGCATCGGCGACCGCGGAGAAGCCGACGTCGAAGACGTGATCGCCTGCCTCGACAAGTACAAGCCGTGCGTGACCCACTAGGAAGATTCCGAATCCTGGGCGCCCCGGACTTGAAACGGGAAGTATTCCATTTACGCTACCGATCAATCAGTGCCGATTTATTTGCACGCCCTAGTCTGCCGAGCGCCATAAGTGGCTTGAGATTTCGTAAACTCACCTCCGTAAGGCGAGGACAATTGTTGGGTCAGCCCAGAACACGAAAAAGATGTGTAATCCAGATACGATTGAGCGGATCGCACGGCCTGCGCGTTCCAGTCGACCGACAGGCTATCGACCGCTTGTGTAGCAATGTTCTTCGGGAACCCCGCGCCGTACTGTGATGACAGTTGCCCGATCAGGCCGGCACGGGAGAACCCCGCGAAATCCAGATACGACTGGGCGGAACTTCGGGCTTGCTCAACTTGCGGCGGGTACTGCGATGTCGCCACTGGTGTTGTCTCCAGTGACGGTACCACCGGTGTCGTTGTTAACGGTGTCGTTGTTGGCGGTGCGCTCGCAACGGTAGTGGACAACAGTGGGATGGATTGACTTGTGGTTGTCATAGCGCCTGTCGAAGAAGAGCCGAACGTCTCCTCGAAACTTTCGGCCCAGGCCGCCTGAAAAGCGATAGTAGCGGTAATGCCGCCCACGGCCAGCACAAAGCTAATCAATGCCATGGCCTTGTGAGTACCGAACAGCGCCACAAAAGCGAACACGGATCCGATAGCTCCGGCGAAAAAACCTGCGTTATTCAGGAATGGCACAGGACTAAGGCACAAAGCCACAAGACCGAGAACCAAGGCCGTGACGGCGACACCCTTGAGCTTAGATTTCTTGACTGGCGGTCCGACAGGCGCGGACGGGTAGTGCTGGGACGGAGGATGATAATTCATTCTAATTTCCCTTCATTTGCGAACGCCTACCGCGTTCGCTTAGTGCACGCTCTGGACTCGAACCGGATAGTATGCCATTCGCACTACCGCACTAAGGCTTGACTCCCATCGAGACCAGCACGTCGCTGCCGGGCCGTTTCCACGGAAGTCGGTGCCATGGTTCTCGCCGCCTCACTCGTAGCTACAGCCACTGGGGTCACCCTTGGCGTTGGCGCAACGCGCGTCGCACTTGTGCGCCAATTTCGGCTCATTATCCATCAATTTACGTGGTTCAATGACAACAATACCACCTTGGCGGAGGTCTAGTGCGGTGCAGTGCGACCTCAATAATTGAGTACGGTCAACCGCATCCAAGTAGGCATCTGAGTGGGTTCAAGCGCCCGCAGTCAAATTTGGGTTTGTTCAAAAGTGGCCCTGACCAGGCGAAACTCCTAGAGTTTCAGTTGGGAGACCGGGTACCTAAGTGGGGGTTGAACGCGCCTGCGGCCATCTCAGAGGCCATTACGGTATGGTCGAGAGTTTCGGGCTTGGAGGTTTAGTGTCCAAATACCCGAACCGCGTTCGCCTTTGGGGAACACGAGTTGGCGATGGCCATGGCCTGATCCAGGTCGCAGTGCAACCGGTCATCGGGTGCGTTGTCGTCGAACGACCTGAAGAAGAACCCTTTCTGCATGCGGTGCCAGACATCGAGGATCAGCCGCAGCGGGAAGTCCCGGCCGGGCGGGACGTTTTCGGCATCGGGGTTGATGATGTGCACGCGCCCGCGCACTGTCATCGCGCGGTTGCGCGGCAGCGATCCTCGTATGAGCGCCGAGGTTTGCGGCGGCTACCCCGCGCGACGGTGACCCGCCGGCCGGTCAGGTGGGTGACGCCGTCCCCGGCCTCGACTCTCGCCAGCCCGGCCCTTGGGCTTCGACGCCACAGGGGGACAGGAACTGGCGTGGCAAACCCTGCTTGCGCACTGCTCCGACTACGTCGAAGGCCATGGAAACCTGACGGTACCGCAAAAAATACCGCAACCCGCGCATCGGATACCGCGTCGGCCACCAGCTGAGCAACCACCGAGCGCTCCTCGCCGATGGTTCATGCCCCGACCGGGTCGTCGACCCTGACGCGCTGGGCATGGTGTGCGCGAGCACCGATGGTGGAAGGTCTACTCGCCGGCGCTCGCCCGACTCCCGTCGACCCACGGCCCGAAGACGACGCCGCCCGCCGCTGGGTATCTTCCCCAGCCTCCCACCACCGACGAACGGAGTGATCTTCCGCAACTCCAGCTCGTCGGCAGGACAGGACGTAGCGCGTGATCAGCGGCAAGAGAGTGCGTTTCCACGACCTGCGGCGGGCCACGCGTGGCTGGCGGGCGTGGCGGCCCCTCAATCCGTTACGGGATGTCCGGTCAGGACGCGGCCAGTTGCTGGTTCAGCACGTCGAATCCGGCGTCGAGGCGGATCACCTGGCCGCTCACCGAGCCGAAGCCGGCGTCGGCAAGCAGCGAGACCGCGGCGCCGATGTCCGCCGGCTCGAGGATTCGGCCGTGCACCGACCGTTGCGCGAAGGATGCGCGCCTGTCGGCGTCGAACACGTCGGCTGTGGCATCGGTGTTCACCGCGCCGAGCGCGATGGTGTTGACGGTGACACCGTACTGCCCGGCCTCCGCGGCGACGTGCCGGCTGAACGTGTTCAGCGCGGCCTTGGCGGTCGAGTGCGCGGCGATGATGCCGACCATGTCGGCGACGGTGCTGGAGATGTAGATGATCCGTCCGGCACGCTGCTCGCGCATGATGGGAAGGACCCGCTGGGTCAGGTGGTAGGAACCGGCGAGTTCGCCGACCACCTTGCCGGCAAACGCGTCCCACGGCAGCGACGCGAGCGGCTCGAACGGCGGTTGGACCGTATTCGCGTTGCACACCAGGACATCCACGCGCCCGTGCTCGGCGCGTACCCGGTCGACCAGTGCGGCTACCTGCGTGTCGTCGCAGACGTCGGCCTGTTCGGCCGCGGCGCTGCCGCCCGCCGCCTCGATGTCGGCGACCACCTGCTTGGCCGCGTCGGCACTGCGATGGTAGTTCACGATCACGTGGTGCCCGCGCTGTGCCAGGCTCCGCGCGATCGCCGCCCCGATACCGCGACTTGCTCCGCTGACCAGTGCCACTGTGCTCGTCATCAGTTCCTCCTCGTGCGCCTTGGAGGCCTGACGCTAACCGGGGGGCTTACCTGAGGTAAGGGCTTACTTTTGCGTAAGCTCCAAACATGGGCGAAAATGTCGAGGCCAAACTGCTTCCCCGTAACAGGCACAGTGATCTGTTCCACAGCGAATGCCCGGGCCGGGCCGTCTTCGACCGCATCACCGGCCGCTGGGCGCCGCTGGTACTGGTCAAACTGGCCGAAGGTCCGTTGCGGTTCTACGAGCTGCGTGACCAGATCGGGGGGATCAGCGAGAAGGTGCTGTCGGAGAAGCTGCGCTTGCTCACCCGTGATGGACTGATCGAGCGCACGGTCGAGCCGGCCACCCCGCCGCGGGTCAGTTACGCGCTCACGGACATGGGCCACAGCGTCGCCAAACCGCTGCGCCAGCTCATGCGCTGGGTAGCCGACCACGGCAACGCCATCCTGACCGCCCGCGACGACCAGAACTGACGTCAGACTCGCGACCAGCACCTCCGCACAACGACTCGTCACCTCCGTGGCCGGCCGCTCGCCGGTCTCCCGCGGTGCTCCCGCAGCAGCGTCGCCGCGTGCCAGAGCCTGGCCACCGCCTCCTCGGGCACGTCGAGCGCCCGCAGCCCGTGCGAGCATAATGTCGTGGTGAGCTGGGTGAGCTTTGCGGAAGCGTGCACGAGGGCGCGGGAGCTGTGCGTCGAGCATCTGGGCGAGCATGTCGGGACGCAGGTCGCGGCACTGGCGAAACCCGGGTTCGGGCTGCGTCCGGTGAAGCCGGGCATCACCGCGGCCGGCCTCGGCAGGTGGGGCGGTCCGGCGTTGCTGAATCCCGGCACGCCGTGGCCCGAGTACGACGGCGTTCCGCTCAGCCTGTTCGCCGTCCTGGACGTCGATGCGCTCGGCTCCTGGCTCGGTGACGAACGCCCACCCGACGGGCTGCTGAACATCTTCTCCTTCGACCCGGACATCCAGCGCGGATACGTGCTCGAGGGCGCGCCTCTCCGGGACATCGATGACCCGCGATTCTGCCGGATCATCCCGGCGGACCCGGCACTGGCGATCGAGGAGTCAGCACCCGCACCGGCATCGATCCACGCCCCGGAACCGTTCTACGCGGTACCCGTCGTGACATTGCCTTCGATGCGCGGAGTCTCCTATGACCCGGTCCTCGACACGGTGGACTACGGCGGAGAGACCGAAGACTCCATCTACTATCGGTCGATGCCGGGCTGGCTGGCTTCGGACCGCCTCGGCGATCCCTGGCTCGAGTTCTGTGAGCGGGAGCAGGGCCTGTACAAGTACGAGGACGTCTTCTTCTCGCCCGACCAGGCGTTCGGCTGGCCGAACCTGGAGAACAGCTTCCCGCAGCTGAAGGAGCCGTACCGCCACATCATCACCATCGGGCACCACGACCTCGGTGATGGCGGCTACGTGCACTTCATCCTGCCGCCGAAGGCGTTCCGCGACGGGGACTACGAGCAGGCAGTCGCCTTGTTCGAAGGTTTCTAGCCACTTGCGGTTGTTCCCGACCTCTTGAATTCTGTGCGAGAGCGGGAACAACCGGTGTCAGCGGAGCCGGTAAGCGTGAATGATGCTCTGGGTCGTGGTGTTCCCGTCGGCATCGGCGGCTTTTGCACGCAGGGAGACAGATCCGGTCGCCGGGTGGCTGAGCTCGGCGTTGTACCGGCCGTCCTGCCCGCTCACCTTCGCGGGCCGCCAGTTGACGCCACCGTCGTAGGACGCTTCGACCTGCAGGCCGGTGATCGCGGCGGGACCGTCCTGCCGGGACACGGTGACCGGGATGGTGAAGGTGCCGCCGCCCGGCGCGCTGTTGGCCAGATCCACCGCCGGGGTGTACCGCACCTCCAGCAGCGGCAGCGCTCGGCTCGGTCCCTGGGCGTATCCGCTGCGGAAGGTCCATTCGGCGGAGACCTTGGTGGACAACGGCGCCCAGGGTTCGTCGCGTTCCGCCTCAGTGGTCAGCCGGTAACCGGCGTCCTCGGTAGGCACCACGAACACCGCGCGCCCGGGAGTCGCCTGACCACCGAAAAGCCGGCCTTCGCGGTAGAGCGTGGTGCTGCCGCGGTCACCCGGCGCGTCCAAGTCCGCGGTTGCGGTGTGCCCGGCACCGTCAGAGAACAACGGGATGCTGATGTCGATCTCCTGCGTGGTGCGTGCGGCCCAGGGAGTGTCGGCCGGATAGGCGCGCTTGCCGCGGAAGCCGGGGCCGGTGACCGCACCGTTCCACGCCAGCCGGTAGCTTTTGCCCGCCGCGAAGATCTCCTCGCCGCGCAGGTCACCGCCGACGCTCGAAGTTTGGCTCACCAGTGTGTTGAGGAAGGCCCAGGTGCCCGGCGTGTAGTACTCCTGGCGTTCCGCTCGCACGAGCCCCGGTGTTCCATAGCCCAGCCGGGACGTTCCCAGGCTTACCCCTGCCACCCGGTGGATCGCGTGCATCTGGGGCGGGGACTCCGCCGAATAGCCGTGGAAAGCCATGGTCACCGCCGCGAGCTCGGACTTGCGCACCGAGTGCTCGAGTTGTGCCGGGACCCGCCCGGTGGCCGGAAAGGACAGTTCATAGGCGTCCCGGATTTCCGGGTGGGCGATCACGGCCGCGGTGCCGGCACCGGTCCGGGCCAACGCGGCGAACCGCTCGGCGTTCGCGCCGGTGATCTGGACGGTCGGCAGTACCAGTGCCTGGGCGGCCTTGGAGCCGGTCAGTTCGCTGGAGGGTTTCGCCGCGGCCGCGATTCGGCTGCCCGGCTGCCGCGCAAGCTCCGTGCCTTGGCGCACCGCGTCGGCAGGGGGCAGCCAGGCGGCCACCATCGCGCCACCGTGTTCGCGCACGGTGGCGACCCGTTCGGCCAGCGTCTCCGGGGTGGTGTCCCAGGGCAGTTCGAGTACCACCAGCCGGTCGCGCACCTCGACTCCGGCCAAGTCTTCCTGGCGACCCGCGCCGCCGAACGCCAGCGCGGGCGTCCGTGACCCCACCGGCAGGGGCGCCCCGATCGCCGCGGTGGGGACCGGGAAGCGATTCGGCTGTTCGCCGAACAGTTCCAGCCGCGGTTGTTCCAGGCGGTGGCTGGCGCCGAAATAGAAGGCGGCCGACGAGGTGCCCGGCACGGTGCCGGCGAACATCTCGTGGAAGCGCTGGTCGAACGGGAACAACATGGACTGCGTCTGGTCGGCGCCCAGGCGCACTCCCATCTCGACCAGCGAACTGCCTCCGGTCACCTCGGGCTGGTCGACGTTCGCGGTGACCTTCGCGGTCTGGCGGGTGTCCAGGGTGACGGTGGTGTCGCGCGTCAGGTTGAGCTCCGGGTGGGCCATCGCGGCCATCGAGGGGTCCAGCCCAGGGCGCGGTGTGATCAGGCTGCCCACGAGCGCGTAACGGTCAGCGGGAAGCCGCAGGGTGCTCCCCGCGGGTACGTCGCGTGCACGGCCGCCACCGCTGAGGCTGATCACGTCGAACGTCGCGCGAGAGTTCGCGGTCGCCACGGCGCCGTTGCGGTCGATCATGCGCAGCGTCAGCTGGTAGACCGGTGCCGCCACCGCCTGTACGCCCGATACCGCCAGCAGCCCCGATACCAGCGCCGTACTCAGTAGAGCAGTTCGCCGGAAATACGTGCTTGCCCGGTTCATCAATCAACTGCCTCTCGCTCGATGGACCATGTATCTCGTATTCGCTCGCGGGCTGATACGAGTTCACGCAGTCTCGGCTACCGGCGGACCGTCGAGAGCCAGATGACGTCCGCTATTCGGCACGACCGGACGTTGGCGTCAGTCGTCGCCCATGACGTCCAGGAGCAGGTCGCCCGGTAACGCGAGCAGCCGGCGAAGAAGCAGTCGGTCGAGTTCGATGGCGTGTTCGGTCGCTTGAGATGCCGCCAGGCAGAACCAGTCGGCCACATACCCCTGGTCGGTCAGTCGCCATAAGGCGTCAGCCTTCGGCTCGAGCCGGTCGAGAAGCCAGTGAAGATGATCGGCGACCTCGCCGTTGGGCGGCAGCTCGGACGACAGCAGCCACAGTGATCCCCGGCGGATGGCACTCGAACGGCGTGCGACCCGTTCTCCGGCTTCGAATGTCTGCGATGGCTGTAGATCGAGGAGCCGAGTCACAGTCGCGGCGCTTCCGCCGTGATCGCCGGCGAGCCGAAACGTCGCACCTGTCCGCACCCCGGCATCATGGCGCGACAGGCCACTCCACCGCGAGGCAAATACGCATGAGCCGATCACGCCGTCTTCGGCGCGAGCGTCCTGACGAACGACCGATCAGCGGCAGAAGCGGATATGCAGTTGCCGAACGCCACCGCCGCTTGGATCCTCTGCGGATGAGTTGCTCTTCGGTCCACATCCGGTACGGCACGACAGCCGACGCGGAAGCTGTGTGCGATCTCGCGGGTCAGCTGGCGCAGTCGTTCACGTTCTCGAAAGCCCGGTTCCACGACAGCTACGCAGCAGTGCTGTCGACCGATGACGCCTGTCTCCTGGTCGCTGCCGACAGCGATGGCGTACTCGGCTATCTGCTGGGATTCAATCACCGTACGTTCTACGCGAATGGTCCGGTGGCCTGGGTTGAGGAGATCCTGGTACGCGCACAGGCGCGGGGCCGCGGCATCGGCCGAGCTCTGATGCAGGCGTCGGAACGTTGGGCGGCACAGCGGAACTGCGCCCTTTCCGCCCTGGCTACCCGACGCGCGGCGCCGTTCTACCTGGCTTTGGGGTATGAGGAATCGGCGACCTACCTTCGCAAGGTGCTACCGACGCGAGAACTGCCCTGACCGTTCGGCTTCGACCAACGGCATCGCGTCGGCTGCCACGCGTTCGAACCGGAGTGGGACCGATGCCGACCAGGCTCGCCGCCCCTCCTGCGCAGCAACCAACCCATCCCGGAAACGCGACTCGATCGCTTCTGCCGATGCGCGCTCGTCGGCAATAGCGGACGTTCGATCGCCGATGCCGAGATGCCGGGCAAGAGCCTTCAGCCAGGACGGAGAAGTGTGTGTTGCGTGTCGAGTCCTTCCGGGGTGAAGCTGATGCCGGTGATGGCCTCACCCAGCGCGAGCAGCCACGGAGCGGCGTCGCCCGCTGGTGCTGGGAGCGACGTGGTGTAGGGAACCAGTGGCGCGGGGACGTCGCCGTGGCCCGGCCGGACCACGGCGACGTCGTGGCCAGTTTGGGCAAAGTAGGCCAGCTTGTTGCCGCGCGTCTCCCAGCCGACGTTGACCACCGTCGTGAGCGGCCGAAGGGCGTCGACGATCTCGTGCGCGAACGGGCTCCGGTTGAACCCGATCGCGATCGTCCAGTCGCCCTCGCGCCGCAGCGCGACCTGTGGTGTGTCGGTGAGAGACACCGGTCCTGCACCGAACGCGATGCCGCCGAACGCCGCCGCGACGGTGTCGAGCGGGACACTTCGCGCGTAGGTGATGGAGGCCGCGAGGCCCAGCCAGTGATCGGTGATCCACGCGTGGCGTTCCAGCGGGCCGCCGGCACCGGCACTCGCGCCATCCGCGCCGGACGGTGGCGGTGGACTTCCCAGTAGGGCTAGAAAACCGGCGAGCATCGGCGCTGGATCCAGTCGGTCCAGTTGCTTGGCGAGTTTCGCCGCGTCGATCGTCTTGAATGCCGCGGTAAGCGGGTTCGGCGCGGTCCGCAGCGCGCGCACGGCGTCCAGGGCGAGGAGCCGGAGGCGGTCGGCACCTGGTGCGTAGCCGCCGTAGCCGCTCGCGCCCGCCTCGTAGCGGGCCATCCGGGTCAGCTCGTCGAACTCGATTCCGCCGTCGGGTACCCCGGTCAGCCCGGCCGAGGCGACCACTTCGTCGACGGCGGCATGGGCGACTGTCAGCAGCGCCTCGTCCTCGGCGCGAAGCAGGGCGGCGGCGAGCACCGGGTGCTGGTACTCCAGCGACTCATACCCCGGCGTCACCGGGTGCATGTCCTCGAGGTGTTCCGCGATCGGCGCGACGAGGACCTCGCCGGACAGCCAGTCTTCGGTGAACGGCTGCCCGGTCAGCCGGGAGGCAAGGAGGAGCAGGCCAGTCCGCCAATGACCCGCCTCCCAGTCGATCTCCGCGACCAGCGGCGCGAGGCAATCGGGCTCTTCGCCTTCCTTCGATGAGTCGGCGCTGGCTTCGAACGCCGTCTTGATGCGGCCGTCGACGGCGTAGCTGAACCTGGTCAGTGCCTCGATGTTCCAGAAGGCGCTCACCGTCTCGCCCAGCCGCGACACCCGGCGCAGGACCTCGGGCCGCGAGCCCTGGAAGCCGTTGGCTTCGATCGCGACGACGTACTCGCCCTGGCGGCACACGGCGACCGCGTACGCCTCGTCGAGGTCGTCCCCTGCCTCCGCGAACGAGATGGTCCGGGCCTTACCCGCCATGCCGCCGAAGCCGCGGACCACGGCGTCCACATCCGTCGTCTTCACCATGGTCACACAGGCGGCTTCACCCAGTGGGCTCGTCGACAGCCAGTCGAAATCATCCTCGGTCACCACTCCTTTGTAGCGGCCTGGATGCGGAGTTGCGAGGCGGCAAGCTTCCGCGCGGCACGTCCCGTGCCGCGCGGATGTCCTCCACTCGGCACGGCCGCCCGCTCCGCGGCATGACAGTGCGTTCGTCGGTGCTCGAAGATCGGCGGAAAGAGGGGTGGATGGCATATTCGGTCTCCGGACGCGCTCAGGACGGTTAGCATCTGCCTAATGTTCTGGAAACGAGGCCGTCGGGGTGACGTCGGATCAGGCACGGAGCGCCTGCCGGATCTGGAGTTCCTCGCCCTGGTGCGGGCGAGCCTCGAGGCGTGCGCACCCGGCGTGACACGTGGCGCCGAGCTCAAAGGCAGTTCGCTGATCAGCCCCCACGGCTGGGCGGTGGGCGTGACACCCCCGCAGCATGGCGGCAAGCACCACTACGACCTCGTCGCGCTACCCGACATCACCATCCAACCCGACGTGCCGTGCTTCTTCGACTGCGCCATGGCCTTGTCCGGCGATCCCAGGCACGCGGCCGACGCGTGGACGCAGACGGCGGGCGCGTGCCTGCTGGAGCTACTCGATCGACGCGGGCGTTTCGCCGAACACGTCGGACCCGGCCAAGGCCGTGGAGTTCCGGGCTGGCACACGATCACCTCCGGCGCGGTTGCTTTCGGTCTCGACGCCGACGAGAACCAGCGCCTGCAGATCACGCTGCTGGAGGCGAACGTGCTGTCCAGTGTCGCCGCCACGTTCACCGCCGACCTGGAATCACCGTTCTTCAACGGCGTGAAGGTCTTCTACGGCGGGCAGTCCGGGGCGATGCAGGCCGAGATCCGGATCAACGGAGAACGACACGCCGCCGCGTCAGCCGCCATGGCGGCGCTGAACCTGCCTGAGCCGGCCACGTTCACCGCTGCCCGCTACTACGCGGTGCTGCTTCCGGTGCCGGCCGGCGGCGGGGGACCGGACTACCCGGCCACGTCCCTCGAACTCTAGGCGTGGCGGATCACGACCACGTCACCTCGTCTCGCTGGGATCGAGGCCTTGGTCGATGAGTTCGCTGATTACGCGTTGATGGATCTTCAGCCGGTGAATGGTACGTACGTACTTCGTCCACCTCGGCGGGAACCCGAATCGCCGGGGGCAGCACGGTGGAGCGATGATCGGCTTGTTCGCCGAAATCGGGCGGCTTGCCCCTGGCCTGGGCGACGGTTGTGGTCGAGGCCGTGATGTGCAGCGGTGCCCGCAACCCCGCTCGTGTCGCCTCCGCGCTCGGCCGGCCGGTCCTGGCCACTCCCGGCCCGGTCAAGTCCGCGCAGTCGCCAGGCTGTCATCAGCTGATCCAGGGCGGCACAGCACCTTGACATCCTGCGTATCGTTAGTCGTTAGTATCGAGTAACGATACGCGCCATGACTGGGGGAAGCATGACAGAAAAGCCTTGGTGGACCTGGAGCAGCTTGGACAACCGCGTCCTCGAAGCGGCCCTGGGCCTGGCCCTGCTGCTGGTGGGTCTGTTCGGCGTCGTTTTGCCGATCCTGGGCGTGACAGGGCCGCTGTCGCCGATCCGCAGCCGTGAAGTCGAACTGGACGACCTCCCGCAGGGGCCCGACATCGCGTCGGCGGGCAGCGTGACGCTTCGCGGCACCCGCACCGCGGAGCTCGCCTTCGCCCATCCCGACCTCACCGAGCGTCTGCTGCTAGTGCTGCCGGACGTCGTCCGAGCTTCGCTGGCGCTGCTGATCCTCGAGCTCCTGCGCCGGATGGCGCGCACCCTCCGCGACGGCGAGATTTTCGCCGCTCGGAACACCCGGCGGCTGACCATCGTCGCGCTGGCCGTCCTGGTCATGGGCGCCGTGGTTCCCGTGCTGGACGCCATCACCACCCGCCTCCTGGTCAGCGGGGCGGACCTGGGTCGCAGCATTCCGTTCAGCTACACGATCTCCGGTCCCTGGCTGCTGCTGGCCCTCCTGGTCGCCGCCGCGGCGGAGGCCTTCCGGCAGGGTGCACGCCTGCGCGCGGACACCGAAGGGCTCGTCTGATGCCACCCGAGGAGCCGCATCAGATCCGTGCGCACCTGGATCGACTCCTGGCCGAACGGGGCATGACCCTGGCCGAGCTCGCACAACGCGTCGGCGTCACGGTCGTGAACCTGTCCATCCTCAAGAACGACCGGGCCAAGGCGATCCGCTTCGGCACGCTGAGCGCCATCTGCCGCGAGCTGGATTGTCAGCCCGGCGACATCCTCACCTTCGACGGTCCCTAATGAGACCGGCGGCTCCCACGAGCCGAACCGGTGAAAATCGAGGCAGCAGGGAAAGGGACGCTGTAGAGCTGTGCGTCAACTCGGCCCGGCGTGGGGGGCGTGGGTGATCAAGGACGGGGTTTCCGTGACCTGGACGAGTTCGCCCGGATGCACTGCCGTGGTTGTACCGTTGATCCGCGAGTGGGACTCGGCGCCCGGGCCCGTTGTCGTGAACGCGGTTCCCGAGTGGGTCCAGCGGATCACCCTCAGCCGGTCGGACTCGTCGAGGAAGGCGCACTGCCAGACGGTGGCGGGCAGTCCCGCGGCGAGCCCCTGCCCACAGCCTCGCAAGCGGGAACCGGCCAGCCAGCGTTGAAGTGTCTCGACAGCGAGGGCGGCGCCGGTCGGCGGGCTTCCTTCGGCCTGCAGCACCAGGGGAAGCTTGCTGGAACCCCGTTGTAGAAGTACATCCGCCGCAGGTTGAACTCCCTGCCGTAGAGGCCGGCGAGATAGAACCGGATCGCGTAGTCGGTGGAGCGCGCCGGGGTCAACGGCTACCGCAGCGGGATGTCGTAGACGGTGCCCGTGTTCCACAGCGGCGGGTGAACGCCGGCCGCGGGCATCGTCGCGTCGATCTCGCGCAGCAGCGGCACCAGCGTTTCCGGCGGGTCGGCCGCGTTCCGCTGGTACAGCTTCACGCCCGCGGCGTCACAGTGCTGGTAACCGCCGAGTTCGGCGAACCGCCGCAGGATTTCCCGTGCTTGCGGTTGCCAGAGCTGTCCCATCGAGGGACAGACGAGCGTGGCGTCCGGATCGCTCGAGCGCACGATCTTCGCCGCCCGCCCGGTCATCTCCACCAGCTTCTCGACCGACCCCGAGTAGTACATGTGATGCGTGGCCTGCACCCACAGCTCGTAGGCGTGGAGCCTGCCCCGGTACCGGGACGCGAGGGCCTGGACGAAGCGATCCCAGTCGGCGAGGTCCTCGGGCGCACCGGTTCGCGAACCGTCGGTGTAGGCGCCCTTCGGCGAGCCCGGTGCCGCCCACCAGGGTGTGCCACCCAGGACGAACAGCGTGGGCAATCCGGCTTTCTCCGCGCCGTCCACCAACCGGTCCAACGTGGTCCAGTCGAACCGGTCGCGAGCCGGCTGCAGGTTCGCCCAGCGGGTCTGGCTGTCCCAAAAGCGCACACTGCCCACCCGGAACGCCGGCATGGTGCCGGTGGCGCTGTTCATGGTCACGCCGAACAGCTCCGGTGACACCGGAACCGGCTGCGCCTGCCAGGCCGGCGCGGTGATCTCCGGGACATCCGTTCCGGCACCCGTTCCGGCCGGGGTGGCGGATGCCGCGACGAAAACCATGAGCAGCACGACCGCGACCGCCACCAGCCGCGTTCGTGGGTGACCGGGTTCCCGCGCGCGGACCGCGGGGGCCGCCGGTTGTCACCCCGCGCGACGCGCTGATCGACAGCCGGCGGGCTGGGCCGCCCGGCAGTTCGGCGAAGCGGTGCGGCGTGCCGGGCAGAGGAAGACCGACAAAGAGCACCGCCCCATGTGGCGCCCGTTCGCCGGATGCGCGACCGGGCCGAACCCTCGCGGCCAGTGGCATGAGGTGACGATGTCTGGTCGTCCACCACGTCCGCCGGCGGCGTCAGGCGTCCAGGGCCTTCAGTAAGTCCCGTAACGCTTCCTGCTGGTCAGCCCGCAGTGAACCCAGGGGGGAGTGATCCCCCAGTAGCTTCAACGCCCGTTCCCGGCGTTGGCGCCCTTCGGCGGTGAGGACGATCTCCTTGGCCCGGCGGTCCGTCGGGTGCGGATGGCGGTTGAGCAGGCCGCGCTCCTCAAGGCGGTCCAGCACGAACGTCGCGTTCGACGCTTCGCACGCCATCCGCGCGGCCAGCTCGCGCGCGGTGATCGGCTCCGACAACTCGCGCAGCGCCACCACCTGGCTCGGGGTGAGGCCCAATTCGTCCGCCACCCGGCGGACATGGCCGTCGAGCGTGCGCGCGAGCCCGTGGACCAGCTTGCACACGTCCCGATCGATGTCCTCGCTCGCCATGTCCCCGACTCTAGCGCGCACGGTTCGAACTGTGATAGTTCTAGTTAGAATAATGCTAACTCGAACTATCTGGGGGTTCGCGTGCTCATCTTTTCCCTGCTGCTCGTCGTGTTCAGCCTCACGACCGGCGAGTTCGTGGTGTCGGGGATCCTTCCCGACGTCGCCACCGGGCTGTCGGTGCCGCTCTCGGCCGCCGGGCTGCTCACGACCGCTTACGCCGTCGGCATGATCGTCGGCGGTCCGGTGGTCACGCTGCTGACCGCGCGGCTTCCTCGCAAGCCGCTGATCACCGGGCTGGTCGCCACGGCCGTGCTGGCGAACGCGGCGTCGGCGGTCGCCCCCGGCTTCGTCGTCCTGCTGGTGACGCGGGCGCTCGCCGGGCTCGTGGTCGCGACGTTCTTCGCGCTCGCGCTCGCCACCGCGGTGTCGGAGGCACGGCCGGGCAAGCAGGGCTCCGCTGTGGCCACGGTGGCGCTGGGACTGAACCTCGGCATCGTCCTGGGCGCCCCGCTCGGCACGTTCGTCGGGCAGCACCTCGGCTGGCGGGCCACGTTCTGGTCGGTCGCGGCCGCCGCCGCGGTGGCGCTGCTGATGGTGCTCCGGTTCGTCCCCGACCGTCCGTCGGCGACGACCGGTCCGGTGACCGGCGAACTGCGGGTCTTCACCGATCGGCGGGTGCAGCTGGCGATCGCGCTCACCGCCGTCGGCAACGTCGGCGTCCTCACGGTCTTCACCTACCTCGCCCCGCTGCTGACCGAGGTCGGCGGCTTCCCGTCGGACGCCGTCCCGGTGCTCCTGCTCGGCTACGGCGCCGGGGCGGTCCTCGGGAACGCCGTGGGCGGGCGGCTGGCGGACCGGGCACTGCTGCCGTCGCTGGCCGGACTGCTCGCCGCGCTGGCCGTCGTGCTGGGCGTGGCCTGGCTGGGCGGCGGTAACCCGGTCGCGACGGTGGTGACGACGGTCCTGCTGGGCGCGCTGGCCTTCGCGATCGTCCCCGGCATGCAAACCCGGGTGATCACCGCCGCGGGGTCCGCGCCGACGCTGGCCGTGGCGGTCAACGCATCCGGCTACCAGCTGGCCGCCGCGTTCGCCGGCTGGCTGGGTGGCCGGCTCGTCGACGGCGGAGCCGGGCTCCGCTCGATCTACCTCGTCGCCGCGGTCCTCACCGTCGCCGGGCTGGGGATCGCCCTGTACTCGCTGCGCCAGGACCGCCGGGTGCCGGCGTGACGATCGCCGTTCGCAGCGTCGCCGCCGCCATCAGGTGCTCGCCCAAAGCTGTGAATGGCCCATTGAGGGACATAGAGTCCCTCAATGTGCCATTCACGGCCTTCCGTTGACCGCCGGAACCGGGGCGAGGCAGGTGTCGGTGCTCAGCTGGTCCGGGAACCGGGGACCGTTCAGGCCAGGCCTGTCAGCCGCTGGTAGGCCTGGCCCAGCGGCCCGGCCGCGAAGATCGCCACGAGCGCCCCGGCGATCATGAACGGCCCGAACGGCAGCGCCGTCTTGCGGCCGCCTTTCCCGGAAGCGAGCATCACGACCCCGGCCACCGAGCCGAGCAGGAAGCCGCCGAACGCGCCGAGCGGCACCGCCGACCAGGACAGGTACCCGAGCACCCCGCCCAGGATGCCCGCGAGCCGGACGTCGCCGAAGCCCATGCCAGCCGGGTACGTCAGCGCCAGGACCAGGTAGAACGTGAACAGCGCGGCCCCGCCGATGCCGGCGCGGGCCAGCGACCACCAGTCGTCGCGCCACCAGGCCGACGCCGTCAGCAGGAGCGCGAGCACCGGGTACGACGGCAGCACGATCGCGTTCGGCAGGCGCCGGACGTCGAGGTCGATCAGGGCCAGCGCGATCCCGATCGCGCCGAAGTACAGGTAGGCGGGCAGGTCGGGCGGGCCGAGCCGCAGGGCCAGCAGCGCGAAGAGCGCGGCGGTGCCCAGCTCGACCAGCGGGTAGCGGACGCTGATCCGGCGGCCGCAGCCCGCGCATCGGCCCCGCAGGACCAGCCAGCCGAAGACGGGAACGTTGTGCCGGGCGCGGATCCCCCGGCCGCAGTCCGGGCAGCGCGACGGCGGGCGGACCACCGACTCACCCCGCGGCACCCGGTGGATCACGACGTTGAGGAAGGACCCGACCAGCAGGCCGAGCATCGCCGACGCCACGACCAGCATCGGGCTCCACCTCCGGGCGCTTGGGGACGCCGCAGATCTTGCCCGAGGGGCGCCCCGGCCGCGACCGCACAAGCACGGACGACACGCGTACGCGGCCGTCCATCGCGCTACGCGGTCCCGGCCGGGACCGCGCGGGCTTAGAGTCTGAGGACGACAGATGTGTCAGGGAGCCGCCGATGACCGCCGCAACGGGGCCGCCGATCGTCACTGGGGTGGACGGGTCGGCCGAGTCGCTCGACGCTGTCCGGTGGGCCGCGCGGACCGCGCGTCTGCGGGACGCGCCTTTGGAGATCGTGCACGCTCTCGACGTCCCGGCGCTGCTCGCGGGCGGGGTCGTGCCGCCGCCGGACGAGCTGGTCGAGGCGCTGCGCGCCCGGGGGCTCCGGGCGCTGCGGACCGCGCGTGAGCTGGCCGCCGCGCAGGGCGTGCCCGGCGCGGTCACCCGGCTCGACTCCGACCGCGCCGCCCAGACGCTGATCGAGGCGTCGAGAACCGCCGCGCTGCTCGTCGTCGGATCGACCGGGCACGGCAGGCTGACCAGCCTGCTCGCCGGGTCGGTCGCCTCGGCCGTCGGCACCCACGCCCGCTGCGACACCGTCGTCGTCCGCGGGGACAGCTGGGACGAACCCGAAGCGGCCGGCCGCCCGATCGTCGCCGGGGTCGACGGCAGCGAAGCCGGCACGCGGGTCCTGGCGACCGCCCTCGCCGAAGCCGGCGCCCGCCGCGCGCCCCTGGTCGTGCTGCACGCCTGGTCCGACAGCCCGCCACCGCACCGGGACCCGCGGTGCGTCACCGAGGCCGGCCGCCGGCTGCTCGAGGAGCAGGTCCTCGCCCACGACACCGGCGACGTCGTCGTCGAGCAGGTCGTGGTCCAGGCCCACCCCCGGCGCGAACTCGTCGAGCGCAGCGCCGCGGCGCAGCTGGTCGTGCTCGGCGACCGCGGCCGCGGCGGTTTCCCCGGCCTGCTGCTCGGCTCCACCGGTCAGGCACTCCTGCACCACGCCGCCTGCCCGGTCCACCTCGTGCGCACCACCTCCTGAAGACGGGAAAGCCGGACCCGCACGACGCCGGTGCGGCGGAACCGGTTCCAGTCCTCGGACCACGCCTCAAGGGAACCAGAACCTGACACCCCAAGATCATTTCAAAGCCGCCAACCTGTTCCGTTGAGTGGCTAAACCAGGCTCGCACCATCTTCATTCCTGGCACCGCCAGAGCGGTAGGCAGGTTTCCCCCTGGCTGATCCCAGAGCAGCATTAAGGCCCTGAATTTGATGCCGCCCGGCTTGGCGATGCATCGTCCATAGTTCGCCTTCCAGGCTCATGCCTGCCGCCTCTTGCGACGGCTTTTCCGTAGGCGTTCATCAGCATGGCTCATTCGCCACGGCAGCTCGTAATGGTTTGACACCAGTGCATGCATGCCGATGTCGATGAGCCTATCTGCATCTCCGTAACAGCAAAGAAAATTGTCAGCGTCTGTTTTCCGCATCAGAACCTCTCGATCATGGTCAAGGCACAACAACGCGTTGGCCGAGTCTGTCAATGTGCAACGGAGTTTACATTTGCTATCGCGAAATGGGATTTCTGGTATAGTAGCGCGAGATTGCACTCGTGGTGCGGGCACCGCCCGCCGCTGGAGTTATGGCAGGACTCCTGGCGCGACATGCCCGAGTGGCCTCAGGCAGCGTGAGACGCAGGGCCAGGTCTCCACGAAAGCCGGGGCGGCCCAGGAGTCGAGGCGCGCGGCATGCAGGTGGTGCGGGACACCGGACCGAATGTCGAACGCGCGCTTACTTCCGGTGCGCTGTGCTGCCCGAAGTGTCGCGGTGCGCTTCGGCCGTGGGGGATGGCAAGGGAGCGCGTCATTCGCGTCGGCGACGGCTGTCACGTGCGGGTGCGTCCTCGTCGTGCTCGCTGCGCGGCCTGCCGTACCACCCATGTGCTGCTGCCCGACTGGCTGCTGTTCCGCCGGGCCTACGCGGCGCGGGTGATCTGGCGGGCACTGGTGGCACACGCCACCGGCGTGGGATACCGCCGGATAGCCCAGCGGTTGCGGATGCCGGAGACGACCGTGCGTGACTGGCTGCGTGCCTGCGCACGCATGGAACCGCAGCGCGTCGTGCGGCTCGCCGGTGCCGGACACACCGCTTCATCGGCGGTGCTCGCCCTGGAACGATCAACTCGCCCGCCCGCCCCGTGGCAGGTCGCCGTTCGCCGCACCCAGGGCCGGCTGCTCGTCAACACGAGTCCGCCCCACGACGCCCACGGAAACGCTCCGGATCGGCCGCCCTGATCCCGTACTGGCCTCTAGGGCCGAGTTTCGGCCTCAGTCCGCCCGGCCACTCGCCGGCGGACGACAACCGGAAGGACGGCAAGCGCAAAATGAACGTGGAAAAGGTCGGCATCACCGGCATCGGCGCGGTCACGGCCTACGGATGGGGTCGCGAGTCGCTGTGGGACGGACTCGTCTCGGGCAAACCGGCCGCCGCACTCACCGACGGCTACGGGCTGACCGTGGACGAGCCCGGTTGGGTGGCCCTGGTGCCCGACGGCGGCGACGAGGCGGACGGCCCCAGCCGGTTCACCCGCGCGGTGCGGGCGACCGCGCGGGAGGCCATCGCCGACGCCGTAGATCGTGGCTGGCAGCAAGGCAGGCGGGTGGGCCTGCTGCACGCGATGGTGCTTGGCGACGTGAACCTGTGGCGAGACTTCTATCGCACGGCCCACGACCACACGTCGAGGCGGGAGTACCTCGCGCTCATGCCGTCGACCGTAATGGCGGCTTTGATGCGGGAGAACGGTTTTCACGGTCCGGCCATGACAGTGTCGGCGATGTGCGCATCGGGGAACGCCGGGTTGATCACCGCGAAGTCCTGGCTCGACGCCGGCATCGTGGATGATGTGCTCCTCGTGGTCACCGACTTGTCCGTGACAAGGGAGAACATCCGGAACTTCGTGCACCTCGGCGTCGTGATCACCGACGCCGAGCCGTTGGACGCCTGCCGCCCGTTCCAGGAGGGCAGTCGCGGCTTCATCATGGGTGAGGCGTCGGTGGCCTTCGTCCTGTCCCGCTCGGCGCCGGAGCCCTATGCGCTGGTGCTCGGCGGTGCGATGACCCATGACGCCTACCACGCCATCTCCATCGATCCGAAGGCGACCGAGGTGCACCGCTGTTTCCGGGAGGCGCTGACCGACGCGCAAGTGTCGGCGTCGGACGTTCGGTATCTCAACGCACATGGGCCGGGAACCCGGCAGTGCGACACGACAGAGGCGCGGATGCTGGAAACACACCTGCCCGCCACCGCGCAGGTCTACTCCGTCAAGCCGCTCACCGGCCACTGCCAGGCCGCCGCGGCGGCGGTCGAGGTGGCGGTCGCCGCCCTGGGCTACGACCGGGGTCTCGTCCCCGCGCCGCCGACCGTGGCGCCGGGTCATCCGCAGCTGCTGAACGGTCACACTCCGATCAGCGGTGGGCTGACGCTCAAGTCGTCATTGGGTATGGGTGGCCACAACGCCGTCGTGATTCTCGCGCCGGGACAGAGCGGCCCACCGGCGTGACGCCTGCCCGCCCGGACGTCAAGGCATAGTGGCGTCAGCCGGCGGGGGAGCGACGATGCGATTCCGCCCCATGTCCTTCGCCTCGTACAGCCGGGCGTCCGCCTGACGGATCAGTTCGTCCATGGAATCACCCGGCCCAAGCGCACAACCTCCGCTGACCGTGATGGCAAGGTGGTGGCCGGCGACGATCATCGGTGGGGCGGAAATGGCCCTGCGGATTCTTTCGGCGACCGGCCTTGCGTGGTCGATGTCGGTGCCCGGCAGAATCACGAGAAATTCCTCGCCGCCCCACCTGCACACGGTGTCTTCACGGCGAACCTGCGCGCTGAGGCGGTGAGCGAATTCGCGGAGGACCAGATCGCCGACGACGTGTCCATAAGTGTCATTGACGCGTTTGAAGTGGTCGATGTCGAACAGGATCACCGTGAGCGGTTCTTTGTGACGCCGCGCGGCGCTGCGGAGTTTTTCCAGTTGTTCTTCCAGATGCCGGCGATTGGGTAGTCCGGTGAGCGTGTCGGTGCTGCTCACCTGCTCCAACTCCGTGTTGCGTTTCTGTAGCTGATCCTGGAGGTTCTTGACGTGCGTCGCGGAGGCGACGCGGGCGAGGAGTTCGGCGGTCTCGAACGGCTTCTTGAGGTAGTCGTGAGCGCCGCCGCGCAGTCCGGCGACGACATCGGCCAGACTGGTGCGTCCGGTGAGGAAAACTACTGGTATTTCCTTCAGCCGCTGGTCGCTCTTGAGCACGGCCAGGACTTCGTGTCCGTTGAGCCCGCCCATCTCGATATCGAGCAGCACGACATCGGGCGGGTTCTGCTGGCACTGTTCGACGGCCGCGGTCCCGTCGCAGGCCTCTGTCACGCGATAGCCCTCCTCTTCGAGAGCGGCGCGGACCACGGCACGAATGACCAACGAGTCATCCGCGACCAGCACCGTGGCACCCGGCCCGGTCACAGTTGTGCCGCCAGCGTGTCCGGATCAGTCACCATCATGATTTGACCACCCGTGTCGATGGTTCCGGAAATCAATTGTTGCTCCTGACCGTGCGGGGCGAGGCGGATGTCGGCGTCGTCGATCCAGTGCAGGCCGGTCACCGCGTCGACGAGCAGCCCGAATTTCTTTCCCCCGGCTTCCACGACGAGGATTTTGGTGCCACTGGAGCCGAGCGGCGAGATGACGGTCAGCGGCGGGTCGCCGGCGACGATCCCGGCGACATTCGTTCGCGTCGAGGGCAGGTCGACCATGCCGGAGACATCCCGCACCGCGCGAGTGGCTTCGACCGGAATGCAGTACGCGGCGCCGGCATTTCGGAAACACACCACGGTTGTCATAGCGTGCGCACCTCACTTCTTGGCATCGAGAAAGCGTAGTAGCTCGTGGGGCGCGTACCCGTCCATCGCGTGTTCGAGATCGGTGGGATCGGCGTGGACCATGGCGCGCCTGGCCGCACCGTAGGCGCGTCGGGCTGACGGCTGATCACCGGCCGCGTCGAGGGCGAGTCCGAGATTCAGGTGGGCCATGGCGTCGTCCGGGGCCAGATAGGTCCATCTGCGGAAGGCGACGACGGCCGAGTCACCGTCGCCCGCGGCCACCGCCGCCTGGCCGGTCTTGGCCGCGAGCGTCGCCTGGGCCGCGTCGTCGCGGTCAGGCGTCAACTTGGCGTCTGAGCGGACCGGCGGCTGCTCCCGGTCGGCGGCGGGCCGTTGCGGGCGCTTTTGGCCGGCGCCACGCGAGACGGGGCTGTCGCCGGCCCCGCGTACCGGGCGCCTGCTCGACCCCGATGTGAGGCGAACTGGTCGGGGGACAGCGGTTATCGCGGGACGGACTCTGTGCACGAAGCTCTCGCCGACCTTGACGGCATCGAAACGGTCGGTGACCTGCCAGATGGTCTCGGCCGAACTGACGAACAGCGCCGCGCCCGGTGGCAACGCGTCAGCCAGCCGGTCGAGGAACTCACGGGAGTGTTGCGGCGAGAAGTAGATGAGTACGTTACGACAGAAGACCACCTGACAGCCACGGGCCGCCGCGGGGATGGCATGAACGAGATTGTGCCGGAACACGGTGACCCGGTCCTGGATCGGCTTGTTGATCTCCCATTGGTCGCCGGTTCTGGTCAGATGACGCTTGAGCCGATCGGCGGACAGCCCGGTCAGCTCCCGAGCGGTGTACTGCGCGGCCGTGGTGCGCCGCAGGGCGGCAGTCGACAGGTCGGTGGCGATCACCGCCCCATCGACATGGTGTTCGTCCAGGAGCATGGCCAAGCTGAAGGCTTCCTGGCCGTTGGAGCAGGCCGCGCTCCAGATCCGCACCGGAGGCCGCAGCGTGGGCAGGATTTCCCTGGCGAGGATCTCGAAGTGCTCCGGGTGCCTGAAGAAGGACGTCTCCTGGACCGTGACCCGGTCGACCATGCTCTGCAACGCGTTGTCGTCCACTCTCAGGATGTCGAGGAAGGCGGCGCCATCGATCCCACGGGCGGCCATCTCCTCGTGGACGCCTCGCGACAGGCGATCAGAGACGCTGGACTCGGGCCGCAGGCCGATCCGCAGGCCGAGTAGTTCGGCAACGCGGTCGACGTCGGGTTCGATCGCGCGGTTTCCCGTCATGGCGCCACCTTGCGTACGGCACGCTGGACCGCCGCGGCCACCAGGTCCAGCGACAGCAGTTCGATCACCGCGCCGAGGCGCTGGGCGGCTTGCGGCATCCCGAAGACCGCGCTGGAGGCTTCGTCCTGAGCGATGGTGCGCCCGCCGCGGCGGCGGATGGCCAGCAGCCCCCGGGCGCCGTCCTCTCCCATGCCCGTGAGCAGGACTCCCACACCGACCGGTCCGGCGTTCGCGGCGACCGAGAACAGCAGTTCGTCGGCGGAGGGCCGGTGAGTGCTCGGCGGTTGCTCGGTGAGTTCGAGACGCCGATCCGCGCCGAGGCGCAGATGCAGGCCGCCGGGGGAGAAGTAGACATGACCGGGACGCGCGAGCTGACCGTGCGCGGCCGTCTCCACCGGCAGCGCCGAGATTCGGGACATCCACTCCACGAGCCTGCCGGTGAACTCGGGGTGCAGATGCTGGACGACGAGGACCGGGGCGGGCAGCCCGTCGAGATCGGGTAGGAGGGTGGCCAGCGCCCCGGGGCCGCCGGCGGAAGCGGCGATGGCGACCACCGGTTGCCGATTCGCGTGTGGCGCGCGACCGCTGTCGGCCACGGGAAGCGGTTTTCTCTGCGGATGCCGAATCACTCGCACCCGGCCGATCTGGCGAACGACCCGCCGCAACTCGGCCCCCGACTCGGGCGTCCACGGGGCCGAGGCGGGCAGGACGTCCAACGCGCCGGCGACGAGCGCGGCCACCACGTCGGGGGAGTGGCGGTGGTCGGTTCCCCGGACCAGGACCAGGATCGGGGTCGGCGTGTTGGCCATGATCTGCTCGATCACGTGGTGTCCGTTGTCGTCGTCGACGTGCAGGTCGAGGACCACGACATCTGGGCGGGCATCGGCGACCTGCCTGATCGCCACGGTCGCCGTGGCGGCTCGGCCCACGATGGCGATATCGCCGTCATGCCGGAGCACCGAGGCGAGTTGCGGGCCTTCCGGGACGGCGTTCTCGACGAGGAAGGCGCGGATCACCGCGCCGTTCTCGGTCACGGCCCCACCCCGAGCAGGCGGTTCACCGCGGTCACCAGGTTGCTCTGGTCGAAGCCGCTCTTGAGGAGGTAACCGTCGGCGCCGACGTCAAGCCCGCGCTGACGGTCGGCGTCGCTGGAGCGGGAGCTGAGGATCAGCACCGGAATGTTGGCCAGGGACGGTTTCGCCCTGATCGCCTCGGTCAGGGCGAAACCGTCCATGTTGGGCATTTCGATGTCGGTGAGCACCAGGTCACTCGAATGTTCGGCCAGGCTCGACAGGGCCTGGACGCCATCGGTCGCCACCCGGACGTCGAACCCCGCTCGTTCCAGGATGCTGCGCTGGAGTTCGCGGACGGTGAGGGCGTCGTCGACGACGAGGATCCGCTGGCGCAGCGTGTCGGCATGATTGGTGGGCGCGGGCCGTGCGTCGACGCGGCCGGCGGCACGGGCGCGTTGAATCAGCCCGGGTGGGTCCAGCACGATCAGCACCGATCCGTCCGGCTCCACGCTGGCGCCCGCGACGGCGGGAACGTGCGGCACCAGCCTGCCGAGTCCTTTGAGGACGACATCACGCTGACCCACCAGCCGGTCCACCTGGAAGCCGTGCCGGCGGCTCGCGTCCGCGAGCACGACGATGGGGCCCGCGGCCGGTTCCCCGGGCGAGTTGGCCAAAATGTCGGCCAGGGCCGACACCGGAACGGACCTGCGGTCGACCCACACCGCGGGCCGGCCCTCCGCGTGGAGTTCACCCGACGCGCCACGATTCTGCGACGAGACCACACGATGGAACGGGAGCGCGAAGCGCTGACCGCTCACCTCGACCAGCAGGCACCGCAACACGGCCAGCGTGATCGGCACGATGATCCTGATCTCGGTGCCACCACCGGGTTCCGACCGGACCTCGACCCGGCCACGGGCCGCCTCGACGTTGGCGCGCACGACATCGAGGCCGACCCCCCGGCCGGAAACATCGGTGACGAAGGACGCGGTGGACAGGCCTGACCGGAAAATCAGTTGATACAGGTCGTCGGGTTCCATCCCCTCGGTGTCGATGCCGTGGCGGGCGGCAGTCCGTCGCACACGGTCCAGGTCGATGCCGAGGCCGTCGTCGGTGACGGCGATGATCACCTCGGAGCCGAGCTGCATGGCGTGCAGCCGAATGGTGCCCTGGGCCGGCTTGCCGGCCGCCGCGCGTTCGGCGGGAGGTTCGATCCCGTGGTCGACGGCGTTTCGCACCACATGCAGCAGGGCATCGGAGAGCTCATGCAGGACTCCGCGATCCAGTTCCGTGTCGACGCCGCGCACCTCCCAGCGAACGTCTTTGCTCTCGGCGCGGGCCAAGTCCCTGACCGCCCGGTGCAACTGGTCGGTGATCGTGGCCACGGGCACCATCCGGGTCCGCATCGCCCGGTCCTGGAGATCGTTCAGGGACCGGGAAAGCTTGTCGAACTCGGCAACCGAGGCCGGATCCACGTTGAACCGGTTCTGGAGCATGCGCCCGACCCGCAGGTGCGCCGACGCCGATTCGCCGACCAGGCGGATCAGCTCGTCCAGTCGCTCCATCGACACCATGACCACGTCGCCGGTCCGCTGGACGCGGTCCTGCCCACTGTCCGCGGAATGTTGCCGGACCGGCCGAACGTCTCTAACGGGGGCGTGCGCGGACGCCCCGGCCCCGCCGTCGGCCCCGGCCGCGGTGGCGGCCGCGGACGGCCCGGCCCCCGCCCCGGCCCCGGCCTCGGCCCCGCCGTCGCCGTCGCCAGGAATCAGCGCGCGCAACCGGTCGGTCCCGGTGAGCAGGGCGTCGATCACATCGGGTGTCGTGGCCCGCTGCCCGGCCCGCGCGTCGCCCAGCAGATCTTCCAGGTCATGGGCGAGCCGGCTTACCTCGTCGAGCCCGGCCACCGCCGAGGAACCCTTGATGGTGTGCAGCTCCCGAAAGACGGAGTCGATCAACTCCTGGTCGCCGTTCGCCTGTTCGAGTTCGAGCAGCAACTTGTCCAAGTGAGCCAGGCGGCCCTCGGCTTCCTGCACGAACAACGTCCGCACCTGGTGGATGCTCAGCGCGGCCATCAGGGCGTCGCCACCGGCCGGCGGACAACCCGGACATCCGGCTCGCCGATTCGTTCCACCGCGAGCAGGACAGTCGGGTCGAGCAGCACGACCACCCGTTGATCGACCCGGTACATACCGACGGTGCCGTACAGATCCGATGGTCCGATCGGCGAGTCGAGCTCGGCGCGTTGCGGGAAGTCGGTGGCGGCCAGCCCGGCGGGACCCAGTGGGCAGCGTAGGACGGCGGTGAACGCGGCCGCGCCGACGCGGCCGACACCCAGCAGCGCGGCCGTGTCGAGCAGTGGGACGATCTCACCTCGCAGGTTGAACAGGCCAAGGACCAGCGCCGGCGCGGTCACCAGCGGGGTCACCGATGGCGTGACCATCACCTCGCCCACCCAGCCGACCGGCAACGCGTACAGGTCGTCGCCGACCGGAAGAAGGACGGTCTGCACGCCGATCACCGGCTTCCGCGTCCGGTGGCGGCCGCGGCGGCTTCCAGCGTTCCGGCCAGTTCGACCAGGTCAACCGCGGCCGAGGCGACCTGCGAGGCGGTGGCGGAAACCTGGCGGCTGGCGTCGGTCAGCTGTCCCATCGTCTCGACCACCTGAGCGGTGGCGCCGCGCTGCTGCTGGGCGGTCATCCGCACCTGACCGTGCGCGTCGGTGATCGCTTCCAGCAAGGAGACACCCTGCTGCATCTGCTTCGCCCCCTTCTCCATCGCCATCACCGTGGCGTTGGTCTCCCCTTGCACCGCGGTGACGATCGAGGCGATGTCACTGGCGGACGACTTGGAACGCTCGGCGAGTCGCCGGACCTCCTCGGCGACCACCGCGAAGCCGAGGCCGTGCTCGCCCGCCCGGGCGGCTTCGATCGCCGCGTTGAGGGCGAGCATGTTGGTCTGATCGGCGATGTCGTTGATCAGCACCAGCAAGCTGTCGATGTCGTTGACCCGTTCCGCCAACGTGATCGTGTGTTCACTGGACCGCATGATGTCGGCCTCGGCGCGCTCCATGTTGTCCCGGGTGTCGGCCGTCTGGCGAGCGACCTGGTCGACGGTGTCGGCGATCGTGGCCGATGCCTTGGCCAGCTCCTGGGAGGTCACGGTGGCCTGCGTGATCGCCGAGCTCTGCTCGATGGTGGTGCTCGCCAGTTCCTCCGAGGACGCCGACAACTCCGCGGCGGCCGAGTTCACCTCGACACCCGCGGTCGAGACCCGGTCAACGAGCTGTCGGCAGGTGCTGACGGTGGCGTTGAAGGACTCACCGAGGGTCACCAGTTCGCTGGAACCTCCCGGCTCGACCTGAGCCGTCAAGTCGCCGGCGGCCGCCCTGCGCGCTACGGCGGTCAGTCGCTGGATCGGCCGGGTGGTCCGCCAGGCCAGCCCGATGGCGACAGCCACGGCGAGAATGCCGCCGATGATGCCGATCAGGATCGCCAGGGTTCGTTGAACGGCGATGGGAGCCAGCACTTCGCTGGTGTCGATATGGTTGAAGATCGTCCAGTTCAGCCTATCGACGATGGCATAGCCTCCGAGCACCGGACGCCCCTGGAACTCGGTGAACTCGGTGGTGCCTGCCGTGCCGGTGCCGCTCGCCGGAAGAGCCGCGTTGTCCACCGTGGTTTGCAGAGCGCCGGCGGCGAGCAGACCCGCGTCGTCGGCGACTCGGCGCATCGATGTGGTGTCGAAGATCAGCCGTCGCTGCGCGTCGACGACGGTGATTCCCTCGGAGCCCGCCTCATCGGGGTCGACCAGCACGGTCGCCAGCGACTCGACTTGGAGGTCGCCGACCACCACTCCCTGGACACGTCCGTCCGCACCGATGATCGGTTGGGCGACTATCCACTGGAGTTGATCACCCTGCCGTAGCGGCGAGGTCACCACGGGCTGCCCGGATGCGGCGGAACGCAGCCAGTCCTGGCCGGTGCCGTCGATGCTGGCCCCGGCCTTGTTGGAGGCCAGTACCTTGCCGGTCAGATCGGTGGCCTCAAGCAGCGAGTAGCTGGTGTCGGCCTTGCCGAGCCGGGTCAGCAACCCAGCCAAGGCAGGGCTGTCGAGCTGATCAGCGAGCGCGTTGGCGGCGGTCGCGACGTTCGTCTCGCGGTCGGACACCCATAGGGTCAACCGCTGCGTTGCCGCCCGCGCCACATGTTCGACATGATCTTCGCTTGCCGCGGTGAGGCTCGATGACGCCTGCGCGGTCAACACCACGGCCAGGGTGATCATCAACGGCAGCGAGGTCACCAGGATCGCCGCCACGAGGCGGACGGCGAACCGGCGCGGTAGCGAGGCCAAGCGAGCCCTCAATTTACTCGCCATTCGAGTACCGGCCCTTCATATCCGATGGATCACCCTTATACAGAGCGGGTGTGATCGACACCATCTGATAGTTTCGCCGAACGATCACCCGATCAGGCTGCCCAACCCGTCGCACCTGTCCACCGAATTCCCGGCGTGGGACCACTAGAGTGGTGCGGGCAACAGGTCCTCGGCGGCGACCGCGTGGCCGAAGTAATAGCCCTGGACCTGGTCGCATCCCAGGTCACGAAGGATATCGAACTGCGTCGCGGTCTCCACGCCCTCGGCGATCACGGTGAGGTCGACGCCGTGCGCCATGGCGATGATGCTGGCCACGATCGCCCGCGCCTCACTGGATTCCTCGAGTTCGCTGACAAAGGACTGGTCGATCTTCAACGCGTCGACGGGCAGCTTGCGGATCTGGGCGAGGGACGAATAGCCGGTGCCGAAGTCGTCGATGGCCAGGTGCACACCGAGCACGCGCAGGTCGTTCAGTATCAGGTGCGCGCTCGCCGGGTCTCGCATCAGCGCGGTTTCGGTGATCTCCAGTCGCAGTCGTTCGGCCGGCAGTCCGGTGGCGTGCAACGCCTCGTCCACCAAGGCGACCAGTTGGGGGTCCTCCAGTTGACGTACCGAGAGGTTCACCGCGAGATCGATGTCCAGGTTGTGCCGCGCGCACCACGCGGTGATCTCCTCGGTCGACCTTCGCAGGGTGAACTCGCCGATCAGATTGATCAGATCGCTCTCCTCGGCCAGCGGGATGAAATCCGACGGCGGAATGTTCCCGCGCTGCGAATCGGACCATCGCAACAACGCCTCCACTCCGACCAGCCGCCGTTTCCGGATGTCGACGACGGGTTGGTAGGCCATCCGGAGATGACCATTGCTCACGGCGTCACGCAGGTCCTGTTCCATGCGGACTTGTTGCTGGATCCGCTTCCGCAACTCGACATCGAAGAACTCGTACCGGCCGCGTCCCTGTGTCTTCGCCCGGTACATCGCGATATCCGCGTCCCGCAACAGGTCGTCCGCGCTCCGTTCGTCATGCGGGCCGGCCACGACGATTCCGATGCTCGCGTCGATGTGCAGCTGACGACCTTCGAAGGTGATGGGGTTGGCCAGCGAGCCACGCAGGTGACCGGCAATCGCTCGCAACGCGGTCATATCGGCGACGCCGGCCACCACCACCGCGAACTCGTCGCCGCCGATCCGGCCGACGAGATCGCCCTCGCGCACCTCGCCGCACAGTCGCTTCCCGACGATCCGCAGTACCGCGTCGCCGAAACGGTGCCCGAGCGAATCATTGATCACCTTGAACTTGTCCAGGTCGATGAACAGGACCGCGGTGCCCCCCGTACGTTCAGACGTCCGAATGGTGGTCGCGAGTCGTTCCAGGACCAGCGCCCTGTTGGCCAGCCCGGTCAGCGCGTCGTGGGTCGCGTCGTAACGGAGGCGATCATCGACGGCCCGTTGCTCGGAGATGTCGCTGAACGAGACGACCACCGCGTGCGGCGGGACCGTGTCGCTGTTGAGTGGCCGCGTGCTCAGCGAGATCCACATGTTTTCGCCATCGGGCCGGGGCACGCGGAACACATGTCCGTTCAGCCGGGCGCCGGTGTTCCGGCTGATCGCGGCCGGGTGGTCCGACACCGGTACGACGACGCCCGCCTCGTCATACAGCGGATACGCCGGCGTCGACAAAGCCATAAGTCGTTCCGCATTGACCCCCACGATGCGGCAGGCGGCCGGGTTCACGGATTCGACCACCCCGGTGGGCCCGAGAACAATGACGCCCTCCTCCAATGAGGCGACCACATTGCTGAAGCGCTGTTGAGCGAGGCGTCGTTCGGTTTCATCCGCGCACACGAGCACATACCCGTCGCCCATCTCGGCCACGGAGGCTCGGACGTTCACCGTCACCCCGTCGGGCCGGCGATGGGTGCTGTCGATCAGACCACCCGCTCGGATCACCGCGCGCGGGTCGAGCTCGGTGCCCAGTATCTCACCGGCCGGCCGGCCGATGGCATCGGCGGCCAGGCGGGCATAGACGGCCTCGGCAGCCGGATTCCAACTGGTCACGAGGCCGGAACGGTCGATCGCGATGATCGCGTCGCTGACGTGTGTGACCAGCGCGGCCTGATAGCGCAGGCTCGCCTCGGCCGCCTTCTGCACGGTCAGGTCACGGAGGATCACCTGGAACGCGGGCCGCCCCTCCCACATCGTCCGCACCGAGACCGTCTCGACGACGATTTTCGTGCCGTCGGCCCGCACCAGACTCGCCTCCGCCGGTTCGGATGTCGCGCCCTGCGTCGTGAGCCCCGCGATGCGCCGCAGCATTTCCGGAACAGAGTCCGCATCCACGAATTCGCTGATCGAGCGCTTGAGCATCTCCGCGCTGGAATTCAGGCCGAGGAGGCGCCCGCTCGCCGCATTGGCATACACGACCATGCCGGCTTCGTGAACCGCGATGCCGTCCGGGCTGAGTTCGCTGAGCAGCCGGTAACGATCGGCGAGATCGGCCAGTGCCATGGTGGCCTCGTGCTGCTCGGTCACGTCGGTGGCGATACCGAGCACACCACCTGCGCCGCGGTCGGCGAATCTGCGCGCGCGGAACTGAATCCATCGGATCGCGCCGTCCGCTGATTCGATTTGCTGTTCGAGTTCGAAGTTCTGCCACAAGGGCGCGGTCCGCGCGGAATGACTCAGTGGTTCGACCAGCTCGGCCAGTTGGGCGCGGATCTCGGTGTCAGCCGCGCCGGGCATGCCGAGGACGTCGTCAAGGCCACGCCGCCAGGTCAGCGCGTCGTCGGAGAAGTCGACGCGCCACAATGCCGCGGACTCGGCGGACAACGCCAGCTCGACGACAAGCTCGAGTTCGAGCTTTCCGCCCGTGGTGGATGTGTCCGGATCCTGGAGGTCGGTACGCAATATCGTGTCCGATCGGGTGCGTTCCATGCCGCGTCCTAAGTGATGAACGGCAGCAGTCGAGCACGGTTGAGGAAAACGGGTCGTTGATTCGAGTAACAGTTCTCGCGCCCGCGGTATGACCGGACCGGTTGACGCGGATCATGCCCGGTGATCGCCAGTCTGCTGCGGAGATCACCACTGGCCGCGATGCGCGCGAAGTAGGCCGCGCGCCGACGCGCCACGACAGGACTGTTCTGGTCGCCGCCCGGGGACACGAGGTCGGGATCGAGCTGGGCGTTGATGCCGTCTCGGAGCAGGGCCATCGCCTGCGCGAGCAGCTGGGACACCCGGGATTCGGTCACCCCCAGCTCGGCGGCGACCTCCACCATCGGACGCTCCTGGAGGACGTGCCGAACCACCACCATCCTCGGTCGTGGCGACAGCGCTTCGACCGCGTCACGGAGATAGCCGATCCGCTCCCGGTACAACATGACGCCTTCGGGCCCGAGTCGTCGATCGGCGAGCACGTCGATCAGGGCGTGTGATGCGGGGCCCTGCAGGCTCAGCACCTGCGCCGCGTCCGTCTCCTGGAGCGCGGTGTCGAGGTCCTTGACCGTCATCACCAGTGCTTCGGCGAGTTCGGCCGAGGTAGGCGTGCGGGCGAGCGCCGTGGTCAGGTCCCGGCGGACGGCAGCCATCTTGCGGGCCCGGCTTCGCGTCGAACGGGGTGCCCAGTCGAGGCCGCGCAACTCGTCGAGCAGCGCCCACCGGATCCGGGCGCCGGCGAATCCGGCGAAGGAATTGATCCGTTCCGGGTGATAGGCCTGAGCGGAGATCACCAGCGCGGTCAGCCCGGCAGCGGTCAGGTCGTCCCGATCGACGTGTGGGGGCAGTTTGCCGGACAGTTGGCGCACGTGGACGGCGACAAGAGAGAGGTGCGTACGGACCAATTCGTCCACATCGGTGTCGACCACGGCTACCACCTTTCACATGACCCTGGACCATGGTCCGGACTCTTTTTGCCATGATCTCAACATTGTTGATCTCACGTAACCCCAAGAGGGTCTGACCTGGTCCACGCGGCCAATGCAGGTGACTTACATACTAGCCGATCCCGGGCCCGCCGGGTTGTACGCAGCGTTCCAATTACCCAGGTCGAACATACTCTGGGTAGAAAGATCTCGGCATCGCGACTTGTGAGCAGCATTCGTGTGGTGATAAATCAACCCATCCGCCCCCGGTAAGCAACGCACAGGCGAAAACCGTGGGCGTGGATCAACGGAGCGAATTGTGAGGTGACGTCGCGGGCCGTTCATGATCGCCGCGGCGCTCGTGGCGATCTTGGCGGCCGGGTCGCTCGGCCAGGCCTACTGGTGACCGCTCAGGCCTGGCCTGAACGGTCACCGGTTCCCGGACCAGCTGAGCACCGACACCTGTCTCGCCCCGGCGACCGGGTTCGTCGGGTCACCGTCCACATAGGCCACCCGGGCCCGGGCGGCCGCGGCTCCGCCGGGCTCGCACGTCGTCGCGCCAGGGCAGACGTAGGCGGCCAGGTACACCCCGAAAACGAACCCCGGCGCGTAGTCGGGAACCTCGATCACCGCGCCGGTGAACGTCACGCTGCCGGTTTCCTTGATCCACAACGACCGGGCGACCACGCCGAAGCGGAAGATCGGCTCGGTGGCGTTGTTCAGCGTGATGTCCACGACGGCCTTGGGCGCGTACGTCGTGCCCTGCACGTAGAACCGGTTGCCCGAGTTGTTCACCGCCGTCAGCAGCGCGCACGCGGCACTGGCCGTATACAGCAGCTGGGTGCAGCCGCTCTCGGCACGCAGGGCGGGCGGGGTGTAGATGAGTTCGAGCTGCAACGCGTCGATCATTTCCGTGCCCTTGTGTTTCACCGCCGCCGTGTAACTCAGCTGCGCGCCGGTGAAGGTGCCGTCGTACACCTGCTGCCTGAGCGCGGGAGTGACGACGACGTCGACCAGGTCGGTGTGCGGGAGCGTGTCCGGGTACGACGGCACAGTGACCGCGCCGGCCGGCGCGAGCTGCACCGAGAGGTTGTCCTGGATGGTTCCGGCGGTGTTGCCGTGCACCACGCGGACCCGGGCGGACTGGAGGATCGAGCCCACCGGGATCGCCGCGGGCGAGGCGTAGCCGGTCGTGGTCACGGTGGCGCTCTGGGTGCCGCCGAGGCTGTTGATCCAGGTGGCGAGGTTTCCGTCCACAGCGGACAGGCTGCCCGCCGGGGCGGTGGTGAAGGTGCCGGACGGCGTGCCGGACGGCGTGAGCGTGGCGGTCACCGGCGATTCGGCCCCCGACGTCAGGCCGTAGACCGCGACCGGCGGGCGGGTGGCGCTGTAGGTGCCGCAGATCTCCGCCTGCCCGGCCTTGACCGCGAGCCGGCTGTCGCCGCCGAAGACGAACTGGACCCCGACCGCATTCGCGTCTTCGATGGGGTTGTCGCACGCACCCGGGATCTTCGCCGGCACCGACGGCGTGGCCACGATCCGCCCGGTGTCGTCCACCGGCGTGCCCGCGACCAGATAGCCGTTGTCGATGGTCCAGACATCCTCGCCACCGAGCAGTGACAGCGGCCGGACCGCCGCGGCGTTGTGGAAGTCGAAGTAGTACGCGCCGGGCTTGAACCAGAACGTGCTGTCCTTGCACTTGCTGCTGCTCGACATCATCGCCGACAGCCCGACCGCGTCGTCGTAGTACCCGGGCTGGAAGGTCACCAGCGAGCCGGCCTTGGTGCACGGGGGCAGCTTTTGGAGCGGCGGCACGGACGTCAGTGCCGGCGCGTACCCGGGGTCGGCGCCGAGGCTCGACCCGGCGTAGCTGCACGAAGGCGGCGGTGTGCTCCGGATCGTGCCGGAGCAACCGCTGCGCGCATAGACCGCCGTGTTGGTGTCGAGCGACCCGTTGACCACGTTGATGTTCGAGTTCGAGTAGACGGTGCCGTGGATCTTGAACGACGAACCGGTCGGCTGCTGGATGTTGAGCCCGTCCTCGCCGCCGGTGCCGAGGGTGAGGATCGCGTTGCCCGGCCGGTTGCACTGGCTCAGCGACGGGCACTGGATCAGCACCTTCGCCGGATCGGCGATGCACGACACGGCCGCCGCGCCGCCTCCGGAGTCCGGTAGGTGCAGCGTGTCGGACGTGCCGAAGCAGGGCTCGCCGGCCGTGCCCTTGAACGTGCTCGTACGGATCTGGTTGACCGCGGCCTGCAACGCGCCGTCGGCGGCGTAGGCCGACGCCGCCTGGCCGCGCAGGTTCACCGTGGTGCGGACGCTGGTGTCGGCGAACGACAGCAGCGCGCTGAGGCCCACCGCGACCACGGTGACCAGGAGGAGCACCAGCGTCAGCGCGGCCCCGGTGTCGTCGCCCTTCGGCCGGCGGATCATGTCTGCCTCCGTTGCCCGAACAGGGTGATGAGATAGGGGTCGGCGTGGACCGTGACCGCCGTGAAGATGAGCTTCACCCACAGCGGCAAGGCCGCGTCGGCGCAGGTGCTGGCGCAGGTGACCGCTGGAGTCCCCGGCTTGACGTTGTGGGCGACGATCGTGTCGGACACCGGCGTCGCGGAACCCAGGCAGCGTAGGCGATGCAGCTCGGTCCCGGCCGGGTTGGGGTAGTAGGCGATGATCGCCGTGCGCCGGGTCGCGTCCGGGGTGGTGGTGGTGTCCCAGTCGTCGGACAGCAGCCGCACCACCGCATCCGGCGTCGCGGCCGTCCCGCAGACCTGGCCACCCGCGTTGTACGCCGCGCCGACCTGGATCGACGGCGAGTACGGGACGGTGCCGTTCGCGATCTGGCCGGAGTAGTCTCGCAGGCCGGTCATGGCGACGTCCTGGGCGAAGTACGCGGCGCTGATCTGCGCGTCATGCGACACCTCGAACCGGTCGGAGGTCGTCGTGGTGGTCTGGGTCGCGCCGATGATCACATCGGACAGCGGCACCGTGATCACACCAAGGATCACGATCGCCAGCAGCAGTTCGATCAGCGTGAAGCCGTCGTCGGACCGGCGGCTCAGCACAACGCCTCCCCGAGCCCGCAGCGCTTGCGCACCACGACGACGAGCTTCTCGCTCGCGCGCCCGTCACGGCTGGCGACCTGGACGGTGAGCTGCTGCAACCCGCTGTCGGCGCCGCAGGTCGCCGACCACGCGGTGCCGGTCCAGTACTTCACCGAGGTCACCGAGGGGACGAACGGCTTCGGGTCCGGCTCCGGCACGGTGAACCCGGCCGGAGCGGCGTACTTCGCGGGCGCGGCGCACGGGAAGTAGCCGCCCGCCATGACCTGGTTCTCGATCGCCTCGGCGTAGTCGTGGAGGTAGGCGCCGGCCGTGGCCTGTTTGCGGTGGATGTCGGAGACCAGGATGGTGGTGACCAGTTCGCCCATGACAGCCGGGATCAGGATCCCCATGATCGTTATCGTGATCAGCAGTTCGATCAACGTCTCGCCGCGCTCGTTCGCCGATCCGGGATTCCGGCCGATCATCAGATGTCCACCTGGTTGAAGATTCCGTACATCGCCGACACCAGTGCCACCGCGACGAAGCCGACCACGATGCCCATGATGATGATCACCACCGGCTCGAACAACGCCGTCAACTTCTTGATCTTGTAGTCCAGCTCGCCCTCGTAGTAGGCGGCGGTGACCTCCAGCTGGGTGTCCAGGGTTCCGGTTTCCTCGCCGACGCGCATCATCTGCACCGCGGTGTTGGGGAACAGCCCGGTCGCCCCCAGCGGTCCGGCCAGGCCCTGGCCTTCCAGCATCGCCTCGCGTGTCCGCCACAGGGCGTACATGAACACCCGGTTGCGCAACGAATCGGTGGCCACCCGCAATGCTTCCGGCAGCGGCACGCCGGCCCCCACCATCGACGACAGGATCCGGCAGAAGCGCTCGACCATGGCGAATCGCACGGTGGAGCCGAGCACGGGGGTGCGGAGCACGAGCCGGTCGCGGAGGTGACGGCCGAGTTCGAAGCGCAGACCGGCCGCGACGACAACCACGATGGTGGCCAGCCCGATGCCCAGTGCCCACCACCACTGGGTGAGGAAATCGGTGGCGGCGAGGAGCATGCGCGTCGGCAGCGGCAGTTCGGCGTTGAGGCTGGCGAAGAAGACCTTGAACTTGGGCAGGACATACGCCGCGAGCACGGTGATGGTGACCAGCGACATCAACGCGATCACCATGGGGTAGATCAACGCGCTCTTGATCTTCCGGCGGGCCTCCAGATCGCGTTCGAGGTATTTCGCCAGCTGGGTGAGCACGATGTCCAGCTCACCGGTGAGTTCGGCGGATCGAAGGATTCCGCGGTAGAACTCGGGGAAGATCTTCGGGTGCCGGTTGAAACAGTCGGACAGTTTCTCGCCTCCCCGGAGCCCGTCTTCGACCTGCTCCATCATCCGCCGCACCGAGGAGTTGGTTGCCTCCGCGCCGAGGCTGTGCACCGCGTCGAGCAGGGGCAGGCCGGCCCGGATGAACGCGCCGAGCTGGCGAGACAGGTGCATGACCGCCACTCGTTTGACCCGCGGTGCGAACAGCTCCGATTTCAGAAAGCTCTTTTTCTCGGTGACTCGGATGTCACGCAGCTGGCGCTCGAACAACGCCATTTCGGCCGCGTTGCGGTCGGTCGCCTTCGCCACCCCACGCGTCAGTTCGCCGTCCAGGTCGGTCGCGGTGTAGGCATACCGGGTCATCGATTTCCTCCAGCAAGGTAGATGGCTCGCAGCACCTCGGCCGGATTGGTCACCCCGGTGGCGACGAGTCGGGCGGCCTCCTCCTGCAGAGTCTGCATGCCCTCGTTCCGCGCGACCTTGCGGATTTCGTCGTGCGAGGCGCGATTGAGGACCATCTCGCGGATCCCGTCGGTCACCGGCATCATCTCGTAGACCCCGATCCGGTCGAGGTATCCGGTGTGCGCGCAGAAGTTGCACCCCGCGCCGCGGGTGAAACCCTCCTCCGGCACCTGTCCGCCGATCGCGTCCAGCAGAGCCCTTTCCTCCAGCGCGGGCTCATACGGTTCACGGCAGTTCTCGCACACCCGGCGCACCAGCCGTTGGGACAGCACCGCGGTCACCGACGAAGCGATCAGGAACGGCTCGATGCCCATGTCCAGCAGGCGGTGCAGCGCCGAGGGAGCGTCCGTGGCGTGCAGGGACGAGAGCACGAAATGTCCGGTGAGCGCCGACTGCACCGCGATCCGCGCGGTCTCCACGTCCCGCACCTCACCGACCAGAATGATGTCCGGGTCCTGCCGCAGGATGGATTTCAGGCCGCCGGCGAAAGTGATACCGGCCTGCTCGTTGATCTGGATCTGGTTGATGAACGGGAAGATGTACTCGACCGGGTCCTCGATGGTCATGATGTTGCGGTCGGGGCTGTTGATCTCGGTGAGTGACCCGTACAGCGTCGTTGTCTTACCGCTGCCGGTCGGCCCGGCGCAGATGACCATGCCGTACGGCGAGCGCAAGATGGCGGCGTACCGCTCGCTCATGTCCCCCTGCATGCCGAGCTGCGCCAGGTCGAACAGCGGACGGCTCTTGTCGAGCAACCGCAGCACGACCTTTTCGCCACCGACGACCGCGACGGTGGAGACCCGGATGTCCACCGCGCGGGCTTCGATTTCCATACTGATCTGACCGTCCTGCGGCCGGCGCCGCTCGACGATGTTCATCCCGGCGAGGATCTTGACTCGGCTGACCACCGCCGACGCCATGGAGCCAGGCAGGTCCAGGACGGTGTGCAGGGCGCCGTCGATGCGGTAGCGCACCCGCACGCGGTCCTTCTGGGGTTCGATGTGCACGTCGGAGGCGCGATCCCGCAGGGCCTGAGTGATGATGAGCTGCACGACCCGCACGACCGGCGCGTCCTCGTTCGCCACCACGGTTTCGAACTCGGCCGCCGCCTTGCGCAGCACATCGCGCGCTTCGAACGCCTCGACCTGCGAACTGACCGCGGTGAGGGCTCGATAGCTGTTGCCGATCGCGGCCGCGATGTCCGTCTGCGACGCGATCTTGATCGTCAGGGGCCGGCCGATGAACCCCTCCAGCAGCCTCAGCGTCGCCTCGGACGGGGAGGCGACGGCGACCGCCACCCGCTCGCCTTCCAGTCCCAGTGGGACCGCGATCAACGCCCGCGCGGTCTCCTCGCTGAGCAGTTCGGTGACCACCGGGTCCGGCGTGACGTCACGGAGATCGACGAATTCCAGTGAATGCTGCTTGGCCACCATCCGGGCGAGGTCGCGTTCGCTCAGCGTACCCAACTCGACCAGCAGTGAGCCCACCCGTTTGCCAACGCGCTCCGACTGTTCCAGAGCCGTGACGACCTGGTCCTTGGTGGCCAGCCCGGCGTCGATGAGCATTTCGCCGAGCCGGCTGCCGCCGGGCGCGAACGTCATGTCCGTCGGCTTGGCCACCCGTTCGACGTCCGCGGCGGGCACTGCCGGCGGCGGCGTCGAATCCGCCGAGCGGCCACGCTTCCGTCCCTTCACGACGTCACACCTGCGCGCCGCAGTTGTCGCGCCTCGATGTCCTTGGGAAACAGGCTGCGCGCAACGGCGTCCTCATAGGTGATCTGACCAGCTTGCACGAGTGCGGACAGCGACTGTTCCAGGACGATCATGCCCTCTCGTTGACCGGTGACCACGCAGTTGCGCAACTGGTTGGTCTTGCCTTCCTTGATCAGGTTGCGAATCGCGGTGTTGGCCACCAGCACCTCGTAGGCGGCGACCAGGCCGCCGCCGATCCGCGGTATCAGCCGCTGGTACACGATGCCGGTGAGCGCTGCCGCGAGCTGCACCCGGACCTGTGCCTGTTGCTCGGCGGGAAACACGTCGATCATCCTGGCCAGGGACTGCGCGGTGTCGTTGGTGTGGAGGGTGGCGAAGACCAGGTGACCGGTCTCGGCGATGGTCAGTGCGAACCGGATGGAATCCAGGTCGCGCATTTCACCGACCAGCAGCACATCCGGGTCCTCGCGCAGCGCGGCGCGCAGGGCGTCGGCGAAGGATGCCGTGTCCGAGCCGACCTCACGCTGGTTGACCGCGGAGCGCTTGTGGTCGTGGACGTACTCGATGGGGTCCTCGATGGTGATGACGTGACAGGCCCGATCGATGTTGATCTGGTTGATCACGGCGGCCAGCGTGGTCGATTTGCCGGATCCGGTCGGCCCGGTCACCAGAACGAGTCCCTGATGCTGGCGGGCGAACACGTGCAGTGCCGGTGGGAGACCGAGTTCCTCCATTGTGGGCACCTCGCGGGGAATCATCCGCAGTGCCACGGCGGTCTCGCCGCGCTGGCTGAACGCATTGCCACGGATCCTGGCGTGCTCGCGCCAGGCGAAGGAGAAGTCGTACTCGTGGACGGCCTTCCACGTGGCTGCCTGCTCGCCGGTGAGCAGTTCGGCCAGCAGTCCGGCGATGGCCTCGCCGGTGAGAACCGGGCGGCCGGGCACCGGGTTGAGCTGGCCGTGCACCCTGATCTGGGGGAACATTCCGGCGGTCAGCAGGAGATCCGTGCCACGGGCCTGCCACAACAGATCGAGCAGTCCGTCGATGTCGCTCCCGACAGCTGGACCGTGCATGGAAGAACCTCCGGAAACTTCCTGTGCGGATGGCTCACGGGCTGGATGGCTCGGACTCGCGCCCGGCCACCCTCCCCGGACTGCCTGATCAGCAAGTACCCGTCACAACACCTGTAGTCGCGTTAATGGCGATGCCGTCCGTAGCCGGCGGCGCCGACTTCAGGTAGTTGTCAGTAACCAGCGTCGCAACAGTCGGCCAGGTGCTGTACTTGGCATAGTAGGCCGAGGCCGCGATATCGACACCTTTCACGTCCGCGTTGCATGCGGCTGTCTTGGCGTCGCTGCTGAATTTGGCGACTCCGAACACGACGATTCCGGCCAGGACGCCGAGGACGACGATGACGATCAAGAGCTCGATCAGGGTGAAGCCGTGTTCCCTGCGCCGAGCCGCACGGAGTTGCTGATACATGGAATTCCCTTCAGAAGGGCGTTCGAACATCTTGTCTAGATATCCGCAGCCACTCGAAGGCTGCTGCTACACGCAGGGGCACGTCGAGGCGAAATCGCCACACCAAGCACGACTTCGAGCGTCCTGTTCCCGATTTTCGGGAGAGGTGAACTCGCTGTATTCAACAGTGTAGGGCGGATGTCCGCCCCCGGCGCTTTTCGTACTCGATGGTGGCCGCCCCGGGATCGGTCACGAAGTCGTCGCGTCGGGCGGATCGCGCCTGGTCGCGCACCTGAACCGATTGGAATGGTAATCAAGGAAAAATCGCGACGACCGTGTTTCGTGTCAGTTCGCGAATGAAACCGAGCACGACCTGGCCACTTTCTCGATCGTGACGATCATCGTCGAAGGGGTAAGTTCACCCCATCGGGTGACATAGCCGTCGCCGAGCAGGCACCGGCCTCGATGATCGAGGGTCAGGACACGCACTCCGGAGGAGGTCGCGTTCCTCGCCCTCGGCGAGGGTGCTCGCCGGTGGCTGGTCGAAGCCGCTGCGACCGGGGTGACCTCGATCCTGGACCACTTGACCTCCTCCGGGCCGCCGAGTGACGCGGTGATGGCGGATAAGGCCCACTCCGCGCAACCGGGCACCAGCGGCCGTGCACCACCAGCAACGTGAGCTGTGCCGGGTCTGAGGTCTTACCTGGGAAGCAGCGCGCCGGCTCGCTTCACGGTGCGGATGACCGGGGCTGTCTCGAGTGAGTGGATGGCGTCCAGCGAGGCGATCCGCTCGCTCAGGTAGCGCGCGAGGTCTACGGCGTCGCGGCAGTTGATGGCCGCGAGCAGGTTCGTCGGTCCGGTGGTCTGGGCCACGAGGGACACCTCGGGGTGGCCCGCCATAGCGGAGGCCACGGCAGTGAGCTCGGAGGGCCGTACGGAGATCCACAGGCGTGCCTCGGCGGCGAAGCCGAGCGCGGCGGGCGGGATGTCGACGAGGAACGTGAGCACCCCGGCTCGGCGTAGCGCGGTGAGCCGCCGCCGTACCGTCGATTCGGACCATCCGGTCGCGGCGGCGAGTTCCGCGTGGCTTGCCCGTCCGTCGCGCGACAGCAGGTCGAACAGCGGACGGTCTTCAGGTCCCAGCGACGCCTCGGCGTCTTCGATGGGTGGCGCGGTGAGCAGGGCCGCCTGGTCGGGCGTGAGCTGGGCGGGGCCGGCCCAGTTGTTGGGCAGTGCGTAGTGCCCGAGCAGCAGATGGGCGGAGACGGCGGTGACGCGGCTGGTTCTCGGGAGCTTGTGCAGCAGCAGGGCTTCGCTGTCCTCTGTGGTGGGTGTCTGTGTGCTGCACGAGATTTCGGTGCCGCCGGAAAGCAGGTAGACGTAGGAGGTGTCCGGGCGGGCGGCAAGGGCTTTGGCGATGCCGGTTGCCGAGTCCGGTGTGCACTGCAGCCGGATGGTCCAGGCGCGGTAGCCGAGGCGGGTCCCGTTGAGGCTGCCGATCACGCGGAGGATGCCGGCAGTACGCAGCCTGCGGTAGCGGCGAGCGATGGTGTTCTCGGAGACGCCGAGGGCTTCGCCGATGAGGCGGAACGGGGCTCGTCCGTCGATCTGCAGGGCGTGCACCAGACCGCGATCGACGTCATCCAGGATGACAGTATCCGTCTTCATGATGAATAGTGTGCCAGTATCCGCCGTGAAAGGCTGGCTTGCTGGCGGTCTCGCGGGTTGGATCACGAGGGTGAGGGGCGTCCGACAAGCTTTGCGAAGGAAGCCTCATGCGTAAATGGTGGCCGCTGGTGGCGGTCTGTCTCGGTACCTTCATGTTCCTGCTTGACACCACGGTGTTGTCCGTGGCCTTGCCCGACATCGGCGAGGGGCTGCCGGCGTCGCTGCCGGAGCTGCAGTGGGTGGTCAACATCTACACGCTGGTCCTGGCGGTGCTGATGCTGACGATGGGGTCGTTGGTGGACCGGTTCGGGGCGTGCGCGGTGTACGTGGCCGGCCTGGTGGTTTTCGGCGTCGCCTCGCTGGCCTGTGGCCTGGCTCCTGGCGTGGGTGTGTTGATCGCCGCCCGTGGGGTGCAGGGGATCGGTGGCGCGGCGATCGCCGTGACCACGTTCGCTTTGATCGGCTCGGTGTATCGCGGTCCCGACATGGGCCGGGCGATGGGTGTCTTCGGTGCGGTGACCGGTTTGGCCGCCGCCGCGGGACCGATGCTCGGTGGGGTGCTCACCCAGTATCTGAGCTGGCGAGCGGTCTTCTTCGTCAACATCCCGTTCGTCGTCGTCACCATCGCCCTGTCTCTTCACGTCCTGACGGCAGGTCGGCGGCCCGCTGTGGCGCGTATCGATCTTCCGGGTGTCATCGCGTTCGCCTTGTGCGGCGGCTCGCTGACCTATGCGCTGACACGGGCCGGGGACGAGGGTTGGACCGCGCCCGGGGTGTTGGCTCCGCTGGTGGTGGCCGCGCTCGCCCTTGTCGTGTTCGTCCGCGTCGAACTGCGCACCGCGGCACCGCTGCTGGATGTGCGGCTGTTCTCCCGGGGGGCCTTCGCGGCGGTGATGTCGTGCGTGATCGCCTCGACGGCGGCCTTCGCGGCGCTGGTCTATACCTCGGTGTGGCTGCAGTCGGGGCTGGGTCTGGGGCCGGCCCGTGCCGGGCTGGCACTCATGCCGCTCGCTCTGGCATCCTTCGCCACTTCGCTCATCACCGGGCGGACGCTGCACGGAAAGTCTCCTCGCGCGATTCTGACCACTGGGTTGCTGCTGAGCGGGATCGGCTGCGCGTTGCAGGCGGGACTGGACGCGGGTTCCTCTGCCGGGTCTGTTGCGGTGGGGCTGGCCATCACCGGTGTCGGGGTGGGGCTGATGGGCCCGACGATGGGAGCCGCGGTCTTCGCGGCCCTTCCGCCGGAGCGCGGAGGCATGGCCGCTGGGGCCATGACTACCTTTCGGCAGCTCGGACAGACGCTCGGGGTCGCCATCTTCGGGGTGTTGTTCCAGCACGGCGGCGCTTCTCCGGTGGACGGGCTGAACCGGGTCCTGATCGCCGCTACGGCGGTCGGGATCGTCGGTGCCGTGCTCGCCTACGCCTTCGTGCCGAAACCGGCTGCGAGGCAAACCTCCTCACCTGCCCGTCGGAGCGTCACTGGCTCCCGCTGACGCTCCGACCGGCACGACCAGGCCGGGTCGCTGACGAGCCGGTGCGGGCGGAGAGCCGCCGATGAGCAGAGGCGGTGCTCGGCGCCTCTGCCCGCGCTGCCCTGTTCAAGAGCCGGCACCGTGCTGCGGCCCGGTGAGCCGGCTCAGCCGGACCGTGACGTCCAGGCCGCCGGCCGCGCGGGTCACGACGGTCACCTCGTCGTGATGGGCGGCGGCGATCGCGCGCACGATGGACAGACCGAGGCCGGCGCCACTGTCGGTGTGGGTGCGGACGCCGTTGCCGCGGACGAAGGGTTCCAGCAGCTCTTCCGCCTCCTCCGCGCGGATCGGTGGGCCCGAGTTGGTGACGCGGAGGAACGCCCGGCCGGCGTCGGTGCCCGTGGTCACCGTGATGTGGCCGCCGGCGTGGTTGTACGTGGTGGCGTTGTCCACCAAGTTGCCGGCCATCCGTTCCAGGAGGACCGGTTCGCCGCTGACCGGCGCCGGCCGCAGGTCGGTGTGCAGTGTGACGTCCTCGCGGGTGACGGCGGCGAGGCTCTCCCCGGCGACCTCGGCGAGGTTCGTCGGACGCTGCTCGCGGGGGTGGCTGCGGGCCAGCGCCAGCAGCCCGTCCAGCGTCCGCCTGCTGTGTTCGACCGCGGTTCTGACGTCGCGGGCCATGGTCAGCAGCTCGGCCCGGCTCGGTTCGCCGTCGAGGGTCATGTCGATCGCGGTGCGCATGGTGGTCAGCGGGGTCCGCAGCTCGTGCGCGGCGTTGGCGGTGAACATTCGCTGGCTGTCCAGTACGCGGTCGCGTTCGGTGACGCCGCGCTGGATGCGGTCCAGCATCCCGTTGATGGTGCCGGCCAGCGCGGCCAGCTCGTCCGCCGGGGTGGTCACCGGTACCCGTTCGGTCAGGTTCTCCGCCGAAAGCCGTTGCGCGGTGGCGGAAATCGCGCGGATCGGCATCAGGAGACCGGCCGGTGAACACGTGCCCGGCGGCGCTTGGGCCGGCGCGCTGACGAACCGGCCGCCGCGAGCACGGACAGCAGGACGAGCGCGCCGGCCGGGCCGAGGGTCGTCCACGGCGCCAGCTCCAGGTAGGGCTGGTTCTCCGCGAGGAGGCGGCCCCATTCCGGGGTGGGCGGTTGCTCGCCCAGCCCGAGGAACCCGAGGGAGGCGAGCACCAGGATCGTGGTGGGCAGCCGCAGGGCGGCGTTGCGGGCGACGGCGGGCAGCACCGCGGGCAGCAGGTGGTGGCGCAACAGGTGGACTGGGCCGGCGCCGAACGAGATCGACGCTTGCAGGTAGCCGGTCGCCCGTTCCTGTTCGAGCAGCGCCGCGGTTTGGGCGGCGTAGGGAGTCCAGCCGACCAGGCACACCGCGAACGCGGCGCCCCACACCGACGGTCCGGTCACCGCGGTCGTCAGCAGTCCGGCCAGCACGGCGGGCACGGCTGACAGCACTTCGGTCAGCCCGGCGCCGGCCGCGCCGGCCATGCCGAGCAGCATCCCGATGACGACGCAGGCCACCGTCACGGCGAGCGCCACGCCCGTCGTGCGCAGTGCCCCGTGTCCGAGGCGGGCCAGCATGTCCCGGCCGAGTGCGTCCGTACCGAGCGGGTGCGCTGCCGAGGGGGAGAGCAGGCGGGCCGCGGTGTCCACGTGCGACGGATCGCGCAGCAGCCCGGCGACGCAGACGGCGAGCAGAAGGGCCGCGCAGCCACCGAGCGCCCAGCCGGTCGCGCGACGGCGGCCGAGCGCCGGTGGGGGCGGGGCGGCCAGACCGCCGTCGCGCAGGGCGGGGCCGAGCAGCAGGTGGCGAAGCGCCTTGACGAGCAGGCCGGCGGCGACGCCGAGCAGGGCCAGCAGCAGGGTCGCGGTCTGCAGCGGCGGGAGGTCCTGGGCCAGGGCGGAATCCAGGGCGAGCCGGCCGAGCCCCGGGATGTCGAAGACCTTTTCCACCGCGACCGCTCCGCCGACCAGGCCGACCACACTGGGCATCAGCTGGGGGAGCACCCCGGCCAGCGTGCGGCGCAGCACGGGCCGGACGAGGCGGCCCGGCGGAAACCCGCCGGCGTGCCAGGTCCTGACCCACGGCTCGCCGAAGGTGGCGGGCAGGGCGTGGTCGAGCAGGCCGCCGATCACCGCTCCGGTCGGGACGCCGAGGGCGAGCGCGGGCAGCACCATGGACATCGGGCCGGTCCAGCCGCCGGGCGGGAACCAGCCCAGCCACACGCCGAAGACGGTGGCGAGCAGCGAGGCGAGCAGGAACTTGGGCAGCGCGGCGAGCGACGCGGCCACCGCGCCGGTGCCGCGGTCGCGCAGCCGCCGCCGGGAGCCGAGGGACAGCGTGCGGGCACTGATCAGCGCGGCCACCGCGATCGTGACCACGAGCGTGGCGAACATCAGCGTGACCGAGACGCCCAGGGCGCTCGTGACCTGGGGCAGGACCGGCGCGCCCGACACCCAGGACGTGCCCGCGTCCCCGCGCGGCAGCCCGCCGAGCCAGCGCCCGAGCTGGATGAACGGCCCCTGGTCCAGACCCAGTTGCTCCCGCACCGCGGCCAGCTGGTCGGCGGTCGGGGCCTGGTCGGCGGATCGGGCTCGCAAGACCGTCAGCGCGGGATCGGTACCGGACAGCCACGGCAGGAAGGCGACGGCTGCCAGCATCGCGCTGCCGGCGGCGACGCGGCCCGCGCCCGCGCGCCACGGAGAGGCGTCCGCCACTACCCGAGATGGGTGTCGAGGGTGATCAGCGAGCGCTCACGCGGATCGAGGACCACTCCTTCGACGTTGGTGCCGATGCCCTGCACGACCTTCTCGTGGACCAGCGGAACCACGGCGTCGGTGCGCAGGATCTCCGCTTCGGCCTGCATGATCTTCTGCTGCCGGAGCCCGGTGTCGCCTTCCTCGGCGGCCGCCGCGACGGCCCGGTCGACCCCGGCGTCCTTCAGGCCGGCGATGTTGTAGGCGCCGTTGGTCGTGTAGTCGCTGGCGAGGTACGCGACCGCGTCACCGGTGTCGAGCAGCGTCACCCGCGACAGGATCAGGGCGTCGTACCTGCCCGCGAGGAGGTCGGCCTCCATCTGCGTGTACTCGCGAACGTCCTGCTGCACGGTGAAGCCGGCCCGCTCCAGCTGCTGCTGCACGACGGTCGCGGCCTCGGGGAGCTCGGCGCGGTTGGTGTAGGCGGCCAGGCGCAGCGTCCGGCCCTGCGTCTTCGACCGGGTTTCCGCGACCGTCGCGGCCTGCGCCCGCCCGCTCACCTCGACCCGCCGACTGGCGGCCCAGGGGATGGCCGGCCCGAACAGGCCGTGGGCGGCGTCGGCGTAGCCGCCGAAGACCGAGCCGGCGAGGGCCGAGCTGTCGACGGCACCGCGGGCGGCGGCCCGCAACGCCGGGTCGGTGAAGATTCCGGCGGAGGTGTTGAGGATCAGGCTGTCCGCCCGGACTGAGGACACCTCGTGCCGGGTGGCCGGGTCGAGCAGGGGCGCCTGGGCGGTCGGGATCCATTCGGCGATGTCGGCCTCGTGGGCGCGCAGGGCGTTGGTGCGGGCGGTGCCGTCGGCGATCCACGTCACGTCGATACCGGTGGCCTTCGCCTTGCCGCCCCAGTAGCCGTCGAAGCGGTCCAGGGTCGCCTGCGTCTTGCCGGTGAGCTTGGTGATCTTGAAGGGGCCGGTTCCGGTACCGAGGGGGCTGACGGTCCCGGCGGCGGTGTACGCCTTCGCGGAGAAGATCCCCAGTGCGGGGCTGGCGAGCCGGAGCGGGAGCACCGGGTCGGCGGTCTTCGTCCGGATCGTCACGGTGCCGGCGTCGTCCGCCTTCGCGGTCAGCGTCACGTCGCTGAGCACGCGGGGCTTGGGCTTGGCCGCACCGGCGTGGTCGAGCGCGTTGACCACCGACGCGGCGGTGAAGTCGGTGCCGTCGTGGAACTTCGCCTGGCGCAGCCGGAAGACCCAGGTGGTGGCGTCCTGGCGAGTCCAGGACGTGGCCAGCGCGGGCGCGGCGGCTCCGTCGCGGTCCAGCGCGGTGAGTCCCTCGGCCACGCACAGCTTGCCCAGCGCGGTGGCGTCGTTGCTGTACGGGGACAGGGCCTGCGCCGGCGGCACCGCCAGCGCGACGCGCAGCCGGCCGCCCGCGGTGTCCGAGGCGCCGGCGCCGGCGCCGGCGCCGGAGAAACAGCCTCCCAGCAAGGGGACAAGGGCAAGCGCCACGAGAAGTCGAGGGGTCGAACGCACGGTCAGTCCTGTCCTGCGGAAAGTGTCGTCCCCGGTCGGCTCAGGCGCGTGCGGGGCAGGGCCAGGTCAGCATATGAGGCAAGGCTAGCCATACTCACCCAAGGTGATTGAGGTCGCAACGATGGGTGGTCCAGGAACCCGCGCTACTCCGAGCGCGCCGCCGTGTCTTCGGCGACCGCGTAGTCGCCGAGCGCCGGTTCGAGCAGGTCGAAGGCTCGGGCCGCGTCTTTCGCGGCGGTCTCGGCGATCTCGCCGTTGGCGTGTCCGGCCAGGGTCAGGTCCTGGATGCGTTGGAACAGGACGCGGTGCACGGCGCCGAGCAGCCCGGCGACGGTGCGGACGGTGATGTCGTCCGGCCGCGCGCCGACAGCGTCGGCGAGGGCTTCGGCCAGTGCCTGTTCGCGCCGGTCGTGCAAGCCGCGCAGGCAGGTCGACAGGGTGGGGCTGTCGGTGATCATGCGGGAGAACTCCGGGCCGGAGAAGCCCGCGACCGGGTCCTCCGCCGCGACAGCGGCCTCGAAGACACGGCGAAGCGCGGCGAGCGCGGACTCGCCGGCCTGGCGGGAGGTCACGGCGCGAGCCAGGGTGGCGGCGAACTCGTCCTGGTGATCGAGGGCCATGTCCTCCTTGCGTGCGAAGTAGTTGGTCACCGTCTTCTTCGCGACGCGGGCGGCCGCGGCGATCTCGGCGATGGTGGTGTTCTCGAAGCCTTGCTCGATGAACAGCCGGGTCGCGTGGTCGGAGATCAACTGCCGCGTCTCTTGCTTCTTGCTCTCCCGCAGACCCAGCGGGGCACCCGTCCTGGCATCCATGAGACGAATATTACCACCGTAGTAAAAGTATGTTGACAGTACCCGGTGCTCCGGCTAATCTTACGTCCGTCGTAAAGTTACCCCGAAGGGAACCACTGGATGCGCAACCGCCACCTCGGCAAGTCCCAGCCGGCTTCGGACCCGGTGCGGCGCCGCCGCGACGAATGGCGCCAGGCACAGCACCGTGTCGTGCGGTCCCCGGCGCCGAACCCCCGCCGCGCCATCCCACGGCGCGGCGCCCGCTGACGATCATCCCCACCCCCTGGAAGGAACCCCCTTGCGAATCACGGCCTCCACCATCTCGCTCACCGTCGACGACGTCGCCGCCTCCCACGCCTTCTTCACCGAGCACCTCGGCTACCAGGAACAGGCCGCCGGCGACGGATTCGCCTCCCTCACCCGAGGCGTCGACAACGCTGCCGTCGACATCGTCCTGCTCCGGCGAGGCATCGAGGTCCTGCCGCCCAACCAACGCGACCAGCGTGCGGCCGGCCTGATCCTCGCCTTCACCGTCACCGGCCTGGAAGCCGAGGAGACGCGACTGCGCGCCGAGGGCGTCGAGATCACGATGCCGCTGCGCGAAGAGCCATGGGGCGAACGCCTTTTCCAGGTCACCGACCCCAGCGGCGTCGTCGTCCAGTTCGTCGAGTGGGCCACACCGGACGGCATGAATAGACCGTGAATGTCGCATTGAGGGACTTCAAGTCCCTCAATGCGACATTCACGGACGATTGCCGGGACTGCCCGCGTGGCTCCGGACTTGCGGCTCACCACGCGACGGCGAGCCTGAGCGGCGGCCCCACCGGCTCAGCCTGTTCAAGCGATACGGAGACTGGCCCGAAGCACGGTCAACTCCGGGTCCACAGGGACCGCATCTGCCGGATGAACTGGTCGCGATCGCCTGCGGTGACCGCGGCGATCCGGCTCGGATAGGTGTCGAGCACCGCCCGCATCCCCGTCATGTCCAGCATGCGCTCGAAGGAAGAGTTCCGGCAAAGTCGCTTTCCGCCGCATCCGGGCGGCGACACCAAGAAACCCCTCGCAGCCACCCCTCCCCAAGAGACTTTGCCGGGCCCCGGGCGGCCGACGAGGGGCGTGCCGGACCGATCACCTCGGCGTCAACCAAGAGGACCGGCCGCGACCGGAATGACGCCCGAGGTCGGAGATCACCGAAATGGGTGACGCGCCGGTGTCCGGAGTCCAGCAGGGCGCGGTCCTCGAACCTGCCGAGCAGCCCGGACCCGACCGAGTCCTCGATGCGCACCAGGTCACCCGGCCACCGGCGACCGGCCACGCCGACCAAGTTTGGGTCCATGGCGGACACCACCCCGAACGCAAGCGTTTCCTTCCACCCGAGTTACACGGTTCGTTTCGTTTGACAGAACCCCTCGATTTGTGGCTTACCCGTTGACCTGATCGAGGTCGAATTCACCCGGTTGTCGGGGGTGACGGTTACTGCGTCTGCGTGCCAGGGTGGTATCTCCTGTCCACAGGAGTGAACGGGACGGAAAACCGAGCGCGAGATATCGGCTTGGCCCGGGGGAGGGCAGAGACAGTGCCGCACAGAACGCAGCCCGCTCGTGCGTTGGTTGCCGACTTACCGGAAACGCTGGCCAGGATCGCCGAGGACCGCGACTGGACCGCGCTCGAAGCCCTGTGCGACCAGCATTACATCCTCGCCGTGGACGGCGACCTCGCCGGCCGTCTGCTATTCGTGCTCAGCCAGGTTCCGGACGAGGAACTGCGCGCCCGCCCACGCCTGATGATCTCGTGGATCAGCGCTTACCACGCGATGAGCCAACCCGTTGCGAGTGAACTCAGACCATATCTGCGCCATTACACCGAATTCGGCACCCGCCTGGCGGCGACGATGGACATCGCGGGCGAGACGTCGGTGGCGACCCTCGTCACGGTCGGCACCGCGGCGATGATCGGGTTGCGGATGCGAGGCGCGAGCGCCGAGGCCGAGGAACTGGGCGAGCGCCTCACGCTCCGCGCGGCGCAGCTCAGCTCGCTGCCCGGCGCCGACGAGGAACCGCGCCCCGGGTGGCTCGCCATGCAGCGAGGTCTGACGCGTTCGCTGATGGACGACTTCCCGGCGGCGGTGGGGTGGTACCGCCAGGCGTACGAGCGTGCGACGGTCGAGCCGGAAACGGTGGCCACCGCCCTCAATGCCGCCGCGAATCTCGCCATGATCTTCGCGCATCTCGGTCACGGCGTCCTCGCCCACCAGTGGCTTGAACGGATGCGTGGCTTCGAGTCACCGTCCGAGCGGGTCCGGTTCCTGCTCACCGTGGGCGGAACGATCGCGCAGGGCTGGGACGCGCTGGACCGCTACGACGAGGCGAGCCTCGCCGACCGGCTGGAGGTCACCGGGGACGGCACCAGGCAACTGGAGGTCTGGCCCTTCGTGGCGGCGTTGACGTTCGCACACGGGTTGTACCTCGGCGACCCGGCGGCGTCGCTGGCCCACCTGGGCACGCTCCCGCTCGGTCACGCCCCCGAACTCGTCGGGCAGGGCACCGCCTTCCGGGTGATCCGACGTGCCCACGTCGAGCTGCTGATCGCCACCGGCCAGGCCACCCGCGCCTTGAGGTTGATCAAGGAGACGGACCCGCAGGGGTCGTGGCTGGCGCTGCCGGCCGCCCGGATCCGCCTGCTCAACGGCGAGTACGAGGCCGTCCGCGCGATGGCCTCGCGCACGTCCTGGCACGAAACCACATCGCGTCGGGACGCCCGGCAGATGCTGCTGCTCAAGGCGATCGCCGCACTGCGCATGGGTGACGAGGACGAGGCACGCCGGTCGCTCGTGCCGGTCCACCGCGTGCGCACGCCGGGTGAAGTGCTCTCGCTCGCCTCGTTGTCACCGGCCGATCGCGACGAGGTGATCCGGCTGGGCGGCCTTTCCCTGACCGACGAGGCGGCCCAGCGTCTGGCCCGGGCACGGCCGGTGTTCCCGGAACGCGTCGAACTGGTGGAGCTGACCAACCGCGAGCAAGTGGTCCTGACCGAACTGGACGCCGGCCTGACCATCGGGGAGGTCGCGCGCAAGCTCGTCGTGTCCGTCAACACCGTGCGCACACAGGTGAAAAGCGCTTACCGCAAGCTCGGCGCGTCCAGCCGCGAGGGCGCGCTGATGCGGGCTCACGAGCTCGGCCTCCTCTAGCGGAAGAGTGTCGCGCCGAGCGGGTGTCGTTCGTCGAACCCGGGGAGTACCAGGAAGCTCGCGCCGGCGGTGGTGGTGGTGAAGGACAGCAGTGCGTCGCCGTTGTCCATGCGGGTGAGGGTGTTGGTGAACGTCCGGATGTCGTTCTGGAAGCTGATGAACAGCAAGCCGGGTGCGGGTTCGTCGATGGTGTAGGAACGGCGCAGCATGAGGCCGACGCCGACCGCGGTGGAGTGCGCCCGGCGAAGGTGGGCGTCGGCCGGGACGAGGTAGCGCCCGTCCGGCGTTTTGGCGCCGAGGTCCGGGTCGGAGGCGATGGTGCCGCCGGAGAGCGGTGTGCCGGTGTCCCGGCGTCGCCCGAAGACCGCTTCCTGTGCGGCTACGGGCAGTGCGGCGAACCGCGGCAGGTCGAGTTCCATGCGCCGGAGCACGGCGATGGTGCCGCCGGCGACCGGCGCCGGCCCGGTCAGCCACAGGTCCCGTTGCTGTTGGGCGGTCGTGTGCGGGCCGACGATGCCGTCGATGAAGCCGAACACGTTCCGCGGCGCGGTCAGGCCCTCGTTCACCGGATTGGTCGAACCACGGCGTCCGGACTGCCGCCAGCGCTCACGCAGCCGGTCGCCTGCCTGACCCAGCAGCGCCGCGGCGACGATCGGCGGGACGACCGCGTCGCCCGCGCAGATCTGCACCATCAGGTCCCCGCCACGTGCTCGCGGGTCGATCCGCTCGCGGGAGAACTGCGGGAGATCCGCCGTGCCGGGCAACGAAGGGTCAGCCCTGCGCACGAGTCGCGGGCCGACCCCGATCGTCACGGTGAGATCGCCCGGTGGCAGGCCCAGCAGCCGGGCGTCGGTGCCTGCGGCGAGCGTGCGGACGGCCTCGCCGAGTTCGGCCAGCAGGGGGCCGACGGCCGCGCCGTCATCGACGTCGGCCACCACGACCAGCAGATTGGGCTGGGCTTCGCGGGGGAGCGTGATGCCGGCCTGATGCGGACCCGTCGGCGACACCGCCGCGGAGGCCGCGGGGGCATCGCGCCCCGGCTGGGCGGAACCCGGTTCGCACCCGGCGGTGAGGCCGGCGACCAGCATGGTGGCGCCGGCACCGAGAAAAGCGCGGCGTGACGGTTTGTCTTCGATTCGGCCCACGGTGTGAAGAGTGCCAGATTCCCCCTACCGACGGCGAATCCCGTGGTCGTGCCAGAATGGGATTCATGCTTCGTTTCAGTTTTGCCGTGATCGTGGCGGTGCCGGTGTTCGCACTGGCCGGTTGCGGCGCTGACGACGACGGATCAGGCAAGGGCAGTCGACCGGCCGGCGAACACGTGACGATCCGGGTGCCGGCCGACGCCCCGACGATCTCCGATGCGGTGTCCCTCGCCCGATCCGGTGATCTCGTGTTGGTCGCGCCGGGCGTCTACCACGAGTCGGTCAAGGTCGGAACGGCTCAGGTCACCCTTCGCGGCGAGTCACGGGACGCGGTCGTCATCGACGGTCAGTTGCAGCGCCCGAACGGCGTTGTCGTCACCGCGCCCGGGGTGGCCGTGGAGAACCTGACCGTGCGGAACAACACGCAGAACGGGGTCCTGGTCACCGGTTCGGCGGCGGCGGCAGGCGGAACTCCGGGGCAGGGCGGCTACGACACCGGCGACGAGCCGGTCACCTTCCTGAAGTCGTTCCTGGTCTCCCACGTGACCGCCACCCGCAACGGGCTGTACGGCATCTACGCGTTCTCCGCCCAGGACGGCGCCATCGAACACTCGTACGCGTCCGGTTCGGCCGACTCCGGGATCTACGTCGGACAATGCAAGCCCTGTCGCATCGTGGTGCGGGACAACATCGCCGAACTCAACGCGGTCGGCTATGAAGGCACCAACGCCAGCGGGGACGTGTACGTGGTCGGCAACCGCTTCGCCGGCAACCGGGTCGGGCTCACCACCAACTCCGACCACCAGGAGAAGCTGCTACCGCAGCAGGGTTCCCACGTCGTCGGCAACCTGATCGCGGCCAACCAGCAGGCCTCGACGCCGGAACAGGCGGACGGCGGGTGGGGCGTCGGCATCGGCATCGACGGCGGCAGTGACAACCAGGTCGTCCGCAACCGGGTCGACGGCAACGTCAACGCCGGGCTGGTGATCACCGCGACCGCCGACGTGCCGCCGAACGGCAACCAGATCGTGGACAACACCTTCACCGCCAACGGCGTCGACGTCGGCTGGACGTTCCCGACCGCCACCCGAGGACGCGGAAACTGCTTGCGGGGCAACGAACTCGCGACGACGGCACCCGCCCAGCTCGCGACGACCGCGTCCTGCCGGGTCGCCGGCCAGCCGTCCGGGCCGTCCGGCGCCTGGCCGAACCCGAAGCCACCTCGCGGTATCCCGTTCACCGAGGTGGCCCCGGCCGCCCCGCAGCCGCAGTTCCCGGACGCCACCGCCGGCCCCACCGCTGTTCCGGCCGTTCCCGCGCTGCCGGACATCGAGAAGGTCCCGCTGCCGCCGGCGTCACTGCTGGCCGATGGCGCGCTGGTGCGGACATCTTGAGCGATGGCTACCCCGTCGGGGTGACTCCGGGTGCCGGCTGGACCGGAACGTACGTCCGGGTGGCGTCGAAATCGACGACCACCGGCTGGGGCTCGGAAGCCACGTCGGCCTGGACCCGGTGCATGGTGCCGTCCGAGCCGACCCAGTAGCGGGTGTTTCCCGCGGTGCCGGGCTTGCCGCGGGCGGCCGGTCCGGACAGGACGTCCACTGGATGGCCGTCCACCTGGTCCTGACCGACCCAGGCGGCGCCGTTCTGCGGCAGCAGTTCGGCGTTGTCCGGCCGGTCGCTGCCGAGGCTGAGCGCGATGAGCAACGAACTGTCCAGCGAACTGCCGGACGTTCGCAGCGGACGGCGCTGCCAATCGGATCCGGGCGGCGACGCGGGTGGCTCCGTGGGGGTATTCGCCATCGGGTGGACGAACACGGTGGCGGTGTTCCACTGGATCAGCCCGTCGCTCGACGTGTCGCGCCCGGTGCCGCGCACCACGCCGTAACCGAGCTTGGCTCGGTAATCGATGGATCCGGTGATGACCAGCCCGCCGGCGGTGGTCGGCACGGTGATCGTCACCGCGCGGCCTCCCGCCTCGTAGTTGCGGAACCGCGCGATCGCCAGCCGGTTCGCCTCTTCCGAGGTCAACGCACGCGGCCCAGCGGGCTCCGCACGGGTGTCGACGATCAGGAACGTGGCCGGCCCGGCCACCGCGGCAACCGCGATGCCGATGACGACCGCCACCCAGCGCGGCGGTAAGCGTCGGCGCCGCGGAAGGCGTTGCTGGGTTCGCATACTCGGCACGAGGCAGGACGTTAACAGCCTTGCCGATTCACCCCCTGATTCACCCGATCATTCGGCACATGGGGGACGCCGTTCTGGTTGTCTGTGACGGTTCACGACGACTTTCGCAGGGGGATGACGATGAGCCGGAGAACCCGGACGCACAGGGGTCGACTGGCTCGGGTGGGGCTGGCCGGTCTGTTGCTGGCGAGCAGCGGCATCACCGGGGCGGTCGCCGGCACGGCCGCCGCGTCGACGACGGACGGCACGCTGACGGTCCAGGTGTTACGGGACTTCTTCGGCACCGGCGTGATCAACACGGTGATGGACGTGCCGCAGCAGGGCATGCACGTCGACGTCTCCGACCCGGAAGGCCGCCACGTCACCGGCACCACGGATGCCACCGGGAAGGTCGTGGTGCCACCGTCCCCCGCGCTGACCGGCGGCCACTACCGCGTCGACGTCACTGTCCCGGCGCCGTACGGCGCTTATCTGCGGGCGGCGCCGGCCTCGACGGCGACCAATCATTTCGACAGTTTCACCACGTTCGTGGACGTGTCGGGCGGCAAGGACGACTCGGTGATCACCGGGGTCTGGAACCCCGCCCACTACACGCTGCCGGATTCGCGGTATTTCGTGCCGGTCCACAATGGTGCTCGTGGGGAGGACACCCGGGCGTTGGTGGCATTCGGGGTGGACACCCGCGGTACGTGTCCCGACGGGGTCGCGTGCCCGACCACGCTCGCCACCCAGGCCCAGGTGGGCACGACGTTCGGGCTGGCCTACGACAAGAACCGGAGCCGGCTGTTCCAAAGTGCCTTCGCCCGGCGGCACACCCTGTACGGGCCGGCGGGTGGGAACGCGATCTACACCGTCCCGGTCGACGGCGGCGGCGCGCCCACCCTGTTCGCGAAGGTGCCGGACGCCGCGGTGACGCCGCACGACACCGGCAACATGCTCAAGGATGGCGGTTTCACCGACGCGCCCGGCAAGGAGAGCATCGGCGGCCTCGCGCTGTCGGAGGACGGCTCCACGCTGTACGCGATGGACCTGTCGACCCGGTCCCTGGTCAGTTTCGACGCCACCGGGACCACCGCCTCGGCGCCCGCGGACACGGTGCCGGTCCCGGACCCGGGCTGCGCGGCATCCACCGACTGGCGGCCGTTCGCCGTCACGGCACACGACAGCACCCTGTACGTCGGTGGTGTGTGCAGCGCGGAGAGCACCCAGAACCGCGCGGACCTGAAGGCTGTCGTCTACGCCTACGACGGCACGCTGTTCACCACGGTGCTGACCCAGCCGCTGACCGCCGAGCGCGGTGAAGTCCTCACCAGCGCGTCCAAACCTCCCCAGACCAACCACTGGAACCCGTGGGACACCGCACTGTCGAGCTGGGACAAGCACGCCGTGAACGGCAGCGGTGCGTTGATCGATCCGCAGCCGCACCTGGCCAGCCTGGCCTTCGCGCGTGACGGGTCGATGATCCTCGGCTTCCGCGACCGGTTCATGGACGCGGTGGGCTGGGGTTCGCTGGACCCGCGGCCCGGCAACGACACCACCCAGAACGGCTTCTCCGGTGGAGACATCTCCATGGCCTGCGTCAACCCGGCCGGTGGGTACTCGTGGGAAGGCACCGGGGACTGCCCCGGCCACGCGGGCGTCAACGACGGCGAGCAGAGCGGTGGCGTGGTTGAGTACTTCCCGGGCGACTACTTCGCCCCGGGCGGCCCCGCGGCGCTTGGGCCGCACCAGGAAGCCGCGCAAGGGGCGGTCGCCTACATCCCGCAGCAGCAATGGGTCGTGAGCACGCAGATGGACCCGACCATCCACGTCGCCACCGGCGGGACCGGTTATTACGACATCACGACCGGGGTGGGACCTGGTAACAATGCATCGGCCAACGCGTACGAGTTCGTCGGCCGAAACCCGAACAACGGGTTCGGCAAGTCCGGCGGGCTCGGGGCCATCGCGTACCAGGCGGCGAACGCGCCGATCCAGATCGGCAACCTGGTGTGGTTCGACGGCGACCACAACGGCGTCCAGAACCCGGCGGACGTGCGGCTGCCCGGTGCGACGATCAACCTGGTGGACTCCACCGGCAAGCAGGTCGCCACGACCAAGACCGATGCGGCAGGCGAGTACTACTTCGGCGGTGTCGGCGCCGCCTACGAGCTGACGCCGGGCGCGGAATACACGGTGCAGTTCAACGTCTGCACCGCGAACACCAGCAAGGTGACGAGCCGGCCACCGGCCACCGAGCTGCGGTTCACGCTCCCACTGACCGGCGACGACCGGGTGCACGACTCCAACGTGGTCCCGCCGACCACCGGGCAGCTGTGCAACGGATACGCGCCCGTGACGGCCCCGGCCAACCCCGGAGAAGTCGATCACACGATCGACGCGGGCGTGTACATCCCCAAGGCGCCGCCGACCACGACACCGCCGACGACCGAACCGCCGGCGAGCACGGCACCGACCACGACGGTCCCAACCGGCAAACCCGGAGGTTCACTGGCCTTCACCGGTGTGTCCGGCCTGCCGTGGTTGTTGCTCCTCGGCCTCCTGGCCCTCGGCGCGGGTGTGACACTCACGTTCGTGGGCCGGAAGCGCCGCGCCAAGCGGAACTGAAACAGGTCTGCCCGCCCGCGATGCCGAGATTGCGCGGGCGGGCAGACCGCGTGCCCCGCCAGCCGACAAGGGACTATTCACGCCAGCCCGATCGCCTCGTTCAGCTTGGCTCGGGAGAGCGTGCTGCCGCTGCTGAGCATGCGGCCTCGCTCCCTGGCGGGAGCGGGGCCGCCGGTCACGCGGCTAGTGTCGCGCGTCCGAGGTGCGTTGACAGGGGCCCTGGCTTGCGCCCCAATGTGGCGTTGGTTGCGTCTGACGCACCGAACGCCACATTGGGGCGCTCGGCCCGAACGTCAAACAACTTGCGACGCGCGCCACTAGTTGACGTACACCGAGTAGCCGATGCCACCCGACCTGGTGCCGTCGGCCGTGTTGCCCCGCACCGCCGCCGTCCAGCCGGTAGTCATACGCCACGACGTTCGGCATGCCCGGCGTGAACCCCGGTCCAGCCGGGGCGCGTAGAACGCAAACGTGGCGCCGACGGGCCCGAGGCCCACGATCAGCACGTCGGCATCAAAGGGTGTCGGTCACCGGAACGCCGCCTGGCCGGTCAGCGCCTGCCCGATCACGAGGGTGTGCATCTCCACCGTGCCCTCGTAGGTGAGGATCGACTCGAGGTTGTTGGCGTGCCGGATGACCGGGTACTCCAGCGAGATGCCGTTCGCGCCCAGGACGGTGCGGGCGGTGCGGCAGATCTCCAGCGCGGCACGGGTGTTGTTGAGCTTGCCGTAACTGACCTGCTCTGGGCGCAGACCCCGGTCGTCCTTGGTGCGGCCCAGGTGGAAGGCGAGCAGCGTGCCCTTGGCCAGCTCCAAGGCCATGTCGGTGAGTTTGGCCTGGGTCAGCTGGAAGGAGCTGATCGGCCGGCCGAACTGGACCCGGTCGCCCGCGTAGGCCAGGGCGGCCCGGAAGGACGACCGTGCGGCACCCATGGCGCCCCACGCGATGCCGTAGCGCGCCTCGTTGAGGCAGGACAGCGGCCCGCGCAGGCCACGTACCTCCGGCAGCACGGCGGATCCGGGCAGCCGTACGGAGTCCAGGACCAGCTCGCTGGTGACGGACGCCCGCAGCGACATCTTGTGCTTGATGGCGGGAGCGGAGAAGCCGGGGGTGTCGGTGGGGACGACGAAGCCGCGGACGCCGTCGTCCGTACGGGCCCAGACCACGGCCACGTCGGCGACCGACCCGTTGGTGATCCACATCTTGCGGCCGTCGAGGACCCAGTCGTCGCCGTCGCGGCGGGCGGCGGTGCGCATGCTGCCCGGGTCGGAGCCGGAGTCGGGCTCGGTGAGGCCGAAGCAGCCGATGGCGGTGCCGGCCGCGAGGCGGGGCAGCCACTCCTGCTTCTGTTCCTCGGAGCCGAAGGCGTGGATCGCGTACATGGCCAGAGAGCCCTGCACCGAGACCAGGGAGCGCAGTCCGGAGTCGGTCGCCTCCAGCTCCAGGCAGGCCAGGCCGTAGTCGACCGCGCTCATGCCCGCGCAGCCGTAGCCTTCCAGGTGCATACCCAGCAGGCCGAGTTCGCCGAGTTCCTTGGTGAGGCCGCGGATGTCCTCGATCTCCCCCTGCTCGAACCACTCGGCGATGTGCGGTTCGACGCGGCGGTCGCAGAAGGTGCGGACGGCGTCGCGCACGGCCCGCTCGTCGGGGGTCAGCAGGCTGTCGATTTCGACGAGGTCGAGCGGGGCGGCCGGGCGCGGGGCGTGCAGGGCGTGCATCTGTGCTCCAAACAGAGGTTGAGGGGAAAGGGGGCCGTCGGCCGGGGAGTTGCCGACGGCCCCGGCTCACGAGGTGGCCGTGGGGCTGATGATGAAGTTGCTGAAGCCGCCGTTGCGCACGGCGATCCCGCTGATGGCCTCGTTGACCTGCTCCAGGGGGTACACGTGGTGCTCCAGCGGGCTCAGGTCCAGTAGGCCGGCGCCCGCCATGTCGGCCATGGTCTGGCCCTCGGCGGAGGTGAACCACGCCGAGCCCATCAGCCGCAGCTGCTGGTCCATCATCCGGTGGATGTCGATCGGCAGATCACCGGCGACGGCGCCGATGTTGACGGCGATGCCGCCGCGTGCCATCGCCCGCATGCCCGCGCGAAACGTCTCGTGCGGGGCGCCGGGGCCGAGGGCGTCGATGTAGATGTCGGCGCCGTAGCCGCCGGTCTCCTCGCGGACCCAGTCGTCGAGCGGGCCGTCGTCCAGGGAGTGCAGGTTCAGCCGGCCGCCCGCCAGCTTGCCGACCTGGTCGAGCAGGGCCTTGTCCCGGCCGGTGCCGTACACGTGGGTGAGTCCCATGGCGGGGGCGAGGAGCGCGGCGGCGATGCCCAGGGTGCCGCTGATGCCGTTGATCAGGATGGTCTTGCCCGGACCGGCTCCGGCCTTGCGCAGCGCCGAGTACATGGTGCCGATGTAGCCGAAGCGGGCGGCGGCCTCGAAGGACAGGTTGCCGGGCAGTTTCACCAGGCTGTAGGCCGGGGCGACCATGTACTCGGCGAGCCCGCCCTGGTAGCGGTCGAGCAGGTCGATCGCGGTCGGGGAGAAGCCGAAGTATCCGGCGAACGCGTAGCTGGCGCAGTTGATCGAGTCGCCGCCCCGGCAGGAGCGGCAAGATCCGCAGGAGCGGCCCGGGTTGACGTAGACCCGGTCGCCCGGCTTGAAGGCCTGGACGCCGTCGCCGACCGCCTCGACGACGCCCGCCGGGTCGAGACCGAAGATCGCCGGCAGGGTCGGCAGGGGGCTGTGCGGGAACCAGGTGGTCCACATGTTCAGGATGTTGGCGAGGTTCGGGACGATGTTGACGGCGTGGACGGCCACGCGGACGTCACCGGGGCCGGGCTCGGGAACGGGCAGTTCCTCGAGCTTCATCGGCTCGCCGACGGCGTGCATCCGCGCGGCTCGCATGGTCGCACTCATGGGCTCTCCTGGGGTGTGGGTGAGGGAGCGGTCGCCGGTGACACCGGCGGGGCGTGGGAGGGGGAGTGGGGAGGGGCAGCGGAGTCAGGCGTCGAGCAGCGTGGTGAGCCGCTGCCGCTGGAGCTTGCCGGTCGCTCCACGGGGCAGCGCCGGGACCAGGCACAGGCGCCGTGGCCACTTGTGCTTGGACAGCCGGCCGTCGAGATGGGCGCGGATGTCGGCCAGGGTCGGCTCGCCGGCGTCCGAGACGACGAAGGCCGTCACGAGCTCGCCCCAGACCGGATCGGGGGTCCCGGACACGGCGACCTCGACGACGCCCGGGAAGTCGGCCAGCGCGTTCTCGACCTCGGCGGGATCGATGTTCTCGCCACCGGTGATGATGGTGTCCTTGACGCGGCCCACGACCTCGAGTCGTCCGCCGTCGTCGAGGCGTCCGCGGTCTCCGGTGCGGAACCAGCCCTCGGGATCGGTCGTGGGCCGTGCCCCGGCGGCCGTCCAGTAGGACGAGGCGACCGACGGGCCGCGCACCCAGATCTCGCCCACCGTGCCGGCCCGGGCGGGCGATCCGGACCGGTCCACGACCAGCAGCTCGACATGCGGCACGGGATCTCCGGCCGCGGCGGCCGAGTCGAGCGCGGAGTACGTCACCCCGGCGCAGGTCTCGGTCAGGCCGTAGGAGTCGACGACCGCGATGCCCCGCTCGGTCAGGCGTGCCCTGGTTGCGGTCGGGGCTGGTGCTCCGCCGGAGAGGATCCACCGCAGTCCGTCCAGGTCGCCGCTCGGGAAGCGGGGATGGCGGGCCAGCAGGGCCGCCATCGCGGGTACGGCGAAGGCGCACGTCACCCGGTGGTCGCGGACCAGGTCGATGAACAGGTCCGGGTCGAACCTCGGCGCCAGGACCACCGTCCCGCGACGGGCCCAGGTGTACTGCGGCAGCCCGCCCAGCACGGCGACGTGGGCCAGCGGCGTGGAGACGAGAGCGACGTCGTCCGGGCCGACGGGCAGCCGGCTCAGCCCGTTGACCATGCTCCATCGCAGGTTGTCATGGGTGAGCGCGACACCCTTGGGGCGCCCGGAGGTCCCCGAGGTGAAGGCGATGATCGCCACGTCGGATCCGGCCGGAGGGGGCGGTCCCTCGGCGATCGGAGCGGCGGGCTCGTCGACGGGGTGCAGGGCGTCCCAGGTGAGCTCGTCCGCCGCGAACCCCGCCTCGGCGACCACCGCACGCGGCGCTGTCTCCTCGCGGATGACGGCGAGTTCCGCGCCGGTCAGCTGGGGATGGACGGGGACGAGGACCGCCCCCATCCGCGTCACCGCGAACATGGTGATGAGGGCCTCGGGCCGGGTCGCTCCCTGCATCACCACACGATCGCCCCTGCGTATCCCGAACGCGTCGAGGCGGGCGACCGTACGCCGGATGGCCAGATTCAGCTCGGCATAGGTCCAGGAACGGTCCGTGAAGACCAGGGCGGGCCGGGAGCCGGCCTCGGCCGCGCTCGCCACGAGATGGGCACCGAACCAGGAGTTCATCCGCGCACCCCCGCGGCGCGTCGGGCACGGGTCAGCGCGCCCAGCGTCGATCCCGTGAGGTCGGCGGCGCACACCGGCGCGTCCTGCTCCAGCAGCCGCCGGGCGGCCAGGTGTTCCGCAGGCCAGTTCAGCGTCTCCACGGCCACCAGCCGGTCGTCGCGGAAGGCGTACGCCGCCAGCCGTTCCGGGGAGCCGCCGGTCGCCAGGTACACGTCGTCGCTGCTCACTCGCAGTCCGGCGATCTGGAGTTTGATGTCTCCCTGGTCGCTCCAGAACCAGGGCAGGCTCGCGTAGGGCACTCCGGGAGAACCGGCTATCCGGCGGCCGACCAGCGTCCCCTGATCAGTGGCGTTCGGCACGGACTCCAGCCGGACCAGCCCGTCCGCGTACGGGTTGGGGTGGCGGGCGCAGTCGCCCACAGCGAAGACCCGGGGGTCGGTGATCGAGCGGAGCTGTTCGTCCACGATCACACCGTCGTCCACGGCCAGACCGGCGTCCCGCGCCAGCTCGTCCCTGGGGGCGGCGCCGATGCCGTAGACGACGAGGTCGGCGGGCAGTACGCCCCGGTCCGTGACGACCCGCCGCACGCGTTCCGTGCCCTCGATCGCCCGCACAGCCGTGCCCGTGAGGATCCGGACGCCGACGCGTTCGTGTCGCTCCCGCAGGTGCTCCTCCACCTGCGAGGAGACGGCCCGGCTCAGCAGCCGGCCGGCCAGCTCGACCACCGTCACCCGCCCCCCGCGCGCCCTGGCGACCTGGGCCAGTTCCAGCCCGATGAACCCGCCGCCGATGACGACCACCTCGCGGGCGGTCGCCAGCGCCCCGCCGATCGCGAGGGCGTCGTCGAGGGAGCGGAGCGCGTGGACGCCGTCCAGCTCGGCGCCGGGGACGGGCAGCGGCCGGTTGTGTGCGCCGGTCGCCAGCACGAGGTGCTCGTAGGGGACACGTGCGCCCGAGGCGGTGGTCACCGTGCGAGCGGCGGTGTCCACGGCGATGACGTCGTCACCGAGCCGCACGTCGATGTTTCGCTCGCGGTAGAAGGACTCCGGCACCAGCTCGACCCGGACCGGATCCGTGTGCGCCTTCTTCGACAACGGCGGCCGCTGGTACGGCAGATGGGGCTCCGCCGCGAACACGGTGACCGGGCCGTCGTAGCCGGAGGCGCGCAGGGTCGACACGACGCTGAATCCGGCCTGTCCGCCCCCGACGACGACCACGCCCGCGGTGCTGGGGCTGCTCATACCTGCCCCTCGGGCACGTGGACGACCAGTCCGTCGAGTGCGTCGGAGAGCTGGATCTGGCAGCTGAGCCGGCTGGTGGGCCGGCGTTCGGCGGCGGTGAAGTCGAGCATCTCGTCCTCGACATCGTTCGGCGGTCCCACCAGGTCGGTGTGCCGGGGGTCGACGTAGACGTGGCAGGTGGCGCAGGAGGCGTTGCCGCCGCACTCGGCGACGATGCCCGCGACGCCGTTGGCGACGGCGGCCTGCATGAGGACCGTCCCCGACTCGGCGGTGACCTTGCGTTCGGTCCCGTCGGGCGACTGGAAGATGACGGTGGGCATGGAGTCCTCCTGGTGGGGACGGGTCAGGCGGCTTGCCAGGTGACGTGCAGCGAGGTGAGTCCCCGGAACACCCAGCCGTCCAGGTGGTCCGCCGGGTCATCGGTGAGGCGGAGTGCCTTGAGACGGTTGAAGACGAGGGGCCATGCGAGCGCGCTGACCTCGTGGCGCGCGACCCACGCGCCCATGCAGAAGTGCGGGCCGCCGCCGAAGGCGAGGTGCGGGCGGTGCGGGCGGTCGATGTCGAACTCCGCGGCCCGCTCGAAGACCGACTCGTCCCGGTTCCCCGAGGCGATCACCAGGGCCACGCGGCTCCCCGCGGGCAGCTTGACGCCGGCGATCTCGTAGTCCCGGGTGAGCTGGCGCGGATACATGCCGATCGGCGAGACCCAGCGGGCGGTCTCCTCGAACACGCGCTTCCACAGCGTCGGTTCGTCGATGACCCGGTTCAGTACGCCGGGGTGGCGCAGCAGCGCCCAGGCGCCCACGCCGAACACGTCACGCGGCTCGTTGACGCCTCCGCCGATGATGACCTTGACGTTGTTCTGGATCTCGCTGAGGGCCACCGGCTCGGGCGCGTGGACCATGGACGAGATCACCGAGCCGTCGGGCTCGCGCCGGACCGTCTCGGCGATCTCGGCCACGGCTTCCTCGATGGCCCGGGTGGCGCGCGCGGCGCGCAGCCAGATGTCGGGGTCGTCGGCGTAGTTGCTGTTGCCGGCCATCATGGCCCGCGACCAGCCGGCGATGTCGTCGGCCGTGGCGTTGCGCAGGCCGAGGACGCAGGCCAGGTTGGCCGCCGCGAGCGGCTCCGCGAAGTCGGCGATCAGGTCGGCCTCGCCGCGGGCGGCGATCCGGTCGAGCAGCCGGTGCGCGGTGCTCTCGAAGGTCCCGGCCCACAGGTCGCGGACCTGGCGGGGCCGGGTGGGCGGCTCGGCTCCGCCGCGCAGCCTCCGGTGGTCCGGGTCGTCCTCGCGGAGCATGTTCTTCCCGACCGTGCGCAGCAGCAGCGAGCCCTCCTCGCGCGAGCTGAACACCTCGGCCAGCTTCTCGGCGTGGACGATGTCGTCGTACCGGGTGAGCAGGTGCCGCCCCACCGACGGCACCCAGGCCAGGGGAGCGGTCCGGCGCAGCCGGGCGTAAGCGGGGTACGGGTCCCGGCGCAGCTCGTCGAGGTCGAGGTCGACGACGGGCGCGCCGGGGGCGGCGGTGGTGAGGGCACTCATGACGTGGTGTCCGCGCCGATCAGGACGAAGAACACGGTGGCGGGCTCGGTCCCGGGGTTGCGCCAGGCATGGCGGGTGCCGTTCTGGACGCAGAGGTCACCGGGCCTGAGGACCGTCGTCTCCCCGCCGTCGAGGTCGAGGACGATCTCTCCGCTGAGGACGACGCCGTAGTCCACCGTCGGAGTGGTGTGCATCCCCGGGCTGTCCGGCTCGAAGAGCTCGGTGAGACCCGGAGTGCCCTCCAGCTGCTCGGCCGCCGCGGCGGCGGGGTCCCAGGACGGATCGGCGAAGACACTGTCCGGCGGGAAGGTGACGGTCAGGGCGATCGTCTCGCCGGGGGCCGGCACATAGGACTTCAGGTTCTCCGTCGGGTCGGCCGACGGGGCGGCGGGAGCCGTCGTGTTCCACACCAGGGAGCGGGCGAAGCCGGGGGTGTGGGTGTACTGACGCGAGACGGGCGGCTCTCCGTCGCTGACGATCAGGGGCTTGCCACTGGCATCGACACCGGTGACGACACGACGGACCATGATTCTCTCCTTCGAGAAACATACCGGGAAGCACTAAAGACGTTAGAGGGGTGACAGTAAGAGCCCTGACGAATTTTCGGGGGTCGTGACCCGGCGGCCTGAGTCCGCGCGGGTCGGTGTGTGGGGATTCGTGAGTGAGTGGCCGGTGTGTGCCGGTCAGTCTGCGGCCGGAGTGTCCTGGTTGACCAGGGTTCGCAGCAGGTGAACCAGCTCGCTCAGCTGGTCGTCGCGCAGGATCGCCGTCCAGGCCCGCTCGCGCAGGGTCTGCGCCTCGATGGCTTTGCGCAGCGTCTCGCGGCCCTCCTCGGTCAGCTCCACGAACAGCTGACGCCGGTCGGACTCGACCCGCTCCCGGGAGACCAGGCCCCGGCTCTCCAGGGTCGTCAGAGCGCTGGAGATGCTGGCCCGGGTGGACCCCGAGAACCGGCCGATGTCCTGCTGGCCGAGCGGGCCGTACACCCACAGGGCGTTCAGGATCCGAAAGCCCGCCCAGGTCAGGCCGAGCGGCCGGTGGACGTGCTTCTCGAAGTCCTTGGTCAGCCGGGCCTCGAGGCGGGTGAGGTCGGTGACCATCTCGATCGCGTCGAGGTCACGGGGCTCGGTCGTGCCCAGCTCACGATGGTGGTGGCGCAGCAGCTCCGAGAACTCCCGGGTCCGGCTGGACCGGGCGGCCCCCGTCTCGCGCACGGTGTCGGTCACGATCTCCCGCCCTTCCCTCTGCCTAGCCCGCCACGACCGGATTGACCATAGTGCCCACGCCCGTGACCTCGGTGCGCAGAACCTTGCCCTCGGTCAGGTACAGCCGCGGGGTGCGGCGCACGCCGCAGCCGGCCGGGGTGCCGGTGAAGATCAGGTCACCGGGCTCGAACGTCACGCGCTTCGACAGCCACGCGATCAGCTCGGGCACCGGGAAGATCAGGTCCGAGGTGCGGCCCCGCTGCACCTCCAGGTCGTCGACCCAGCCCGTGACCTCGATGTCGTCCGGGTCCGCGAACTCGTCGAGGGTGACCAGGTAGGGGCCGATCGGGCTGAAGGTGTCGTACGACTTCGGCAGCGTGAACTGGTTGATCGGCTTGCGCCACTGCTCCTTGCGGTCGCTGATGTCCTGACCTGCGGTGACACCCGCCACGTACGACCAGGCGCCGGCCTCCGGGATGTTCTTGCCGGTACGGCCCATCACGACGACCAGCTCGGCCTCGAAGTCCACCTTGTCGTACTGCGGCTCCACCACGATGGAGTCGTACGGGCCGACCACCGACGAGGCGAACTTGGCGAACACCGACGGCTCGTCCGGGACCGGGAGATTGGACTCCTCGGCGTGCGCGCGGTAGTTCAGGGCCACGCCGATCGCCTTGTAGGGCTTGGCGACCCGGCCCAGGTCACGGGCCTCGAACGGCTTCCAGTCCTCCTCCGCGGCCCGCTCGGCGATGGCGCGCAGCTCGTCGTGGAGCGAGAGGTCGGAGAGCACCTCCAGGCGGGCCTCGATCGCTCCCTTGCCGGCGGTGGCGAGGTCGAGGGCGCGGTCCTCGCGGACGACGACGGGACGGCCGGCGAGGTTGGCGAGCTTCATGCGGCTGCTTCCTTCTGGTCGACGGGCTGAGGGAGGGGCAGAGCGGCCTCGCCGTCCACCTGGACGCCGAGGGTGTTGATGACGGTGGCGATGGTCAGGTACTGGCCGACGGTGTAGAGGACGTCGATGATCTGCTCGACGCGAAGGTGTGCCTCCAGGCGGCACCACAGCTCGTCGTCGACGCTCTGCCGGTCAAGCAGCGAGTCGGTGGCGCCGAGCAACACCTGGTCGAATTCGCCCAGCCCGTCCCAAGTGCCGGTCGCGGCGGCCAGGATCGTCTCGTCGGCAAGCCCCGCACTGCGGGCGATGCGGACGTGCTGGTCCCACTCGTATCCCGCCTGTGCCCGGGCGGCGATCCGCAGGATCATCAGCTCGCGGGACTTCAGTGGCAGGGTGTTCTTGCCCAGCACGTGGTTGCCGAAGACGAGGAAACGGCGCAGCGCGTCCTCGTGGTGGGCCAGCGTCGCCCAGATCGTGTAGATGCGACCGTCCTGGTCGCGGTACGGCGCCAGCGACGCCAGGGTCTTCTCCTGCAGATCGGCCTCGTCCACGGGCCGGATGCGGGCTTTCTCGGGCACTGGGTCCTCCTCGGCTCGATGACCGCAACGTATTCGTCAGAGCCTTGACCGTCAAGGGTATAACAAATATTGTCCCCGCCATGACGATCCAGAGCCTTGGCTACGTGGGCATCGGCGCGCCCGACCCGGCAGCATGGGCGGAGTACGCCCGCACAGTGATAGGTCTCGTGGTCGAGCCCGAGGCCTCCGCGGGGCCGGTGCGCTACCGGCTGCGCATGGATCAGCACCCCTTCCGCATGTGGCTGACCGAGGCTCCGCAGGGCGGGGTGACGGTCATCGGCTGGGAGGTCCGTGACCCGGCGTCGATCGACGAGATGACGGTTCGCCTGAAGGAGGCCGGCGTCGACGTGTCCGTCGGCACCGACGAGGAGTGCCAGGACCGCCAGGTGGCCCGCATGGTGCACTTCTCCGGCCCACTCGGCATCCGCACCGAGCTGTTCAGCGGCCGCCGCCTCGCTCCCAGCCAGTTCGTCTCACCGCTGGGCGTGGAGTTCGTGACCGGGGAGCAGGGCCTTGGGCACGTGGTGATGAAGACGCCGCGCGTGCAGGAGGCGGTGGACTTCTACTGCGAGGTCCTGGGATTCCGGCTCACGGACACCGCCGACTACCCCTGGGGCACCTTCTACTTCCTGGGCTGCAACCCCCGCCACCACAGCATCGCCTTCATCCGCTCGTACAAGAACGAGGGCACCCACCACATCCTGTGTGAGGTGACCAGCCCCGATGAGGTCGGCCGCGCCCTGGACCGGACACGCGAGCACGACGTGGAGCTCATGGCCACGCTCGGCAAGCACGCCAACGACGGGATGTTCTCCTTCTACATGACCTCGCCGGCCGGTTTCGGCATCGAGATCGGCGCGGGCGGCGTGCAGGTCGACGAGGGCACCTGGGTCAGCCGGGTCTACACCGCCGACATCTGGGGCCATCACCCGGCTTCGTGACCCCGGCGTCGCCGCTCGCCCCTGCTCGACGAATCCCTCCGACGAAAGCGGTCTGTCCGCCATGCTCCAGAGCTATCTGCAGAACACCTGGATCAGTCCCACGGCCACGGCGGCGTCGGCGGCCGAGGTGCGCGACGCGGTCACCGGTGACCTGGTCTGCCACGTCTCCTCCGAAGGTCTCGACCTGGCCGGGGCGTTCACCCACGCTCGGCGCGTCGGCGGCCCGGCCCTGCGCGCCCTCACTTTCCACCAGCGAGCCGATCTCCTGGACGCGATGGCCGCGGTCGTCCGCGCCCGCCGCGAGGAGCTGTATGTCCTGTCGGCCCGCGCCGGAGCCACTCTCAACGACGCCCGGTACGACGTCGACGGCGGCATCCGCGTCCTGCGCGACTACGCTGCCCGGGCCCGCGCCGAGCTGCCCGACACCCCCTTCCTCGTCGAGGGACCGGCCGAACGCCTCGCGCGCGGCGAGGACTTCCTGGGCGTCCACCTGTGCACCCCCTCGCCGGGCCTGATGCTCCAGGTGAACGCCTTCAACTTCGCCGTCTGGGCCCCGCTGGAGAAGCTGGCGCAGGCCGTGGTGGCCGGTATGCCGAGTGTGGTGAAACCGGCCACCCCCACTGCCTACCTCACTGCCCGGCTGGTGCGGATCGCCGCCGAAGCCGGAGTCCTTCCGCCCGGAGCGCTGCAGATGGTCGTGGGTTCGGTCCGCCCGGCCCTCGACCTGCTCGAAGAGCAGGACGTACTCTCCTTCACCGGCTCGGCCGCCACCGCCGCGACGCTGCGCACGCACCCCAACGTCGTGGCCCGGTCGGTCCGCTTCAACGCGGAGGCCGACTCCGTCAACGCCATCGTCCTCGCACCGGACGTCCGGCCCGGATCACCGCTGTTCGACGCGTTCGTCCGCGAAGTCGTGACCGAGATGACGGTCAAGGCGGGCCAGAAGTGCACGGCCATCCGCCGCGTCCTCGTCCCACGGGAGCACGAATCCGCCGCCCATGAGGCGATCTCGGCCGAACTGGCGGGCGTGACCATCGGCAACCCCACGGCGGAGGGCGTCCGGATGGGCGCCGTCGTCAGCCTCGCGCAGCGGGACGACGTACGGCGGGCGGTGCGCCGGATCGCCGAGTCCGGCCGCTTCGTCCACGGCGACCCCGACGAGGTACGGGTGATCGACGCGGACGCCGAGCGGGGTGCCTTCCTGGACGCCCTGCTCATCTCGGCGGACCCGGACGCCGCCGCGCCCCACGAGGTCGAGCCGTTCGGCCCGGCGGCGACCGTGCTGGCGTACCGCGACACCGGCCACGCCACGGATCTGCTGGCCCGCGGCCGGGGCAGCCTCGTGGCTTCCGTGGTCGGCGACGATCTCGCCTGGACGACCGCGTTCGTGCGGAAGGCGGCACCCTGGCACGGGCGACTGCACCTGCTGGACTCGACGAACGTGACCCAGACGACCGGCCACGGATCACCGCTGGCCGCCCTGCGGCACGGCGGCCCCGGGCGGGCGGGCGGGGGCTCGGAGATGGCCGGAACCCGCGGCGTCGTAGACCTCATGCAGCGCACCGCGATCCAAGCCTCACCACGGTGGCTCGCCTCACTGCCCCGGGAACCGCCGCCCGCGGCGTCCGACTCCGCCTGACGCCATGGCGACTTCGGTGGGGGTGCGGCGCAAGCTACTGTCCAAAAAGGACGAGAGCTGGCCGCGCTCGCGCCGCTCGGGCGACGCTGTCGTGGGAGCGGCGGGGCATGCCGGTCAACAAGGGACCTTACACCGTCTACAACGCCGGAAAGACCCTCCTGCCGTACTCGGCGAGCTTCTGCCAGACGCCCGACTACAAGCTCGGCATGCTGACCTGGACCGGTGGCGACCCGATGCTGACCAGCTCATGGACGAAGAAGTCCACGCCCATCTTCCAGCGCAGTGACGCCAACGGCGTTTACGGACCGGGCCACGCCTCCTTCGTCAGGTCACCCGGCAACACCGAAACCTGGGTCGTCTACCGCGCGAACTCCTCGGCCGGCCAGGGCTGTGGCACCACCCGCACGACGCGGGCCCAGAAGATCGGCTGGAACTCCGACGGCTCGCCCAACCTCGGCGTCCCGGTCCGGACCGGGACCTCGATCGCGGGTCCCTCCGGCGACTCGTAACGCCTCTTCGAGAGCGCAACTTCGTCCGTTCGAAGGTGCACGGCCGGGTGGTCCGCGCGTTAGGATCCGCCTCCATGATCGAGGACGACGTACCAGCCGATCCGGTCGCCTCGCGCCGCCCGGCCTACCTGAAGGACCTGGCCGAGGGCGTGGACCGGTTCTTCGAGCCTCGCCGCGCCAACTGTCCGTGGTGTGACTCCGGCGCACTTCGTGGCCGGTTGCGCACGACCGATTTGCTGCAGCACAAGCCGGGCCGGTTCCTGCTCGACGAATGCCGGGACTGCGGGCACGTCTTCCAGAACCCGCGGCTGAACCCGGCCGGGCTCGAGTTCTACTACCGGGACTGCTACGACGGGCTCGGCGAAAAGAACATGACCGGGATGTTCGAAAGCAACCGGGCGGGCTATCGCTCCCGGGCCGAGCTGGTCCGGGACATCGGCGCATCGGGTGAGTGGCTCGACGTCGGCATGGGACACGGGCACTTCTGCAAGGAAGCCGCCGAGGTGTTGCCCGATGTCAAGTTCGACGGTCTCGATCTCGGCGACGCGGTGGAGCTGGCGCGTCGGGAGGGCCGGATCCGCGCCGGCTATCGCGGCTTGTTCGTGGACTTGGCCGAGGAGCTCGCCGGGCGCTACGACGTGGTCAGCATGTACCACTACCTGGAACACACCGCGGAACCCCAGCGAGAGCTGGCGGCCGCGATGACGGTGCTGCGGCCCGGCGGGCTGCTGGCGATCGAGCTGCCCGATCCGGAATGTCGCTGGGCGAAGCTGCTCGGCCGGTGGTGGATGCCCTGGCTGCAGCCCCAGCATCTGAACCTGATGCCGATCGGCAACCTCCGTGCGGAGCTGGCGGGCCGCGGGTTCACGGTGGTCGCCGAGCAACGTGCCGAGCCGCATTCCGCGATCGACGTGCTGGCCGCGTCGATCATGGCGGTCAACGCCCTGACCATCGCCGGGGAGGATCTTCCGTGGCGGGACGCCCCGCCGACGCGGTGGCGGCGGGTCCTGCGCAAGGTGACATTCATCGTGTGCGTGCCGTTGTTCGTCCTGGCGTCGGTGGTGGACCGGATCAGCGCACCGTTCGGCCGGCGGCGCGGGTGGTCCAACGCGTATCGGGTGGTGGCCCGCCGGGATGCCGAACAGCCCGCCGAAGCGTGAAGCCACGAACCCGGCCACTTTTTGCTGGGAGAGCTCTCGCCTGGCGAGGAAACTCCTCGCCAGGCGAGCCGGCTCAGGCCGGGTTGTCCAGTGTCAATGCCGTGCAGCGGACACCGCCGCCGCCTTTGCGGAGCTCTCTGGTTTCCAGTTCCACCACCGTCAAGCCCGTGGCTCTCAGGTCCGCGGCCAGCCGGGGTGCGCCGCTGGTCATCGTGACTGTGCGGCCGTCGCTGATCAGGTTCAAGGCGAATGCCGCCGCCTCGGCCGGGGTCACCTCGATCAGGTCCATGCCGAGTCCGCGCAGCCTGCGCAGGCTCGCGGTGTCGAGCGCCTCCGGGTTGTAGGCCAGCATTCGGCCCGGGTGGATCACCGCCACCGCCAGGTCGAGGTCGTACCAGCGGGGGCTCGTCGTGCGCAGGCTGACGATCTCGCAGTTCAGGTGCCGCGCGAGGGTCCGGAACGCCCGCGCGTCGGTGCGCTGCCCGTGCGCCGCGAGCAGCAGGTCACCGCAGGCCAGGGCATCACCCTGGCCGCTGAACGCGTAGCGCGTCTCCGCGACCTCGAACCCGTGGGATTCCAGCCAGGTCCGGTGGTGGGGCGTTTCCGCGGCTCGTTCCGGTGGGAGCGTGGCGAGCACGGCACGATCGCCGCGGACGACAGCCGCGTTGGCCGTGTACGTCATGTCGGGGCACGCGGGATCCGCGTCGAGGAACTCCACCTTGCGGCCGGCCGCGAGGTGCGCCGCGATGATGTCTTCGTGTTCCGCGACCGCGGCTTCGACGTCGGGCTGGACGCCGACGTGCATATAGGGGTTGATTTCGTAGTCGATCCGGAAGTACCTCGCGGAACACATCAGCAGCCGGCGGTGGGAAACGGCTGATTCGCCGGCGGTGAACGGGGCCGCGATGGAGACGGTGCTGGTCATGGTCGCTCGTTTCGTCGGGTGGGCGGTACGGGTGGCGGGGGCGCCCGAAGGTGGAGGCGCCCGGCCGGGTTTCGGCTGTACCGCCGATCCGCCGCGCCCGGACGTTCGGCAGTGGACGTCCGGGGGGCCGGCGAAACGAGCGAGCGCGGTCAGCCCAGGCCGCGCAGGCGGAACAGCTCGATCGTCATGAGGTAGCCCGGCTGCGAGCGGGCCTCGTCGATCCGCTGGGCAACGGTCGTGGCCGACGGGACCGGACGCATCGCCGTGACCACGGCGCGCATCAATTTGGTGATCATTCCTACTCCGTTTCATCATTTCCCCGGCCGGTGTCCGGGTATCGGGCCGGGAGTCATCAGGGTGCCCGGGAGCGTGGCCACGCGTCTGGCCAGATCCGGACAGCTTCGCTGTCCTGGCAGGAACGACGGGAAGGGACACGGATCGTTCCCCTTTCAGCGGTTGGCGTTCAGGAACCCGATGACGACGGCGCCCCACCAGCAGAACTGCGAGATCGCGGTCGCGAGGCCGCCGCGGACGAGCAGCCGGGCGGGAACGGGTTCTTCGACGAAAGCCATCTGCTTGCCCAGCAGCACGACGTGCACGCCGTTGACGGTGAGAACGAGCACGAGGCCGAGTTTCACCACCGTGGCGGGCGAACCGAGGTCCGGTTCGAGCAGCGCGCCGCTGCCGACCAGCCCGGTCAACCCGGCCCAGACCGGCAGGTGCAGCCGCGACGTGCTGCGGACGGCCTCGGCGAACGTCGTCCGTCGCAGTACCCACAGTGCGAAGAAGTAGTCGGCGACCAGGACCGCGCCGAGACCGAGAACCAGGGACGCGAGGTGCGCGAACAGCGCGACGGCGTGCCACGCCGGGCTCGGGTGCAGCCGCGCCGACAACCAGATCGCGGCGATGAGGAGCATGATCGAAGCAGCCATGGCGAGATAGCCGGAGTAGCGTGGGAAACCGTTCGGCTTGGTCACCACGAGCGACGGGACGCCCGGCCGCGGGCGGTCCGGGAGCCGTACGGGGATGCCGTTGTCGAGCATGTCCTGTCCTTCCAGAGAAAGGCCGCGAAGCGGGTTCGCCGGCAAACGGCTCGGGCGAAGGTCCGGTCGAGGTGTGTGAGAAACCCATCCGGGTGCTCTGCTGATTACAGGTCATGGCGGACTTGGCTGGGAGTATTGCCCGGAAAGGACAATCAATCGCCGTCCGGGACAGCGCGCCAGGAGACGCGGATCCAGCGGAGAACGACCGCGGGGATGGCGGACACCCGGAAGGCGGACGCGGGGAGATTGCGGCCGCGCCAAAAGGGGCGACGCCGGAACTGCGGCCAAGGGGAACGCGGCGGGACGGAACAGCTGCGACAGAGCCGACGTCGTCCGGCCGTGAGATCCCGGCAGGGGCCGGGTGTGCGCCCCGTGGCGGGGCGCGAAGGTGCGTCCCGGGACGGCGGCACCGTTGCCGGCCCATCCCGGTATGGCGTCAGGCGGACACGGGCCCGGCCATCGCGGAGAAGTCGTGTCCGTGGGGCTCGATGGCGCTGAGCACGAAGTCGCGCACGGGTGGCGGGAGCCCATGGCCGTCGAGGTACGGGTCGGCGTGGGTGAGCAGGCCGGCGTCGGCGATCTCTTCGGCCAGTTCGTCCTGGCCGGCCGGCAGGAAACCCGGAGTGCCCGCCGGTGTCCGGGCGATCTCCCGCAGCAGTTCCCTGGCCGGCAGGCTGAGCGTGTTGTAGGCGGACTCCAGGGACTGCCGCAGGGACAGGTCGCCGAGGCACAGCCAGTCCACGGTGTTGCCGTTGAGCCGCCACTCTTCGACGACTCGCCGCAGGGTCAGGCGGGGCCGCGAGACGATCTTGCGGAGCGCGAGGTCGAGGGCGAGGGGCAGGTCACCGCACATCTCGGCGAGTCGGGCACTGTCCCGGTCGGCGGAGCCGGCGAGGTGGGGGAGTGCCGCGGTGATCATCGCGATCGAGTCGCCGCGCGAAAGCGGCGCCAGCCGCAGCCGGCTGACGTCCCGCAGGCCCAGCAGCCGCTTGCGGCTGACCAGCAGGGTCGTGCTCGTGGTGGTCTCGGCGAGCAAGGGGCGCACCTGCTGTTCGTCCTGGACGTTGTCCAGCAGGACCAGGAGCCGTCGTTCGGCCAGCAGTGTGCGGTACAGGCCGGCGCGGTGGCCGAAGGTGCCGGACAGCTGGTCGTCGTCGACGCCGAGCGCGCGCAGGAAGCCGTCGAGGATGGCGCCGGCTTCGGGCGTGGGCGGTGCTCCGCCGCCGTGGCGGAGACCGCCGAGGTCGGCGTAGAGCTGCCCGTCCGTCGTCTCGGCCGCGATCGAATGGGCGTAGTGCAACGCGAGGTCGCTCTTGCCGACCCCGGCCGGGCCGCTGATCACCCGGGGCGTGTCGCCGGGCGACCGCAGCCACGCCAGCTCGGCCGTCCGCCCCGTGAACCCCCTCGGCCGCTGCGGCAGCTGCGCCGGATACGGCGGCGCGCCCCCGCGCCGCTGGAACAACGACGGCCTTCTTCTGCGTTCCCCCGAAGGAGGCTGCGGATAGCCGCTCGTGGCGGCGTGCCACTGTTGCCGCCAGGCTTCGTGGTCGCCGCCGCACGCGGCGACGAACGCGAGGGTCACCTGCAGCGACGGCATCCGGTTGCCGCTCGCGGCGCTGGAGAGCACCGACGACGAGAACATGGCCGACCGGGCCATTTCCCGGTAGGTGGGGTTTCCGGCCCGCGCGCGCAGCTCGCGCAATTCGCGAGCGAACTGGGTGGCGGTGCCGCCGGACGCGTTGACTGGTTTTTCCGGTCTTCCCATCTGAATCACTCCCCTCAATCACTCACCTCACCTACTCAGCGTCGCGGATGGGGGCCGCATTCTCTTCCGCTGCATGGCGGTGCTGCTAGCCCGTTCGTGCACTTTCCTCACGCTTTGTCGATCAATGGCTGGTGGTTTCTTACGTCGTCCCGGTGAATTGAGGGAATGCTCGACGGCCGCCCGCGCGAGGCGGGCGGCCGCTGTTGGTATGGGGATCAGACGGTGGCGGCGCGGGGCCGGGGAGCCGTCATGCCGAGCAGGGCACACAGCGCCGCCACCAGGCCCAATCCGCCGCACAGCCACCAAACCCCGTTGCCCAGCGCGATCCACGTGGCGACGCCGAACAGCGGGCCGAGTGCCATCCCCAGGCCGAAAGTCGCCTGGTGGGCACTGATGTAGCGCGCCTTGACGGCCGAGGGGAAGGTCGAGGGGTAGGCGAACATCGTCGGCCCGTTGATCATGATCCCGAAGACGAACACCACCGTGCACGCGACCAGCGCGACGGCCGAGCCGCCGCTGATGCCGAAGCCGGCGACCCCGAGGCCCATCAGGACGGTCCCGGCCGTGGCGGCGACGTGGCCCGGCCAGCGGGTGACGTAGGAGGTGATCTTCAGCTCGCACAGGATGAGCACGGCCGACGCGGTCACGAGCACGACGCTGTAGAGGCCGGTCGAATGGCCTTCGGCACTGATCTTGAGCGGCAGCGCGACGGTGTACTGGACGTAGACGATCGACCCGATCAGCACCGAGGCCAGGAAGAACCAGAACCGCCCGTCGCGCAGCAGCGTCGAGTACGCGGCGCGGGTGCCGCTCCGGGACGGCGCCGCCGTGGTCGTCTCGCGCTCGACCCGCAGGTCGGGCAGCAACCGGATCGCCAAGCCCGCGTAGAGCAGGGCGGTGGCCGCGTCGAACCACAGCAGGAGGTTCCAGTCGACGAGGATCAGCCCCGCGGCGATCAGCGGGCTGAGTGCCGCGCCGAGGTTCAGGGCGATCCGCATCATCGAAAAGCCCATGACACGGTCGTCGTCGGACATCAGCTCGCTCAACAGGACGGCCGCCGCGGGCCGGTAGCTCTGGGTCGCGAGGCCGGCCAGCAGCAGCGCGACGCTCAGCGGGACGAGCAGCCCGGGGCGGCCGAACAGCGGGACGACGGCCAGGATCGCGGCCGATCCGACCATCGCGGTGACGATGGTGGCCCGCGGGCCGATGCGGTGGACCAGTTCCCCGCCGGCCAGGCCGCCGAGGATCGATCCGATGCTGTAGGCGGCGAGGACCACGCCCGCCTGTCCGGCGGAGAAGCCGCGGAAGACCAGATACAGCACCATGAACGTCTGGACGAACGCGCCGAGCTGGTTGACCAGCACACCACCGAGCAGGTAGCGGACGGGTGTCGGGGTCCGGCGCAGGACGGCCAGCACGCCGGCGGGTTTTACGGTGATCGGGGTCACGGCCGAGCCTCCAGGTGGCTTGCGAATGGGGAACGCCGCACTGTGATTCGAGTGCCGGCTTCTTCATTGCAGCGGTCTGGCCGGTTGACCGGCAGAGTTGTCCCCGCCGGAAAACCAATTCGCGTGATTCGGACCGCGTCACCATTCGGAGAGTGACGAGGTTGTCGCGGAATTCGCCTTGCCCGCGCCCGGCCGGACGCAGCGGTTGCTGCATCCGGCCGGTTTCCGCGAATCAGAGACCGACGACCAGCTCGTGGTCGATTTCGACGAACTCGGTGATCAGATCGGCGAACTGACCGGCGATCAGCTTCTGGTAGGCGGCCGAGCCGGTGTGGGCGTCGTAGGCGGCCTGGTCGGCGAAGTGCTCGACGAACAGCAGGTAGTCCGGCTTGGCGGGGTCGCGGTACACGCGGAAGGACACAGTGCCGTCCTCCTGCCCGGGACCGAGCGGCGCGAACTCGTGCACGAGCTGCTCGGCCTCGGCCTGCTTGCCCGGCTTGAGGGGGATCGGGAACACCTTCGCCAGCATGGGAACGCCTCTCTGTAGTGCGGTGCGCGTGCGGCGCGCCGCCGGTCGGGGACCACTCTGCCGGGGGACGGCGACGGAGTCCGGTCAGATCCGGACACGATCGAGCTACCCGCTTACGGTGGCGTGCGACATGTCCGGATGTGGCTGGCGCCGGCCGCGCCTGATCGCCTACACCTGGACCATGACGACTTTTTCGGCCGTGATCACGACGGGCATCTACTGCCGTCCCGGGTGCGGGGCGAAGCCGCTCGCCGAGAACGTGCGGACCTTCGAGCTGGCCGCCGAGGCGGAAGCGGCCGGGTTCCGGGCGTGTCTGCGCTGCCGCCCGTACCGGATCGCCGGCCCGGTCGGCGCCGACGCGCCGGAGCTCGTCTGCCGGGCGGTGCAGCTGATCATCGCCGGGGCGCTGGACACCGGGACCGAAGCGGCACTCGGCGCGCGGCTGGCGGTGTCCCCGCGGCACCTGCGCCGGCTCTTCCACGACCACCTCGGTGTGACGCCGGACCAGCTCGCCCGCTCCCGGCGTGCGCACTTCGCACGCCGCTTGCTCGACGACTCCGACCTGACCGTCGCCGACGTGGCGTTCGCCTCCGGGTTCGGCAGCCTCCGCCAGTTCAACCGGGACATGAAGCTGGTCTTCCGCGCGTCGCCGGTCGAGCTGCGCAGTCGCCGCCGCCGGGCCGACCGGCTCGCCGCGGACGGCGGGCTGATGATGCGGCTGCCGTTCGCGCCGCCCCTGCACTGGGACGCGCTGAGCTCGTACCTGGCCGAGCGCGCGGTGCCGGGCGTGGAATCGGTGCTCGACGGCGTCTACCGGCGCACGGTCAGCCTCGACGGCGAGGCCGGCGTCCTGGAGGTGCGACTCGGGGGCGGCGACCACCTCCTGCTGACCGCGCACATGCCGTTCTGGGAGGGCCTCATCCACGTCGTCGACCGGGTCGGCAGGATGTTCGGCGTCGACGCCGACACCGCGCCGGCCGAGGCCGCGCTCGCCGGTGACCGGGTGCTGGGACCGCTGCTGCGCGCGCGGCCGGGGGTGCGGGTGCCCGGCGCCTGGGGCGCCTTCGAGATCGCGGTCGAAGCCGTGCTGAGCCAGCACAGCGTCCGGGCGCGGGTCCGGCGGCAGCTGGCCGCGCTGGTCGTGGCGGCGGGCCGGCCGGTCCCCGGCCTCGAGCACGGGCTGACTCACCTCTTCCCCTCGGCCGACACCCTGGCGCGGACGGACCTGGTGGCCGCCGGGCTGCCGGCGTCCACCGCTGCGACGCTGCGCGGGTTCGCCGCCGCGGTGGCCGAGGACGAGACTCTGCTCGATGCCGGCTCGAACCTGGCCGACTTCACGGCCGCGCTGACCGCGATACCCGGCATCGGAGGGAGCGCCGCCCAGCAGATCGCGCTGCGGCTGGGCCACGCGGACGCCTTCCCCGGCGCCGACCGGACGATCTGCACGACGCTGCTCGCGAACGACGTGCTCGAGGACAGCGTCCAGCTGGCGGACGCATGGCACCCGTGGCGCGCCTTCGCCGCGTCCCACCTGATCGCCGCCGGCGTACCCGCGCTGGTGGCCTGACCGATACCCGAAGTAACGAAGAAACAAGGAGAATGTCCATGGACAGCGCCCAGCGAGGGCTCGCCGAAAACCTGCGTGCCCTGCACGACGACCGCACGCTGGTGCTGCCGAACGCCTGGGACGCCGCCAGCGCCGCCCTCATCGCGCAGGCCGGCGCCCCGGCGATCGCCACCACCAGCGGCGGGGTCGCCTGGTCCGCGGGACGGCCCGACGGGCACGGCCTGACGCGCGAGGAGATGGCCGGGCTCGTCGCCCGGATCGTGCGGGTGGTCGACGTCCCCGTGACCGCCGACATCGAGGGCGGCTACGGGCCGGCTCCCGAGGACGTCGCGGCGACCGTCCGCGCGATCGTCGAGGCCGGTGCCGTCGGGATCAACCTGGAGGACTCGACGGCCCCCGGCGGGCCCCTGTTCGACATCCCGGCGCAGGCCGAGCGGGTCCGCGCGGCCCGCGAAGCGGCGACGGCGACCGGGCTGCCCGAGCTGTGGATCAACATCCGCACCGACGTCTACCTGTTCGGCATCGGCGAAGCCGCGGGCCGGTTCGACGAGGTCCTGTCCCGGGCCGGCGCCTACGCGGAGGCGGGCGCGGACAGCGTCTTCGTGCCGGGCCTGGTCGACCTGGAGACGCTCGCCACCTTGGTCAAGGAGAGCCCGCTGCCGGTCAACGTGATGGTGTGGCCGGGCGCCCCGACCGTCGCCGAACTGGAAGCGATCGGCGTCCGCCGCGTCAGCGTCGGCACGGCGATCGCCCAGTCCGCCTACGCCGTCGCCCGGCGCGCCGCGACGGAGCTGCTCGAACACGGCACCTACGGCGCGCTGGAGGGCGGGCTCGACTTCGGTGCCGTCAACAGCGCCGTGACCGGCTGAGCCGCACGCAGTACCCGAAAACGAACAGGCCGCGACGAGACCTCTGGTCCGTCGCGGCCTGTTCGCTTTCCGGGTGCTGTCTACTTCATTTTCCGCGCTGTTGATTTTCCTTGATGGTCAACGGTTTCCATCAATTAAAACGCGGGCTTGAATCACTTCCACGCGGTCGGACCGACTCCGCGATCCACGAGTAGACCCCGAGGAAGTGATGTGATGACCGTTGTCGAGCCGTTGCCCGTGCACTCGCCCGGCACCGCCGCGGACATTCTCGCACGAGCCCAGGCGCTCGCTCCAGTGCTCCGCGACCGCGCCGAAGAGATCGAGCGGACCCGGCGGCTGCCCGCGGACGTGGTCGAGTTGCTGCGGGGAACCGGTGTCTTCCGGATGGGCTTCGCCCGTGACCGCGGCGGGCCCGAACTCACCTCGGCCGAACAGACCGAGGTGATCGAAGCCCTCTCCTACGGCGACGCCGGCGCCGGGTGGTGCGCCATGATCGGTTCGGACACCGGGCTCTACGCGTCGTTCCTGGATCCCGCCGTCGCCGACGAGATGTTCCCCAGCCTGGACATGGCGACCGCCGGGCTGCTGTTCCCCAACGGCCGGGCGGAGATCGTTCCCGGCGGCTACCGGCTCACCGGTCGCTGGCAGTTCGGCAGCGGAGTCACGCACGCCGACTGGGTGGTCTCCGGCGCCTTCCTCTACCGCGACGGCGAACCCGAGCCCGGCGCCGACGGGTCACCACACGACTCGATCCTGCTCATGGTGCCGAAGGCCGACGTCGACGTCATCGACACCTGGCACACCACCGGCCTGGCGGGCAGCGGCAGCTGCGACTACACGATCACCGACGTGTTCGTGCCCGCCGAACACACGCTGACCTTCGGCCGCGTCCGGGGCGGGGCGGGCCCGCTGGCCCAGCCCGAGGTGCACATGCGGAACATGCCGGGCGTCGCGCTCGGCGTCGCCCGCGCCGCGCTCGACCACGCCACGGACACCGCCGTCGCCGCCGGGCGGGAGAACGACTACCGCACGCAGACCACCCTGGCCGACTGCGAAGGCGACTTCGCCGCCGCCCGGGAGGGCGTCTACGGAGCACTGCGCCGCCAGCACGAAGTCCTCGCCGCGGGCGGCACGCTCGACGACCTCACCCCGCGCGAGCGGGCCGCGCTGCCGCTGTCCCGGCGGCACGCGTTCCGGACCGCCCGCTCGATCGTCACCCGCCTCTACGACCTGGTGCAGACCACCGCGATCTACCGGCCCTCGCCGCTGGACCGCTGGCTGCGCGACACCACCACGATGTGCCAGCACATCGTGGCGCAGGACCGGATCCTGCAGACCGCCGGTGCCCACCTGCTCGGCGGCCGGCCCGCGTTCCCGCTCGCACTGGGGATCACCTCCAGCCGGCGCTGATCCACCTCGGACCCATCTCCCACCGAAGGAAGACACCCATGAGAAAGCTCCGGGCCGCCGTGTGCGCGGCCGCCGTGCTGGCCGTGACGCTCAGCGCGTGCAGCACCCCCGGCGGCACCACCGCCCAGCCGTCCCCCGACGGCGCCGCCGCGCCCGCCGCGGCGAACATCGACCGTGACGCGGTGGTCAGCTACAGCGAAACCGAACCGTCGAACCCGCTCGTGCCGGGCAACACCACCGAGGTCGGCGGGATCAGCGTGCTGGGCACGCTGTTCCGCGGGCTGATCGAGTACGACGCCAAGACGGCCGCCCCGCGCAACGCCGTCGCCGAATCGGTCACCACCGCCGATTCGAAGGTCTGGACCGTCAAGCTCAAGCCGGGCTGGACGTTCCACGACGGCACGCCGGTCACCGCGAAGAGCTTCGTCGACGCGTGGAACTACACGGCGTATTCCCCCAACCTGATGGCCGGCGCCAGCTACTTCTCGCACGTCGAGGGCTTCGCCCAGGTCAACAACGCGACCGCGGACGGCAAGCAGCCGGCGAGCCTGCCCGCGGCGAAGGAGCTGCCGGGCCTCAAGCTGGTCGACGACAAGACGTTCACCGTGACTCTCGACGCGCCGTTCTCCGAGTTCGGCGTCCAGCTCGGCTACGCGGCCTTCTTCCCGCTGCCGGCGAGCTTCTTCGCCGACCGCAAGGCTTTCGAGGCGCACCCCGTCGGCAACGGGCCGTTCCGGTTCGCGTCCTACACCGCCGGCAAGGACCTGCTCGTCAAGCGTTTCGACGGCTTCGCCGGCGAGCAGAAGCCGAACATCGGCGGCGTCGACTTCCGCTTCTACACCGACCTCGACCAGGCCTACGCCGACGTCCTCGCGAACAAGCTCGACTTCCTGTCGTTCACGCCGTGGACCTCGACCCAGGGCGGCAAGATCAAGAAGGACCTGCCCGAGGACCGGCGCAAGGCCTACACCTACCTCGGCTACCAGGCGATCGCGTTCCCACTGTTCGACAAGCGCTACGCCAGTCCCCAGTTCCGCCAGGCGATCTCCATGGCGATCGACCGGAAGGCGCTGATCCAGCGGGTCTTCAACGGTGGCCGCACGCCGGCCGACGGCCTGGTCGCCCCGAACGTCCAGGGCCACCTCGACAACCAGTGCGGCGAGCTGTGCACCTACCAGCCGCAGAAGGCCAAGCAGCTGTTCGACGCGTCCGGGTTCCAGGGCGACATCGAGCTGACGTCCAACATCGACTCCGGGAACCAGGAGTGGATGGAGGTCATCTGCAAGCAGATCCAGGCCTCGGTGGGCCGCACCTGCAAGTTCACCCCGCAGACCACGCTCGGCGACTTCCGCAAGCAGCTCAACAACCGGACCGTCACGGGCATCTACCGCTCGGCGTGGGTCGCGGACTACCCGTCGATCGAGAACTTCCTCAACCCGCTGTTCCGCACCGGTGCGGCCTCGAACGTCGGGCAGTACTCGAACCCGAAGGTCGACGAACTGCTCAAGCAGGCCGACGCCGCACCTTCGCAGAAGCAGGGCCAGTCGCTCTACCAGCAGGCGGAAAAGCTCGTCCTGCAGGACATGCCGACCATCCCGATCTGGTGGCAGTCCGGCACCGCGGCCTGGGCGACCCGGCTGCACAACGTCCAGCCCACCCAGTTCCGCGAGCTCGACCTGTTCAGCGTGACCGTCAGCAAGTAGCTCCCCGTGCGGCGCGCCGCGATCCGGCGCGCCGCACCCCGAGAAGAGAAAGCGGAGAACGACATGACCGTCCACGAGGTGGATGTCCTGATGATCGGGGCCGGCCCGGCGAACCTCGCGCTGGCCGTGGCCCTCGAGGAGTGCGGCCGGTCCGGGTTGGCCCGCAGCGCCATGATCCTGGAGCAGCACGAGGACGTGAAGTGGCAGCGCAACCTGATGCTGCCGTGGGCGCGCAGCCAGGTGTCCTACGTCAAGGACCTGGTGACCCTGCGCAACCCGCGCAGCCGGTTCTCGTTCCTCAACTTCATGCACGAGCGTGGTGAGCTCGACGAGTTCGTCAACCTCGGGACCTTCAACCCGTACCGCTGGCAGGTTTCGGCGTATCTGCAGTGGGTGGCCGACTCGCTGGAGGACGTCCGGGTGCGCTACAACGCCCGCGCCGAGCGGGTGCTGCCGATCCACTCCGAGTCGGGCGAGGTGCTCGGCTTCACCGTCCCCCTGTCCGACGGCGACACGATCCTGTGCCGCGACCTGGTCGTCGGTGGCGGCCGGGACGCCCACGTGCCGGAAGTGTTCCGCGGGCTGCCGGCCGAGCGGGTGGTGCACAGCACCGAGTACAGCACCCGCGTCGACGGTGCCGCCGCGCTGGCTCGCCCGGACAAGCCCCTGCGGCCGGTCGTGGTCGGCGGCGCGCAGAGCGCGGCGGAGATGTTCATGGCCCTGCACCAGCACGCGCCGGGCTCGTCCCCGACGATGCTGATCCGCGCGATCGCGCTCAAGGACTACCAGACCAGCAAGTTCGTCAACGAGCTGTTCTACCCGTCGTTCGTGGACGAGTTCTACACCATGGCCGACGACGTCCGCGAGAAGGTCCTGGCGGAGATGCACCTGACCAACTACGCCGGGCTCGCCGCGCCGTTCCTCGAAGAGCTCTACACGATGATCTACCGGCAGAAGATGCTCGGCGAGCCGGTCTCCACGATCCGCGGCCTCACCGAGGTCGTCGGCGCCCGGACGGAGGCTCTGCGCGACGGCGGCGAGGAGGTCGTCCTCGACGTCCGTGACCTCAAGCGCGGCGGGGTCGAGCAGCTGCGCTGCGACGCGGTCTTCCTGGGCACCGGGTTCGACTCGCGGATGCCGTCGATGGTCCGTGGCCTGGCCGACGCGATCGGCCTGGACGGGATCACCGTCAACCGGCAGTACCGCGTCGACCTCGGTGAGGGCGCCTCCGGCGCGCTGTACCTGCAGGGTGTCAACGAGGCCACGCACGGCATCTCCGATTCGCTGATCAGCGTGCTCGCCCAGCGGTCGGCCGAAATCGCCGGCGACATCGTCGACCGCCGCGGGACGGCCGCCGGCCGGGACGACCAGCGGACCTCCGGCAAGTCCGTGGTGGTGGCGGCATGATCGACGTCCACCGGCTCGACCGCGATCACCTGGAGCGCGCGTACGGGCTCGACTCGCAGCGCCTGCTGCCCTGGCCGGAGCTCAACGCGCCGTTCGAAGGCGCCTGGTGCGTCCTCCGTCCCCACACCACGTCCACCCCGCACGCCCACCACGAATACGAGATCTTCATCGCCGTGGCCGGCGCCGCCACCGTGATCGTCGACGGCGAGCCGCGCCCGTTCGCCGCCGGCGACGTCGTCCGGCTGCCGCCCGGCTCGACGCACTGCGTCACCAACGACGGCGACGAGGACTTCGAGTACTACGGCGTCTGGTGGGACCCCGAGATGTCGGCCCAGTTCACGGCCCGGCACGAAGCGAGTCTGTCATGAGCAACCGCACCGTGATCATCGCCCCGGCCCCCACGGCGAACGGGGACCTGCACCTCGGGCACATCGCCGGCCCGTTCCTGGCCGCCGACGTGCACACCCGCTTCGCCCGGGCGCAAGGCCGGGAAGTGCTGCTGGGGACCGGGTTCCAGGACACCTCGACGTTCGTGGTCACGACCGCGCACCGCCGCGGCGTCACCCCGGAGCACCTGGTCGCCACGTCGGCCGCGCAGATCGAAGCCAGCCTCGCCGCGATGGGCATCGGCATCGACGGCTACACCGGCGACGACGACCGGTTCACCAAGTGGGTCGTCGACTTCGTCGGCAGGCTGTACTCGGCGGGCAAGCTGGAACTGCGCACGATGAAGTTCCCGTACTCCGAGCGGACGGGACAGTTCCTCTTGGACGGCTTCGCCTCCGGCGGCTGCCCCGAATGCCTCGCCGAAGGCTGCGCGGGACTCTGCGAGAGCTGCGGGCAGCTGGTGGCGGCGGGGGAGCTGCTCGGCGTCCGGTCCACTTTGGACCCCGAGGACCCGGTGGTGCTGCGCGAAGCCGACGTGCTGGTGCTGCCGGTCGAGCGCTACCGTTCGCAACTGCGTGCGCACTTCGAGAGGCACGCGAGTGGCCTGCGGCCGCACATGGCGCAGGCGATGGCGCAGATGCTGGCGCGGCCGCTGCCGGACTTCCCGGTGACCTACCCGATCTCGTGGGGCATCAAGGTGCCCTTCCCGGAGGTCGCGGGGCAGACCGTCAACCCCAACGCCGAGCCGATGGCGTGGAGCATGCACTGCTCGGCGTTGTCCGCCGAGACGCGGCGGCGCGCGGAAGGGACCGAGGACGCCCTCTGGCTCGCCGGGGCCGGTTCGGAGATCGTGTACTTCCTCGGGTTCGACAACATCTACCCGTTCGCGATCGCCGGCCCGGCGATGCTGCTGGCGTTCGACGGCCACTACGAGCTGCCGACGCGGTACCTCACCAACGAGTTCTACGAGCTGGACAACCGGAAGTTCTCCACCAGCCGCGGGCACGTGGTGTGGAGCCGGGAGCTGGCCGCGGAAGTCCCGCGCGACCTGATCCGGTTCCACCTGGCCGCGACCAGCCCCGAGCACCAGCGGACCAGTTTCAGCCGGGACGCGCTGGCACGGGTCACATCCGCGCGGCTCGTCGAGCCGTGGAACCGGGTCGCCGACCAGGTGAACCGGTGGGTCGGGCTGGGTCCGCTGCCGGTGTCGGAACGTTCACGGCGCGGCGCGGCCCGGATGGCCGAGCGGTTCGCCGCGTCGTACGAGCTGCCCGGGTTCAGCCTGAACCGGGCGGCGGAGACGATCACCGACCAGCTGGCCCGGCTCGAGCGCCGAGAGGTGACCGGGGCCGACGCCGGGGACTTCTGCTTCGAGGTCGACCGGCTGCTGCGCGGTGCCGCGCCGATCCTGATCGACCTGGCGGCGCAGGTCCTCGGCGACGACGCCGGAGCCGACGCGACGTCGTTCACGCCGGCCACGCTGCCCCGCCTGCACTCGGCGGAGGCCGGGCAATGAGCGCCGGGACCCGGCAGGGCGGCCTGCGTGTCGTGGTGGTCGGTGGCGGCATCACCGGACTGCTCGCCGCGATCCGGTGTGTGCAGGCCGGGCACCACGTGGTGCTGCTCGAACGCGGTCCGGTGCCGCACCCGGGCGCCACGTCGTTCGACCAGCACCGGGCACTGCGGGCCCTCGTCGTCGGTGACCAGGCGGCCACGCGCCGGGCGGCCGAGCTGGACCGCCGGTGGCGCGAACTGGACGCGCTGCTGTGCGACCACCTGCCGGGTGCCGGCCTCTACCGGCGGAGCGGGGTTCTGCAGGCCCTGCCAACCGGGCGGGTACCCGAGGCCGTGGCCACGGCCTCGGCCGCCGGCGTGCCGCTGCGGATCGTGCACCCGTCCGCCTATCCGCTCGTCGGGTTCCCCCGGGGCAGCGGCGCGGTGCTCGAACCGCACGCCGGGACGCTGCTCGCCGACCGGGTGCTGAACGCGGCGGCCCGCTGGCTGCGGCACCACCCCGGCGCCGAGCTGCGGCCCGGCCGGGAGGCCGTCGGCGTGGACCCGGACCGCGGCCGGGTCCGGCTGGCCGACGGCACGGCCGAGACCGGCGACGTCGTGCTCGTCGCCGCCGGGCCGTGGACGGGCGCGCTGGTCGACCGGCCGGTGGTGCTGCACCGCCAGACGATGGTGTACCTGCGGCCGCCCGCCGCGCTCGCCCACGCGTGGGCAGCGACGCCCACGGCGGGCGGGCTCGGCGCCGACGGGCGAGCGTGGCTGCTGCCTTCCGTGGCGGGCACCCTGCTCAAGATCAGCACGGACGCCGTGCGGCGCGAAGTGACCACCTTGTCCGGCCCCGACGACGACGCCGGCTGGGCCGCACGCGTGCTCGCGGCCGGCGTCGTGTCCGATGTGGACGGATACGACGTCGTGCGGGTGAAGCACTGCCACTACGCCACCGCGGACGGCGACGGCACCGGCTTCGTCCGCGTCGGACCCACCGTGTGGGCCCGGCCGGCCGGCGGCGGCGACGGCTTCCGCACGGCGCCGCCGGCCGCGGACGCGGTCGTCGCCGAGCTCTCCGGCCAGGCCGTCGCCGTCGCCTGACCTCCCTGACCCCACCATCCGACCGGAGGACTTTCCCGAAATGACCTCGACCGAACCGGGTGCCCTGCTCGTCATCGGCAGCGGCCTCAAGCTCTACCGCGAATACCTCGTCCGCGCCGTGGCCGACCGGGCCCGCGAAGCGGGACTGCGGCTCGTGCTGATCAACAACCTCAAGCCGACCTGGCAGCACGAGTACTTCGACGACATCACCGTGGTCAACGTCTTCGACCACGCCCTGCTCGCCGAAACCGCTCGTGAGCTGGCGAGTCAGTACACCGTCACCGGGGTGCTGTGCTGGGACGAGCCGCTGGTCATGCCGGCGGCCGAGCTGGCGGCCGAGTTCGGCGTGCCGGGCCTGAGCATTCCCGGCGTGCACGGCTGCCGCGACAAGCACAGCTGCCGGGTCCGGCTCACCGAAGCCGGTCTGCCGCAGCCCGGCTTCCACCTGGCCGCGGACCTCGCCGACGCACGCACGGCCGCGGCCCGCATCGGCTACCCGGTGATCGTCAAACCCCGCGCCCTCGGCGCCAGCATGGGCGTTTCCCTGGCACGGGACGAGAAGGAGCTCGAAGCCGCCTACCGCGTCGCCCACGAGGCCAGCCTCGTCGGCGACGAGCCCTACCGCGGCGGCGCGATCATCGAAGGCTTCGCCGACGGTCCCGAGATCAGCATCGACGGCGCCGTCCACAAGGGCGAGTACCTGCCGATGTTCGTCGCCCGCAAGAGCACCGGCCTGCCGCCGTTCTTCGAGGAGACCGGTCATCTCGTCGACGCCGCCGACCCGCTGCTGGCCGACGAAGAGCTGCTGAGCGTGTTGACCAGGGCCCACCGGGTGCTCGGCATCGAGAACGGGATCACCCACACCGAGGTCCGGCTGACCGCACACGGCCCGGTGATCATCGAAGTCAACGGCAGGCTCGGCGGGGACCTCATCCCCTTCCTCGGCAAGACCGCGACCGGGATCGACCCCGGCAGCGTGCTGTTCGACGTCGCCACCGGGCACCGCCCGGACGTCGCCCCGACCCGGTCCGGTGTCGCCGGCATCCGGTTCGGCTACCCGGACCACGACTGTGTCGTGCACTCGGTCGACGTGCCGTGGGACGCCCCGGGACTGATCACCGCGTCTCCCATGGTCACGCCGGGGACCACGCTGCGGCTGCCGCCCGGCGGGTACATCGCCCGCCACTCCTTCGTCGTGTGCAAGGCGCCGGACGCCGAGACCTGCCTGAGCCGGCTGGCGCACGCGGCCTCGCTGGTCGAGGTGGCCGCCGAAGAGGTCGAGCCGCCGCCCGCCGGCACCACCCTGGCCATGCCGGCCGGACTCCTGGACGTGGACGAATGAGCATCCACTACGACGGCCGCCGGTTCCGCGCGCTGGGCGGCGGCGACGACACGTACGCGGAGTACCACCAGCGGGGAAACCTCGTGTGGGCCGAGTTCGAGGGCGGGCACGTCCGGCGCGGCACCGTGACCGGCACCTGCGACGCCGCGGGCGTCCTGCGGCTGGCCTACACGATGGTGCTCGGCAGTGGCGAGGTGATCGCCGGGCACAGCACCAACACCCCGCAGTGGCACGGCGGCACCCTCGTGCTGCGCGAGGTCTGGGAACGCTACGGGGACCACGCCGCCACCGGCGTCTCCTACCTCGAAGAGATCCCCGCCGTCGAACTCACGGGAGTGGCGCGATGACCGCGTGGGGAGGGCTGCGCGGCCTGGTGGACGGCGACCTCCGGCTCAACGGCGACCCCGGCTTCACCGAAGCCACGGCGCCGGTGAACCGGCGGTTCGCCGGCACCCGCCCCGCGGCGGTGCTCTCGGCCGCCCACGCGGGTGACGTCGCCCGCGCCGTCGAGTGGGCCAGGGCGGAGTCGGTGCCCCTGGTGGCCCGCGGCGGCGGGCACAGCTACGCCGGTCATTCGGCGGGCACGGGCCTGGTGCTCGACCTGCGGCGGCTGTCCGGGATCCGCGTCGACCGTGACAGCGGGCGGGTCACCGTCGGCGGCGGGACGCCGATGAAGGCGCTCTATACGGCGTTGCGGCCGTGGGACCTGACCTTCCCGCTCGGCAACTCCGACACCGTCGGCATCGGCGGCCTGACCCTCGGCGGCGGCGTCACGACGATCTCCCGCGCGCACGGCCTGACGTGCGACGCGCTCGTCTCGACCGACGTCGTGCTTGCCGACGGGCGGGTCGTCACGGCCTCGGCGACGGAGCACCCCGACCTGTTCTGGGCCTGCCGGGGTGGCGGGGGCGGCAACTTCGGCGTCAACACCAGCTTCACCTTCCAGGCGCGGCCGGCCCCGGCCGGGTCGACGTGCCTCGTGCTCTGGTCGTGGCCGCACGCGGTCGAGGTGCTGGCCACGATGCAGGAGATCATGCTGACGGCGCCGGAGGAGTTCTCCGCCCGGATCGGCATCGCCCGCTCGGCCGGTGCGGACGGCGTGGTCTCCGTGGTGGGGCGCCACCTCGGCCCGGCCGAGGAGCTGCGCGAGCTGCTGGCCCCGGTCTTCGCCGTCGCGGCACCCGACCGCGCCGACATCGAGGACCGGGACTTCTGGGCGGCCGCCCGGTATCTGCACCACTCCAGCGAGGGCGGGGCGTTCGCGGTCCGCACCCGGTGCGCGCCGCACGCGATCGACGGCACCGGACTGGCGGCGCTCGTCCGGGCCGTCGACAAGTGGCCGGGCAGCGGCAATCCCGACGGCGCCGGGGCCGCGCTGTTCGCCTGGGGCGGGGCGATCGGCCGCGTTCCGGTGGCGGACACCGCGTTCCCGCACCGGGACACCCGGTTCCTGCTCAGCCTCGACACGGCGTGGGCCGAGGACGATCCGCCCGCGGTCGTCCGGGCGAACCTCGACTGGCTGCACGCCCTGCACGCCGAAACGGGGGAGTTCGCACCGGACGCGTCCTACGTCAACTTCACCGATCCCGATCTCGACGACTGGCGTGGCGCCTACTACGGTCCGAACGCCACCCGGCTCGCCGAAGTCAAGCGCCGGTACGACGCTGACCGGTTCTTCCGTTTCGCCCAATCCGTGTGATCACCCGGGAGCACCCTCATGTCACCCGACCTGCGCGGCGCGATGCGCACCTTCGCCACCGGGGTGTGCGTCGCCACCACGTATCGCGACACCCCTGACGGCCGCCGGCACGACGCGGTGACCGTCAACTCGCTGGGTTCGATCTCCCTCGACCCACCGCTCGTTTCGCTGGCGTTCCGGAAGGAGTCGGCGTTCCTCGCGGACCTCCTGGCGACCGGCCGCTGGGTGGTGTCGATCCTGCCGGCGGGCGCGCGCGAGCTCGCCCGCCGGCTCGCCGGACCGCGCGCCGCGCGCGTCTCCGAAATTGCTCTCCTGGAAGCGAAACCCGGAGAGCGGACCGGGGCGCTCGTGCTCGACGGCGCGAGCTGGCTGGAGTGCGCCCTTGCTGACCGGTTCGACCTCGGCGACCACACGCTGGTCGTCGGAGAAGTCCTGGCCACCGGGCACGACCGGCACGCCCCGGCGCTGGTCTTCGTGCACGGCGGCTACCACACGGTCACCGATCCGCGGCACGTTTCCGGGCCGGGGCAGTGGGGAGAAGCGCTCTAGCCCGCTGTTCGCGGGTCGGGCATGCTCGGCCGGTGAACGAAGACGCAATGCGCTGGAGCGGCCAGCGCACGGATCGGGTCGACGCCGGGACACTGCCGGGCCTGGCTCGCCTGACCGGATTCGTGAGAAGTGTCCGGACACCGGAATTCCGGGACGTGACCTTCCATGAGGTCCTCGCGAAGAGCGCCTTGAACCACGTGCCGGCGGACGCCCGCATGCTGCCCGGCGAGTACACGATCAACCCGTACCGCGGCTGCACGCATGCGTGTCAGTACTGCTTCGCCCGCAACACCCACACCCGGCTCGGCCTGAACATCGCCGGCGACTTCGACAACGAGATCATCGTCAAGACGAACATCGTCGAGGTGCTGCGCGCCGAACTCGCGCGCAAGCGGAAACTGCCGCCGCGCGTGGCATTCGGCACGAACACCGACGTCTACCAGCGCGCGGAGGGCCGGTACGCGCTGATGCCCGGGATCATCGACGCGCTGGCGGGCCACCGCGTCCCGTTCTCGATCCTGACGAAGGGCACGATGATCCGCCGCGATCTGGCGAGCCTGGTGAAGGCGAGCCGGGCGACGACGGTGCACCTGGGACTGTCGATCTCGATCCTGGACGAGGAGCTCCAGCAGTCGGTGGAATTCGGCACGGCGACCACGACCGCGCGCCTCGCCACGGTCCGGGCGATCCGCGACGCGGGGCTCGACTGCACGGTGTTCCTGTCCCCGATCCTCCCGCGGCTGACGGATTCGCCTGCACAGCTGGAAAAACTGGTCGCGGCGGTGGCCACGGCCGGGGCGACGAGCGTGCTGTACCACCCGCTGTATCTGTCGAGCGGGGTGAAGGACGTCTTCTTCGCCTGGCTGCGCCGGGCGCACCCGGAGCTGGTCGCGGACTACACGACGCTGTATTCGTCGGGCTCGGAGACGTTGCGTCCCTACCGCCACGAGGTCGGGGCCCGGATCCGCCCCCTGATCGCGAAGTACGGCTTCCCGGATCCGGACGAGACGATCGAGGACAAGTTCGCCCTCAACGGCCGGCGGGGGCAGCCGCCGGAGGAACCCGCCCAGCCGATGCTCTTCTGAGTTGCCGGCTCAGTGCGAGCCGAGGCGATGGGGGCTCACGGCCAGGTCGTCGAGCCGGACGTCGTAGGAGGACGGGGCCGGGTTGGGCTGGTAGAGCTGCCAGCCCAGCTTGAGGGTCGTGAAGTCGGGGAAGAGAAAGTCGCCCGGGGCTCCGCCGTGTTGCTTCGTCGAGACGGTGAGGGCGGTCTGTTCGACGCCGTCCAGGTACACCGTGACCCGGTTGTCGGTCGCGTCGAGGTGGAACTCGACGCAGCGCCACTTCCCGGCGACGGCGGGGGCGGAGGTCTGCCAGGCGGTCCAGTCGCCGGTGGGGCCCAGGTCCGATCCCACGCCGAAGAAGTTCGCGCCGGAGCTGGGCACGTACTGGCCGCCGAGCGGGCGGACCAGGGTCGGGGAGCCGGAACCGGAGGCTTCGGCGATGGTCCAGTGGGCCCAGTCCGGGGCGGTGGGGAATTCCGCCACCCGGAGGCGCGCGCGAACCCAGAAACTGTTGCCGGAAGCGGCCGGCGCCGGGATCACGAGGAAGGCGCGGCCGTTGCCGGCGGTGCGGATGTGCAGTTCCCGGCCGTGTCCGGTCCTGCTCGGTTCGATGGCCAGGGTGCCGCCGGCGGCGTCGGTGGTCCAGCCGTGGCCTTGGGTGACCGGGCCGACGGGCAGGCGATCGAAGTTCTCCCGGAACACGGTGTTGTCGTGCCCGGCTGCCGTGGCAGGTGACGCCGCAAGGGCAATCGCGGCGGCGAACGCGGTCACTGCGGATCTTCTCAAGCGAATCACGCCTCTCGTGGTGGGGCGACTCCCCGGCCCCCGTCCGGTGTTCATCGCCGGGGACGAGTGACGACGATCTTGCCGAACCGTTGCCGGCGACGCAAGGACGGTCGGTGGAAAGCGCTACCCGATAACGCGTGGGCGCACTTTCCTTTCGATTTATGAAGAGGTTCGCGGTAGCGCTCCCTTCTCCGGGAATTGATCTGGATGTCGTCGGTGGTGTCCGACCTTCCGACGATCGGACCCTTGACACCGCGTGGCGTGGTTCCCCTACACTATCGACGGCGTGTTAGCGCTAACAATTTCTCCGTGCCCGGCACTCGACGATGAGGTGGGTGGACGATGATCAGTCGACGCGGACTGATGGCGGGCACGGCGGCCGCCGCGGTCGCCGGCGTGCTCGGCAGCGCAGCCTCGGCGCGCGCCCAGGCTGCCGCCGGTGGCTACGTGATGGCGTACTTCACCGAGTCGCCGTCCATGACGGGCGCCGACTACGGGCTGCACCTGGCGGTCAGCGCGGACGGCCTCGACTGGATGCCGCTCAACCAGAACAACCCGGTGGTGACGCCGACGGCCGGCACCGGCGGGCTGCGTGACCCCTTCGTGCTGCGCAAGCAGGACGGCCGATTCGTCGTGCTCGCGACCGATCTCAAGGGCACCGACTGGTCGCTGCAGAACCAGTACGTCCACGTCTGGGATTCGGCGGACCTGCGCGGGTTCACCGGCTACCGCCGGGTCAAGCTGCACTCGATGGCCACGCACAGCTGGGCGCCCGAGGCGTTCTGGGACCCTTCGCGCAACCAGTACGCGATCATCTACTCGGCGGCGTACGGCGGCCACGACGTCATCATGGTCAACTACACGACCGACTTCGCGACGGTCAGCGCGCCGCAGGTGTTCTTCGACCCCGGCCACGCGACGATCGACGGGACGATGGCCGTCATCGGCGGCGTCAACTACCTGTACGTCAAGAACAACACGAACAGCACCCTGGTCGGCCAGCGCTCCGGCTCCCTCGCCCCCGGCGGTTTCACCACCTACAAGACCGGGATCTCACCGGGACGGGGCGTCGAGGCGCCGCAGATCGTCCCGGCGCCGTCGGGGAGCCGCTGGTACCTGTGGGGCGACACCTGGAGCCCCAACGGCCGGTTCTTCTGCTGGCAAACCACCGACGTGGCCGCCGGGAACTGGACGCTGCTGAGCGACCGCGCCTACACCCAGCCGTTGAACTCCAAGCACCCCGGCATCACGCCGATCACGGCCGCGGAGCGGTCCGCCCTGGTCGACCGGTGGGGTGCCCCGGCGTGGCGGCGGCTGAAGTCCTACAACTTCCCGGACCGCTACGTCCGGCACGCGGACTCCGTGGGCCGCATCGACGCCTATCCGTTCGACCCGTACCAGGACCAGCTCTGGAAACTGGTGCCCGGCTTGGCCGACTCGGCCGGCGTGTCGTTCGAGTCCGTCAACTACCCCGGCCGGTACCTGCGGCACAGCAACTACGAAATGCGCCTCGCGGCCGACGACGGCTCGGCGACGTTCAAGGCGAACGCCACCTTCCACCAGACGCCGGGTCTCGCCGACTCGAGCTGGTCTTCGTTCCGCTCGCACAACTTCCCGGACCGCTACCTCCGGCACTACGCCTATGTGCTGCGGATCGATCCCCTGGGCAGCACATCCTCCACTGTGGACAAGCAGGACGCGACTTTCCGAGTCGGCTACTGACACCGGTTGAGAAGGAGCCGTCATGCTACGACGACGTGGCACGGTTTTGTCCCTGCTCGTGCTTGTCACTCTGCTGCTCGGCGCGCCCGGTGCGCACGCCGCGCCGGTGACGGTGACCAACGGGAGCCAGTTCGCCGACCCGGCCGGCGCCCTCGTGCACGCCCACGGCGGGGGAATGCTCAAGGTGGGGGCGTACTACTACTGGTTCGGCGAGAACCGCAACGCCGACGACACCTTCCGGGCCGTCTCGGTCTACCGCTCGACCGACCTGAAGACGTGGGAGTTCCGCAACGACGTGCTGACGCAGTCGTCGGCGGCGGAGCTGGGCCGGGCGAAGATCGAGCGGCCGAAGGTGATCTACAGCAGCTCGACCGGGCAGTACGTGATGTGGATGCACAAGGAAAACGGTGACGACTACGCCGAAGCGCGCGCGGCCGTGGCCACCTCGTCCACGGTCGACGGCGGCTACACCTACCGCGGCAGCTTCCGTCCGCTCGGCGCACACATGTCGCGTGACATCACGCTGTTCAAGGACGACGACGGAACCGCGTACATGGCCTCTGCGGCCCGCGAGAACGCCGATCTGAACGTGTACCGGCTCACCGCCGACTACACCGGCGTCGCCGCGCTGGTGCGGACGCTGTGGCCCGGCTCGTACCGCGAGGCGCCGGCGATGTTCAAGCGGAACGGCGTCTACTTCCTGCTCACCTCGGGTGCCACGGGCTGGCAGCCGAACCAGCAGAAGTACGCGACGGCGTCCAGCGTCACGGGCACGTGGAGCGGGTTGACGAATGTCGGGGACGCCACCGGCTACGGCAGCCAGACCGCGTACGTGCTCCCGGTGCAGGGCTCGCAGGCGACCTCGTACCTGTACCTGGGTGATCGATGGGCCGGGGCCTGGCAGCGGCCCGTCAACGAGTCGCGGTACGTCTGGCTGCCGCTGAGTTTCCCGAGCGCCACCACGATGTCGATGAGCTGGTCCCCGCAGGTGAACATCGACACGGCCACCGGCGTGGTCACGGGTGCGGGCACCGGGAGCGCGTACGAGTCCTTGGTGGCGCGCCACAGCGGCAAGTGTGCCGACATCCCGGGTTCGTCCCGGGGCGACGGCGTGCAGCTGACCCAGTACACGTGCAACGGCGGCTGGAACCAGCAGTGGAGCGTGCTCGACCTCGGCAACGGCTACGCCAACCTGATCGCGCGGCACAGCGGGAAGTGCCTCGGCATCGCGGGCGGCTCGACGGCGGACGGCGCGGCGGCGGCGCAGGAGACGTGCGCTTCGGGCACCAACCAGCAGTGGCAGGCCCAGGCCGTCAGCGGCGGGTACGTCCGGTGGGTGGCCCGCCACAGCGGTAAGTGCCTGGACGTCGTCTCCGCGTCGACGGCCGACGGCGCGGCGGTCAAACAGTACCCGTGCACGAGCGTGACGAATCAGCAATGGCAGCGGCGGGCGGCCTGATCAGGGCTCCTTTCGGCAGTGCGCGCGCCTGGGAGTAACCGGACATTGGGGGTAATCTGGCCGACGAGGATGATCGAACCGGGGGGACTTCCGATGCGTTCTTGGCAGGTGGGCACGTCGGCTGTCCGGCCGATTAGGGGCTGACATCGCCGTCCGGGCGCGGGAGGCTGGACCGATGAGGGGTATGCGGGTCTTCGTCACGCTGCTGTCGGTTCTGCTCCTGATCGCGCCTCCGGCGGTGGCCGGTGAGCGCGGTGTCGTCGTTCGTTCGGATCGGCCGGAGTTCTGGCGCGGCCAGGTGCTGCTGAAGGATCCGCGGACCCGGGACGTCCCGGAATGCCGGCAGAACGGCTGCGACCGGGCCGAGGTCGAGGTCCGCCTGCCCGCCCGGCTGCGGAACACCCCGGGCGGGGTCGAGCTGGCGATCCGGACGGTCGGGGCAACCCCGGACGACAGTCTGGGATTCGCCGTCTACCGCGGAAACCGCCGGGTCGCGCTCGCCGACGCGCAGCTGGGCGCGGCCCGTTCGGTGTGGCTGCCGAAGACGGACGCGCGCTACACCGTCTACGTCTTCGCCAATCCGTACGTGCCCGAGACCGCCTCGCCGTCCGTCCGCTATGAAGGGCTTGCCGAGAACGAGACCGTCGAGCGGCGCGGTTCCCAGGAACTCGTGCCGGATCTCGAGGCCCTACCGCAGCGCTTGGTCACTTTCGACACTCCGCCGCCGTTCGGCGGCGACATCGCCGCGCCGGGGGCGTCGTGCTTCCGCAGCGAGGTCGAGGACCAGGGCGCGAAGCGCTGCCTGCGGTTCGGACAGGCCATGGCCAACGTCGGTGACGGCCCGGTCGAGGTCCGGTTCTCGATGCCCACGGGCCAGCGACCGCCCGAGGTGGTCGGTTCGCAGCGCATCCACCGCGCCGACGGGACCTTCACCGACATTCCCTCGGTGGGTGTCATGCACTACCACCCGATCCACCAGCATTACCACTTCGAGGACTTCTCGGTGTCCCAGCTGTGGGCGGCGGACGCCACCGGGGCGCCGACCGGGAGCGGCCCGGCCGCGTCCGGAAAGAAGAACGGATTCTGCATGGCCGACTCCGAGATCGAGTGGTGGGGCAGGAAGGGCGACGCCCCGCAGAGTTTCCCCGCACCGCGCTGCCTCTACCCCGAACCGGCTTCCCCGCCGGGGATCGACGCGTTCAAGAGTGGCATTTCGCGCGGCTGGTCGGACGAGTACTGGTGGGCGCTGCCCGACCAGATGATCGACGTCAGCTCCCTGACCGACGGCACCTACGTGCTGGTGACGAGGGTCGATCCGGCGAACAAGCTCCGCGAGCTCGACGAGAGCAACAACTGCGTCCGGATCCCGGTCACCCTGACCGGGCTCGCGACCGCGACGCCGAAGGCGGAACTCGGCGCCCAGGCGTCGCGCTGCTGACCGGTTGGTCCACTGTGGACCGGGCTGCTCCTGTCACGCTCCGAGTCGCTCGGCGCTCTCGCCGATCTCCTGGCTGGCCGCCCACGACGCCAACAGGGCCAGACCGTCCGCGGTCGCCGTGCCGGCGGGTGCGGTGTAGACGGTCAGGTGCAGGCCGGGTTCGGCGGGCAGCTCCATCGACTCGACGTCCAGGTCGAGCCGGCCCACTACCGGATGGTGCATCCGCTTGCGTCCGGACCGGTGGAGCCGGACGTCCTGAGACGCCCACCGCTGCCGGAACAGTTCACTGCGTGTCGACAACTCACCGACCAGGGCGATCAGCTCCTCGTCGTGCGGATTGCGGCCCGCCTCCATGCGTAGCTTCGCGGCCGCGTCGCAGGCGATTCGGTCGTAGTCGACGAAGAACGTCCTTGCCGATTCGGGATCCAGATATACGAAGCGCGCGGTGTTCGCCGGTCGTCGCGTCTCGGCCAGCACCGGTGAAAACAGTGCGCGGGCGAGTTGATTCGTGGCCAGCACGTCATAACGGCCGTTGCAAACCCACGCCGGCGCATCGGTGATGGCGTCGAGCACCTGCTGAAGCGCCGGACGCACCGTCACGGCGGGTCGCCGGCGGCGTGGCGCCCTGGACTGCCGCGCAAGGTGGAACAGGTGATCGCGCTCGGCCTCGTCAAGGTGCAAGGCGGAGGCCAACGCGTCGAGCACCCCGTCGGAGGTGCCGGCGAGGCTGCCGCGCTCCATCCGCACGTAGTAGTCGACCGATACCCCTGCCAGCAGAGCTACCTCTTCGCGACGCAGACCCTTGACCCGGCGGTTGCCGCCGTAGGCGGGCAGTCCGGCCCGCTCGGGCGCGATCCGCGCGCGACGCGAGCTCAGGAATTCCTTGATCTCGGTGCGCAGATCGATCATGGCCACTCCTTCACTGTAGGCCCTGTCCGCAGGCGGAGGGAGGTTCTGCGGGTACCCCCCGACGCCTAGGTACCTGTTGCGGTCGTGGCGATGCCGCCGTCGATCGGGATGATGGTGCCCGTGAGGTAGGACCCGGCCCGGCCGGCGAGGAACACGGCGATACCTGCCATGTCGTCGTCGCGGCCGAGCCGGCGCAGAGGGGCCTTCGCCGCGATCGTGTCGCCGATGGCATCGAGCGTGGCCGCCATCATCTGCGACGGGAACGGTCCTGGGGCCACCGCGTTCACCGTGACGTGCTGTGGGCCCAGTTCCCTGGCGAGAACTCTGGTGAGTTGATGGAGTGCCGCTTTGCTGCCGGCGTACGAGTAGTTGGGCGCCTCGGCGACGTGGATGGCGGCGATACTGCCGATGTTGATGATCCGCGCGGGATCATCGGCGGTGCCCGCCCCGCGAAGTGCGGGGAGCAGCGCCTGCACCAGCCAGAACGGCGACTTGAGGTTGAGGTCGATCACTGCGTCCCAGGCCTCGTCCGGGAACGTCTCCAGCGGCTCGCGCCACATCGCTCCCGCGTTGTTGACGAGGATGTCCAGGCGTTCCGAGTCGGCTTTGACAAGATCAGCGAGGCGCTGACATTCGTCATGCCTGGACAGGTCGGCGGGGATTGCTCGAACGTCGCCGAATTCGGACAGTAGACGCTGTGCCTCCGCGCACGTGTCCGCGTTGCGTGAGCTGATGACGACGCGGGCGCCCGCCTGCAGAAGGCCGCGCGCTATCATCATCCCAATGCCCCTGGTGCCGCCAGTGACAAGTGCGTACTTCCCCCTCAGATCGAAAAGGTCTGCGTGCGTGGTGAACTGGTTGTCCGCCATGGGTCTTCGTTCCTTATGTCGTGGAAGCATGTGTGGCCGGGAGCCGACTCGAAAATAGGTTGGCAGGCGCCTTGGACATCTGGGAGACCCTGGTGATCCGGGTACTGTGAGAGCCCCTTTCGACCCGGCATCGTCGTCGTGAATCGACGTGTGAGAAGGCCGCCGACGTACTGGTCGATCTCCGGCGCCACCTGGCGTGGCTTGGCCCGTGAGCCGGGTAGGTTCCCTCGAGAAGCTGGTCACGCGGGCGTAGCTTCTGAGCATGAGGATCGGCGAGTTGTCCCGGCGCACCGGCGTGAGTCCGCGCTCCCTGCGGTACTACGAGGCGCAGGGCCTGTTGACCAGCACCCGCTCCAACGCCGGGCAGCGGCACTACTCCGACGCCGAGGTCGAGCGTGTGTCGCTCATCCGGCAGCTGTTCGAGGCGGGGCTGTCCAGCCGGGTGATCGCGATGGTGTTGCCGTGCGTCGAGACTCCCGGCGACCAGGGCGTCGTCGAGTTCGCGTTCGCGACGATGAAGCGCGAGCGCGACCGGATCGACGCGGAGATCGCGCACCTGACCGAGACCCGCGACGCGCTCGACGTGCTGCTCGACGCCAACAGCCGGCACCGGGCGCAGCTGGCCTGAGGGTGTGACCCGCGCCTCAGCCGGTTGCCCCTGACACCGGTGTCAGCGGTCAGCATGACCGCAGGGCCCGGAACGACCGGGCCGGTCACCGGAAGGCGCGGAAAATGGGACAGGCATGGGGTTTCGGCAGGCACGGCGGGCCCGAAGTGCAGGAGTTCTTCGACCGCCTCGATCCCGTTCCCGGTCGCGGTGAGGTGCTGATCCGGGTCGACGTCGCCGGGGTGAATCCCCTGGATCACCTTCTGCGCTCGGGTCTGGTCCCCGGGCTCGACGGCGGCCGGCCGTTCCCGCGAGTGCTGGGCATGGAAGCGGCTGGAACCGTTCTCGCGCGGGGGGAGGACGTCGACGGGATCGAGGTGGGGGATGCGGTCTTCGGCTTCGCGCTCACCGGCGGCGGCACCTACGCCGAGACGACGGTGCTGTCCGCGCCGAACACCGCGCGCATCCCGGCGGGACTGTCCGCGACCGTGGCGGCGACGCTGCCGGTGGCCGGGACGACCGCGGTGGACGCGCTCGACCAGCTGGGCCTGCGGGCCGGTGCCACGATCCTGGTGAACGGCGTCGGGGGAGGGGTCGGCCTCGCGGTCGCCCGGCTGGCCGCGGCGCGCGAGCTGCGCGTGGTCGGCACCGGCAGCGCCGCCAAACGTGAGCCGGCCGAGACCGTGGGGGTCCGATTCGTCGACTACACCGCCGGGGACGTCGTCAGCGCGGCTCGTGAGCTGGTTCCCGGCGGCTTCGACGGGATCGTCGACCTGGTCGGCGGCCCCTCGCTGCGGACGGTCGCCCCGCTGGCGCGGGACCCCCGCGACGTCATCGCCGTGGGCGATCAGTCCGTCTCCGACATCGGCGGCCGTTTCGTCGAGCGCCGCATCGACCGCGAGAATCTGGAGCGCGCCGCCCAGCTGGCGCTCGACGGAGTCCTCGCACCGTCGATCACGGCGGTCCACCCGTTGTCCGACGCCCCGGCCGCTCTCGCCACCGTCGAGAGCGGTCACACCTCGGGCAAGGTCGTCATCAAGGTGACCTGAGCTGCTCGAGGGGTGAGTGGCCGACGAGAACCGCGGCGGGGGGCAAAACGGCGGTAGGACGGGTCTGCTGCGGCCTGCGGCCGGCCCCAGCTCACGGTCACCGTGCTCACCACGCTGGGGCCGATGCTCGGGGGCATCTCATCCATCGCCGGGGTCTACGCTGGTCAGCGGATCTCCGGGGTGCTCGGGCTCGTTCGACTCTTGACCTGGGTGCCCGGATTGTTACAGGCTGTGTGATGTTGACGCGAAAAATGTTAAGAGGCGCATGACCGAGGACCACGGCACCCGTCGCGGGCCGGACTGGCGGCGGAAGGCAGTCGCCGACCACGTGCTGTCCGCCGGCTCGGTGAGCGCCGCCGAACTGGCGGAGCAGTTCCGCGTCAGCCTCATGACCATCCACCGCGATCTCGACGAGCTCGAACGCCAGGGGATCGTGCGCAAGTACCGCGGCGGGGTCACCGCGCAGCCGTCCGGGGTCTTCGAGAGCAACGTCGCCTACCGCATGAAGTCCATGCAGCACGCCAAGGACGCCATCGCCGAGCGGGCCGCCGCGCTGGTCGAGCCCGGGATGGCGGTCATGCTCGACGACTCCACGACCGCGCTGGCGCTCGCGCGCCGCCTGGTCGGGATCACGCCGCTCACCGTCGTCACCAACTTCCTCGAGGCCATGAACCTGCTGGCCCGCGAGCGCGACATCCGCCTCATGGCCCTCGGCGGCGACTACGACCCCCTCCACGACTCCTTCCTCGGCGTGTCCTGCGTCGACGCGATCGAGTCGTTCCGGGTGGACCTCTGCTTCGTCTCCACCTCCGCCGTCTCCGCCGGGTTCGCCTACCACCAGGAGCAGCACATCGTCTCGGTCAAGCGGGCCATGCTCGCCGCGGCCAGCCGAAACATCCTGCTCATCGACCACACCAAGCTCGGCCGGGTCGCGCTGCACCGGGTCGCGCCGCTGGAGGCGTTCGAGCGGGTCGTCGTCGACGACGGCGCGGACGCGGAGGCGCTTCGTGAGCTGGACGAGCACAAGGTCGCCTACGAGGTCGCCACCACTTCTTGACACGTTTCAATCCCGCTCTCTACGCTCCACGTAACACTCATTGGTGTTAACTTCACATCTCATCGTTGACATGTGATCGGAGCGGCATGACCGACGACCTCACCGCGACGCGGGCCCCGTACGGCCTGTCCTGGCGCGGGGTTCCTCGGCAGCTCGCTCACCGCGCCCGTGCTCGACCAGCACGGCCACCCTGAACTCGCGCACGCCCGGCCGCGCAGGACCGCCGCCGTCGTGGCTGTACCCGTTGCGGCGCAACGCGACCACGATCTGGGAGCGTCGAGACGGCGACACGGAGGAAGACGGCCTCCGGGTAGCGGCCATGAACTCGTTCACCCACCACGTGCCCGGCTCGGCCGGCGAGTGGTCGTACCGGGGTGCCCGCCGGCGTCCGGGTCATTCACGTCGAGCCCGGCACGCTCGTCTGCCGGCTCACTTCGGGACTTCCCTTTCACCGCGGCAGCGTCACCACCCCAGGAGAAAACCATGACAATCGACAACCTGAGCCGGCGCGGATTCCTCGTGCTCACCGGCGGCGTGGCCGCCATGGCGGCGCTCACCGCGTGCGGCGGGTCGGGCAGTGGTGACGACCCCCTGCGGCTCGTCGGCGTCGCCGACCAGCAGAAGGCGCTCGACGAGCTCACCAAGGCCTACGGCAAGGTGAAGTTCAGCACCTCCTACGCGCCCACCGACCAGGTGCAGACGTCGGTGCGCACGCAGCTCGGCGCCGGCAACGCGCCCGACATCCACGTCGTGTTCCCGGGCAACGGCAGCGCGATGAGCATGGCGCAGATCGCCAAGGCCAACCTGCTCGCCGACCTGTCGGACCAGGAGTGGACGAAGAAGATCCCGGACAACTTCAAGCCCGCGTTCCAAAGCGACGGCAAGACCTACTTCTACTCCGCCGGCGCGAGCGTGATCGGCGCGATCTACAACAAGAAGGTCTTCACCGACGCGGGTGTCACCGCGATGCCCACCACCTGGCCGGAGTTCCTCACGGTCTGCGAAAAGATCAAGCAGTCGGGCAAGATCCCGATCGCGCTCGGCGCGCAGACCCCGTGGATCACGCAGCTGATCACCTACGCGCTCGTGCCGTCCACCGTGTATGCCAAGGACCCGGACTTCGACAAGAAGATGGCCGGCGGCCAGGCCAGCTTCGCCGGCTCCGGATGGGCCGACGCCTTCGAGATGTACCTGGACCTGCAGAAGCGCGGTTACTTCAACGCCAACCCGAACGGCACGACGTTCGAGCAGCAGACGTCCATGGTCGCGACCGGTGAAGCCGGCATGGCGATCCAGGTGTCGGCCGTGCTGCCGGACTTCCGCAAGGCCGCCAAGAACGCCGACGACCTGTCGATGTTCCCGGTACCCGGCGGGGACACCGCCGACGGCGGGTGGATCCCGGCCGGCATCGTCGTGGGACTCGGTGTCAGCGCGCGCGGCAAGAAACAGGACCAGGCCAAGGCGTTCATCGAGTTCCTCGGCGAGCAGAAGAACATCAACGCGTGGGCCGAGGCGGTCGCCTGCGTGCCGCTGGTGCAGGACTCGAGCTCCAAGATCGATCCGGCGCTCGACTCGTTCCTGCCCTTCCTGAAGAACGACAAGGCGGTGCCGTTCATGGACCAGGCGTGGCCGAACGCCGAGGTGCAGCCCGCGCACTTCGCGGCCGTGCAGGAGCTCCTCGGGGGCAAGACCACGGTTCCCGAGGCGCTCAAGAAGCTCGACGACACCTACCGGAAGGGCTGACCGGGTGAGCGGGAGGACACGCCGGTTCATGATGCCACCCTGGTGGTTCGCGGTACCCGCGCTGCTCGTCTACGCGGTGGTCGTGCTCTACCCGACCGGCACCGGCGTCGTCTACGCGTTCACCGACTGGACCGGGATCGGCGACTGGTCGTTCGTCGGGTTCGACAACTTCACCAAGCTGTGGGACGACGACGCGGCGAGAGGCTCGGTCGTCAACACGCTGCTGCTGACGATCGCGATCGTGGTGGTGCAGAACGGGATCGGGCTGTTGCTCGCGCTCGGGGTGCACACTCACATCAAGTCGCGGGCACTGCTGCGCGTGATCTTCTTCGCGCCCGCGGTCGTCAGCCCGGTAATGGTCGCGTTCCTGTGGAAGTACGTGTACAACCCGAAACCCGGCGAGGGGCTGAACGGGTTGCTCGGCGCGATCGGCCTCGGGAGCTGGCGGCAGGACTGGCTCGGCGACCCGGATCTCGCGCTGTGGTCGGTGGCGTTCATGGTCGTGTGGCAGTTCGCCGGCTATTCGATGGTGATCTTCCTGGCCGGTCTGGCGTCCGTGCCGGACAACCTGCACGAGGCCGCGATGATCGACGGCGCGGGGCGCTGGCAGCGGTTCCGCCACGTGACGTGGCCGCTGCTCGCCCCGGCCGTGACCGTCAACGTGATGCTCTCGACCATCGGCGGGTTGAAGCTGTTCGACCAGGTGTACGCGGCGACGAACGGCGGGCCGGGCTACGCGAGCGAGACGCTGTCGACCGTGCTGTACAAGCAGGCGTTCGTGTTCGGCAACTACGGGTACTCCACGGCGATCGCGCTCGTGCTGGCGCTGTTCGTGTCGGCGATCTCACTGGTGCAAGTGCAGATGCTGCGGGGAAGGGAGGTGACGGCCGGATGAGTTTCCGTTATGGACTCCGGACGTTCGCGCTGGAGTTGTTGATGATCGCCGTCGCGCTTGCTTTCCTGTTCCCCGTGTACGCGTTGGTGACGTTGTCCCTCAAGGACCCGCGGCAGATCGCGGCGTCACCGCTGTCGCCGCCGACGTCACCGACGTTCGGCAACTTCGGCGACGCCTGGGACCGCGCGTCGTTCGGTTCCGCCCTGCTGAACAGCACGGTGATCACCGTCACCAGCGTGGTGCTCCTGATCGCCGTGGGATCGTTCGCGGCGTACTTCATCGCCCGCCGCCGGACCGGACTCGGCTACGGCATGTACGTGCTGTTCCTGCTCGGCATCGTGCTGCCGTTCCAGCTCGGCATGATCCCGCTGTTCAAACTGGTCGACGAGGCCGGTTTGCTGGGCACGTACCAGGGGATGGTCATCTTCTACACCGGCATCCAGCTGCCGTTCACGATCTTCCTCTACACCGGGTTCATCCGGGCCCTGCCGAGCGACTACGCGGACGCCGCGCTGATCGACGGCGCCGGCCATCTGAGAGCGTTCACGCAGGTCGTTTTCCCTTTGCTGCGGCCGATCACCGGCACGGTGCTGATCCTCAACGCGGTGTTCATCTGGAACGACTTCTTCACCCCGCTGCTGTACCTGGGCGGGTCGGCGAAGGAGACGATCCCGGTGCGCATCTTCTCGTTCGTCGGCCAGTACGTCTCCGAGTACGGCCTCGTGTTCGCCGGTCTGGTGCTGGCGGCGCTGCCGATCCTGGCGATCTTCCTGGTGCTGCAGAAGTACGTGATCAAAGGTTTCTCCAGTGGCCTGAAGGGGTGACGATCGATGGCAGTCGGACGGCGCGAGGTGCTGTTGTCCGGCGCCGCGGTGGGAATCGCCGCCGCGGCGACCGGGTTCTCGGCGAGCAGCGGCTGGGCGGACCCGCGGTTCTAGTTCGTCGGCACGTCCATCTCGACCAAAAAGGACGGTGAGGACCTCGACCAGGGCGGCAAGGACCTCCTCGACGCCAACCCGCACATCAAGTTCACCAGCTACCAGCGCGGCTACGTCCGGTGCACGGTCGACGAACAGGTGTGCCGCGCGGACTTCCGCGTCCTGCCGTACGTGACCCGGCCCGGCGCGCCGGTCTCGACCCGGGACAGTTTCGTGACGGAGAACGGAAACCCCGGACTGCAACCCGCCTAGCCCGTGCACAGCGAGGCACGAATCCCACCACTGGAGGTTGTCTTGACCACACCTATGTCCCGTCGCCGGGCGTTGGGGCTCGGCGGCGCCGGGGCGGCGGCGGTGCTGCTGGGCACCGGCGCCTGGAACGCCGCCGGCGCGTTCGCCGCGCCCAAGGCCGGCGGCCTGTTCACGCTCGGCGTCGCGTCCGGTGACCCGGCGCCGGACGGGGTCGTCCTGTGGACGCGGCTCGCCGCCGACCCGTTCGCAGTGGACGGCAAGGGCGGCATGCCGGCCACCCCGGTGCGGGTGGAGTACGAGCTCGCCCTGGACGAGCGGTTCCGGCAGGTGGTGCGGCGCGGTTCGGTGGTCGCCACCCCGGAACTGGGCCACTCGGTGCACCCGGAGATCCACGGCCTGGCGCCGAACCATGAGTACTTCTACCGGTTCCGTACCGGCGGGGAGATCTCGCCGGTCGGCCGCACGCGGACCATGCCCCCGGCGTTGTCCGACCCCCGTGAGCTGAACTTCGCCTTCGCGTCGTGCCAGGCGTGGCAGGACGGCTACTTCACGGCGTACGACCACATCGCGGCCGAGGACGTGGCCTTCGTCGTCCACCTGGGCGACTACCTGTACGAGTCCGGGGTGGGCACCAACCGGCGCGGCGTGGTGACCGATCCCCGCTTCCACACCGAGGCGATGGACCTCGCGCGCTACCGGCTGCAGTACTCGCTGTACAAGACGGAAGCGCCGCTGCAGAACGCCCACGCGGCCCACCCGTTCATCACCACCTTCGACGACCACGAGGTGGAGGACAACTGGGCCGGCGACATCTCGAAGATCGACACCGAACCGGACCAGGACCGGGCGGTCTTCCGGCAGCGCCGGGCGGCGGCGTTCCAGGCCATGTACGAGAACCTGCCGCTCCGGCGCGCGCAGCTGCCGCACGGCCCGGACATCCACATCTACCGCAGGCTGAACTACGGACGCTTGGCCGACCTCACGATGGTCGACACCCGCCAGTACCGCGACGACCAGCCCTGCGGCGACGGTAACGGCACCACGTGCACCGAGCGGTTCGACGAGAACCGGACGATCCTCGGCGACCGGCAGCGGAACTGGCTGTTCGACGGCTTCTCCCGCTCGAAGGCGCGGTGGCAGATCCTGGGCAACCAGGCCCCGATCGGCCAGACCGACCGGGACCCGGGCCCGGCACTCGACGTCTGGTACGACCCGTGGGACGGCTACGTCGCCGACCGGAACCGGCTCCTGGCGGCGGTCCAGGACCGGGGCGTGCGCAACATGGTGGTCATCACGGGTGACCGGCACCAGAACTACGCGTGGGACCTGAAGCGCGACTACGCCGACCCGACGTCCCCCACGGTGGCGTCGGAGTTCGTGGGCACGTCGATCACCAGCGGCGGCGACGGCGCGGACAGCACCGACGAGGCGCAGCGGTTCCTCGCCGCCAACCCGCACATGAAGTTCATCAACACCCAGCGCGGCTACGTGCGGGTGAACGTGAACAGGCAGCGCTGGCAGAGCGACTTCCGCGTGTTGCCGTACGTGCAGAAGCCGGGCGCGCCGGTCGCCACCCGGGCGAGCTTCGTGGTGGAGGACCGGGTCCCGGGCGTGCAGAACGCCTGACCGTCGCCGCGGGGCGAGCTCAAGTTGTTCGACGTTCGGGCCGAGCGCCCCCATTGTGGCGTTGGTAACCCGGATCTCGCGTGATTGAGCACGTAACTCGCGTGATTGGGGCCGGATCTCGCGAGTTACGGCTCTGATCACGCGGGTTACGGCTTCGATCACGCGGGTTACGGCTTTGGGGCGCAACCCCGGGCCCTGCCGACGAACTCGGACGCGCGAGCCAGCCTGCCTGTTATACGTTTCAAGATGACCCGCGTCAACGAGGACGAGGAGCCCACATGACATCGAGTGAAGCCCTCGGCACGTGCTCCGCCGAGGACGGCGGCGAGACGGAGCGCGCGGCCGCATGAGTTCCGACGAGCTGCTGACCCGGTTCACCGATCCCGGCCCCGAGTTCTCCCCGCTGCCGATCTGGTGGTGGAGCGGCGGCCGGGTCACCGCGGATCGGATCCGGTGGCAGCTGGAACAGCTGGTGTCGCAGGGCGTCCGGCAGGCCGTGGTGATGTGCCTGGCGCCCACCGGGCCGATGTTCGGTTCGATGGCCGACGATCCGCCGTTCCTGAGTCCGGAGTGGATCGAGCTGCTGGACGGCGCCTGCGCGGACGCCGCCGAGCTGGGCTTCCAGCTGTGGATGTACGACCAGATCGGGTTCTCCGGGGCGAACTTCCAGGGCCGCCTCACCGCGGGCCGCCCGGAGTTCGCCGGGCTGGCCCTGCACCGCGAGCCCGACGGCACGATCGGCCACCGCGTCAGCGGTTTCGACTACTTCGGCGAAGCGGCCTGCGCGGCCCTGCTCGACCAGGTGCACGGTGAGCTGGAACGGACCGTCGGCCGCTGGTTCGGGACCGTGATCCCCGGGTTCTTCCAGGACGAGCTGCCGCCGCTGCCGACTTGGGGGCACGACTTCGCGGAAACCTTCGCCGCGCACTACGGCTACGACCTGACACCGCGGCTGTCCACGCTGTACGAAGGCGCGGACGCCGAGTCCGCCCGCATCCGGAGGGACTACCAGGACCACCGTGCCCGGCTCGCCCGTCGCGCGTTCTTCGGCCCACTGGCCGAGTGGTTCGGCGACCGTGGCCTGATCTGCGGTTTCGACCAGGCCAGCCCGGCGCGCGAGGGCGATCCGGTCGGCGGGGTGCGGATCTACGGCGACTACCTGGGCACGCACTCGGGCTACGGAGCGCCGGGCAGCGACCACTGGGGCGACGCGAAGGTGCACAGCTCGCTCGCCCACGCGCACGGGCGCCCGCGCACCTGGATCGAGGCGTTCCACTCCTCCGGCTGGGGCGGCACGCTCGAAGAGACCTACGACTGGCTGGCGCCGTTCCTGCGCCGTGGCGCGACGCTCTACGACCCCCACGCGGTGTACTACTCGACCGCGGGCGGCTGGTGGGAGTGGGCGCCGCCGTCGACCTGCTGGCGCCAGCCGTACTGGCCGTCCTACCACCAGTTCTCCGGCGCCGTGAGCCGGCTGTGCTCGGTGCTGACCACCGGCACCCACGAATGCGACGTCGTGCTGCTGTCGCCGACCAGCACCGCGCAGGCCTACTCCACATTGGACGGTCCGCTGCCGCCCGCCGAGCGGGCCGGCGCCACCTTTCACGCGCTGAACGGCGTGGGCACGTGGTTCGCCGAGGAACGCGGTGTGCTGGAGCGGGCCGGGATCGACCACGACACGCTCGACGAGGCCACCATCGCGTCGGGAACGGTGACCGCCGGGGGATTGCGAATCGGCGCGGAGACCTACCGCGCGGTGATCCTGCCCGCGGTCGAGCTGCTGCTCCCGGCCGCGGCGGCCCGGCTCGCCGAGTTCGCCGCGGCCGGCGGGACGGTGGTCTGCGTCGGTGGCGCGGCGGTCGAAGGCGCGCTCGCGGTCGCGGAGCCGGACGACGTGCCCGCGCTGCTTCCGGAACCCCGGATCACCGCCGACGTCCCGTTCCTGCTGCGCCGCCACGGCGACCGGCACGTCCTGCTGCTCACCGCGCACGACGAGCACACCGGCACCCGCGCGCCGATCGTCGACCTCGACCGGGAGGACTGGACGGACAAGGGCTTCCCCTGGGACGAGTACTGGCGGCAGCTGCACGACATCGGGTACGAGTTCGTGCCGCCCGGCGACCGGGTCGCCCGCGTCGGCGGGGTCACCGGGCAGGCCCAGCAGTGGAACCCGCGCACCGGGGACCGCACGAACGTGCCCGTGGTGAACGGCGAGGTGGCGGTCGTCTTCACCGACGGTCCGATCACGCTGCTCGTGTTCGGCGACGACCTGCCCGAGCCGACCCGCACCCCGCCCGGGCCCGTGGTCGGCGAGGTGGCCGTCGACGGCTGGCACGCGGTCGCCGAGTCCACACTGGACAACCGGCACGGCGACCTCGCCGACCCGGCCCGCACCGGGGTCCTGCCGGTCGAGGTCTGGCGGTTCGGTGCCGCCCTGGCCGGGTACGGCGTGTTCGCGGAGGTCCGGGACGCGGCCGGGTGGCGGCCGGCCACCTGGTCGTTGTCCCGCGGCATCCGTGATGACCCGGGGCACGGGGAAACACTGGGCCCCAAGGGTTACGTGCCTGAGGAGTTTCTCGACTGGCGGCACGTCCGCGCCGGGGAGACGGTCGCGGTCCGCACGTATCTTCCCCTGCCCGACCGCGACGGGCTGTTCCTCGCGGTCGGGGCGAGCGCGGCACGGCGGGTGTTCGCGGACGGCTCGGAACTGCCTGCCGACGGCCCCGGGTACCAGTCGTTCAGCCCGCTTCCGGCCGGCCGGACGGTGCGCGTGGAGATCGAGTTCACCGCCGACCAGGACGGCCCGCTGCGAGCGTCGTTCGCGGTCGTCACCGATCCGGCGGCCTACCGCAGGCCGGAATGGCTCGCCGGCGGCGAGATCGGCCGCACCTTCGACCTCGGCGAGCTGTCCGGCGAGGCGATCGTGCAGGTCGCCAGTGAGGAAGCCTGCCGCGTGCTGGTGAACGGCACCGAGCTCGGGCGCCAGGGCGACTTCAATCCCTACCCGGGCTTCCGCGAGATCCGCGTCCACCCCTACGACCTGCGCGAACACCTCCGGCCCGGCGAGAACACCCTCACGCTCCTCACGGCCGGACCGGTGGCCGTCGACTCGGCCGACCCGCGTCTGGTCAGCGGCCCGGACTGGGGCGAGGTGCGCCGTTCGCACAAGCGCGACCCGCGTTTCCTGTGCCTGCACCCGCGGCCGCACCCCCTGCCCGGCGCGCACTGGCTCGAACCGGCGGCCGTTCCGGGCGACGTCGTCGTCGCCGTGGTCCCCGACGTGGAAGACGCTGCACCGCTCGGCGAGCGCACCGAAACGCTGACCTTCCCGGCCCCGCTCGGCGCGGTGGCGCTGCGGATCCCGACCGGCCTCGAGGTACTCGTGCGCGTCGGCGAGACCGAGTTCAAGCCGGTCGGCCAGCGCGTCCGCTTCCCCGAGCCGCTGCCCGGGGGCACCCCGGTCCAGCTGCGGTTCCGCGCGGTCGACGGACGCCGCGGCGGCGCCCTGCTCGACGCCGGGCTCGAGGTGGAGACGGCCGAGGCGCCGGTCGAGCTGCGCAGCTGGGAGGACCTCGGGCTGCGCGCGCTCGGCGGCCTGGTCCGGTACCGCACGACGATCGAGGCCCCGCCCGGCCGCGTCGTGCTCGACCTCGGCGAGGTCCGCGGCACCGCGGACGTCGTGGTGAACGGGCACCTGGTAGATCGGCTGGTCTGGGGACCCTGGCGGGCCGAAATCTCGGACGCGCTCCGGCCGGGAGCCAACGAACTGGAGGTCGTCGTCCGCGGGACCCTCGCCGGGTACCTCGACGACGCGTCACCCACGTCGGCCGTGGCCGCCGGACAGGTCCGCACCGGCCTGTTCGGTCCGGTGCGGCTGGTACAGCACGAAAAGGAGAGTGACCGTTGACCGTCACCGCCGTCCGGTTCGAGCATCTGGACACCGCACTGGGAATCGGCACCGGCACGCCACGGCTGTCGTGGCAGGTGCGCACCGACGATCCCGGCTGGGCGCAGACCGCCTACGAGATCGAGCTGGACGGTTCGCGCACGGTCCGGGTCGCCTCGGCCGAGCAGGTGCTGGTGCCGTGGCCGTTCGCACCGCTGCCGTCGCGGACCCGCGCGACCGTCCGGGTCCGCGTCGAACCCGGCGGTGAGTGGTCGGAGCCCGCGACGGTGGAAACCGGGCTGCTGCGGGCCGGGGACTGGTCGGCGAAGTTCGTCAGCCCTCGCACGATCGGCGGCGTCGGGCAGCGCGCACCGATCCTCACCCGGTCCGTCACGCTGCGGCCCGGCATCGTCTCCGCCCGGCTGTACGCGACGGCGCACGGCGTCTACACCGCGACGATCAACGGCACGCGCGTCGGCGACGAGGTCCTGGCTCCCGGGTGGACGAGTTACCGGCACCGGCTGCGGTACCAGACCCACGACGTCACCTCGCTGCTGCGCGAGGGGACCAACGACCTGGAAGTCCTGCTCGGCAACGGCTGGTACCGCGGCCGGCTCGGCTGGTCCGGCCGGCGCGCGATCTACGGCGACCGGCTCGCGCTGCTGGCGCAGCTGGAGGTCACCTACGCCGACGGCTCGACCGAAGTCGTCGGCACCGACGAGCGGTGGTCGGCCCGGGAGAGCCGGATCGTCGCCGACGACCTCTACGACGGGCAGCACACCGATCTGACGGCCGAGCCGTCCACTGTGGACGAGGTCGAGGTGGTGGCCGCCGACTTCGGCCGCCTGGTCGCGCCGGAGGGCCCGCCGGTGCGGGTGACCGAGGTGGTGCCGGCGGTGCAAGTGTGGTCCGCACCGTCCGGGAAGACGCTGGTCGACTTCGGGCAGAACGTCGTCGGCTGGGTGCGGCTGCGCGTGCGCGGCGCGCGGGAGGTCACCGTGCGGCACGCCGAGGTGCTGGAAGACGGTGAGCTGGGCGTGCGCCCGCTGCGGTCGGCGAAGGCGACCGACACCTACGTCCTGTCCGGCGCCGCGGAGACCGTGCTGGAGCCCAGCCTGACGTTCCACGGTTTCCGGTACGCCGAGGTGTCCGGAGTGGACGATCTGCGGGCCGGCGACCTCGAGGCCGTCGTGGTGCACAGCGATCTGCGGCGCACGGGCTGGTTCGGCTGCTCGGACCCGGACCTGGAGAAGTTCCACGAGAACGTCGTGTGGGGCATGCGCGGCAACTTCCTCGACGTGCCGACCGACTGCCCGCAGCGCGACGAGCGGCTCGGCTGGACCGGTGACATCCAGGTCTTCTCGCCGACGGCGAGCTTCCTCTACGACAGCGCCGGGTTCCTGCGCTCGTGGCTGGCCGACCTCGCGGCCGACCAGCGGCCGGACGGCGCGGTGCCGTTCGTGATCCCGGACGTGCTGCCCGGCGACGACCCGGCGGCGACCGCCTGGGGCGACGCGGCGGTCGTCGTGCCGTGGGTGCTCTACCAGCGGTTCGGTGACGCGGAGGTCCTCGAGCGGCAGTTCGGCAGCATGCGCGGGTGGGTCGACAAGATCGCTTCGCTGACCACGGACGGCGTCTGGTCCGGCGGGTTCCAGTTCGGCGACTGGCTCGACCCGGCCGCGCCACCGGACGACCCGTTCGCCGCGAAAGCCGACTCCGACGTGGTCGCGACGGCGTACCTCGTGCGGTCCGCGGAGATCGTGGCGGCCGCCGCCGAGGTGCTGGGCCGGGACGGTTCGGCGTACCGGAAACTGGCCGAACGGACGCGGGAGGCGTTCGCGCGGGAGTACGTCACCGGCTCGGGCCGGGTGCTCTCGGACGCGCCGACCATCTACGCGCAGGCCATCGAATGGGCACTGCTGCCGACGCCCCAGCAGCGGTCCGTGGCCGGCCGGCGGCTGGCCGACCTGGTGCGCGCCAACGGTTTCCGCATCGCCACCGGATTCGTCGGCACCCCGCTGATCACGGATGCGCTGACGAGCGCCGGGTATCCGGAGCTGGCGTACCGGCTGCTGCTGGAGCGCGGGTGCCCGTCGTGGCTGTACCCGGTGACGATGGGGGCGACGACGATCTGGGAGCGCTGGGACAGCATGCTGCCGGACGGGACGATCAACCCGGGCGAGATGACGTCGTTCAACCACTACGCGCTGGGTGCGGTGGCCGACTGGATGCACCGCACGGTGGCAGGGCTGGCGCCGTCCGCTCCGGGGTACCGCGAGCTGACCGTCCGCCCGATCCCGGACGCCGCTCTCACGCACGCTTCGGCCCGGCACGAGACGCCCTACGGTGAGGCTTCGGTGGCTTGGCAGCGGCGCGACGGGCAGTTCACGCTGGACGTCGTGGTCCCGCCGGGGGTGACGGCGAAGGTGCACGTCCCGGGTGAGGCGCTCGTCGAGGTCCGGCACGGCCGGCACAGCTGGACGGTCCCCGACCCGTGTCTCTCGCCGCCGCGCGTGCGGACCGTTCGCGACCTCATCGGCTCCCCGAAGTGGGCGGACGCGGTGTCGCTGCTGGTCTCGCACGGGATCGCCGACGACGCGGTCGACGCCGCCCGGCGGGCCGGGTGCCACCTCGACCGGCCGGCGTCCGAACTGGCCGGTTTCCTGGCCATGAAGACGCTCGCGGACTTCTCGGCCGCCGAACGGGCGCTGGAAAAGCTCCTGGAGTGAGCGTGACCTACCCGGTCGGCGGGCCGTGCCTGGCGCGGGCGACCCGTCCCCTGGTGCATGCTGAGCGGCGTGAACATCCCTGATGGCGCACGGCGCAACCCCGAGCTTCGGCGTGGCGCGATGCGGCGGCAGGTCGCCGAGGCCGGGTTCGTGCGGGTCGACACGCTGGCCCAGAACTACGGCGTGAGCATCATGACCGTCCACCGTGACCTCGACGAGCTGGAGCGGCTCGGCTTCCTGCACAAGGTGCGTGGTGGTGCGACCAGCGCGCCGACCACCACGTTCCACGGCGACCTCGAACACCGCATGCAGGCGCAGGTCGACGCGAAACTGGCCATCGCCCGCGAGGTCGTGCGCACCGAGGTCCAGCCCGGCCAGGTCATCGCCCTGGACGACAGCACGACTTCGCTCGTGCTCGCCCGGCTGCTGCCCGCGAAGGCGCCGCTCACGGTCGTCACGCACTTCCAGCCGGTGATCCGGGCGCTCGCCGCCCAGCCGGGCATCGAGCTGATCGGGCTCGGTGGCCGGTACGACGCCGCCTACGATTCGTTTCTCGGCCAGGCCACCGCCGACGCCGCCGCCCGCCTGCGCTACGACCTGCTGTTCCTCTCGACGACCGCGGTGGCCGAAGGCGTCTGTTACATCCAGTCGCTCGACACGGTCGTCACTCGCCGCGCCCTGATCGCGTCCGCGGCCCGCAGCGTGGCGCTCATCGACCACACCAAGTTCGACCGGCGCGCCCTGCACCGGCTCGTCCGGCTGGCCGACCTCGACCGGGTGGTCGTGGACGACGCGACGCCGGATCAGGTCGTCCGGCGGGAGCGGGCGCGCGGCGCCACGATCGACCTCGCTTGAGAACTTATGTGAAATTCGGGAGCCCTTGGATCGTTCTGGGCCAGGAAACGGGCCACCTCGATCAAGATCAATGTTAAGAGTTGCGAAGTTGTCGGCGATCAGCTTGTAATGTCGCCGTGGCAGACAACGAAGTCGCGATCTGCGTCGACGCCGGCACGACCGTCATCAAGACCGTGGTGTTCGACATGGAGGGCCGTGAGCTCGCCGTCACGCGGCGGGAAACCACCGTGCGCCACCCGAGCCGGGAACGGTGCGAGCAGGACATGCTCGAGGTGTGGGACGCGGTCGTCGCGACCGTCGGCGAGGCGGTCGCGCGGGTCGCGCGGCCGGTGCGGCTGCTCGCGGTCACCGCGCAGGGCGACGGCGCCTGGCTCGTCGGCCCCGACGGCCGGCCGGCGGGACCCGCGGTCCTGTGGAACGACGGCCGCGCCACCGACGTCGTCCGGGACTGGCGCGCCGACGGGACCCTCGAGCGCGCGTACCGGATCAACGGCTCGCTCACCAACGCCGGCCTGCCCAATGCGATCCTCCGGTCCCTGCGTCGCGACGCACCCGGCACCGTCCTGACCTGCGGCGGCTGGCTGTTCCTCAAACTGACCGGCGTCCTCGGCATCGAGAAGTCCGAGGCGTCCGCGCCCTGGCTCGACATCCACCAGGGCACCTACTCCACCGAGCTCACGGAGCTGTACGGCATCGACCCGGCCGTGTTGCCACCCCTGCTCACCGACCAGGTCCAGCCGCTCACCGCGACCGAACTGGGCCTGCCGGCCGGCACGCCAGTCGTGCTCGCCCCGTACGACATCGTGACCACCGCGTTCGGCGCCGGCGCCACGGACGTCGGCCAGGCGGCCTGCATTCTCGGCACGACACTGTGCACGGAGATGCTGGTGGCGGCCCCGGACACGACGGGGGAGCCGTCCGGGCTGACGCTCGACTTCGGCACGCCCGGCCTGATCATGCGATCGTTCCCCACGCTCGCCGGCACCGGCGTCGTCGACTGGCTCGTCGGCCTGCTGGGTCTCGCCGACCACGACGAGGTGACCACGCTGGCGGCGCAGGCCCCGCCGGGGGCGGACGGGTTGCGCGTCTGGCCGTACCTGTCGCCGGCGGGGGAGCGGGCGCCGTTCCTCGACCCGGCGGCGAGCGGGTTCGTCACCGGCATGCTGTTCTCCCACGGCCGCACGCACCTCGCCCGCGCGGTCCTGGAGGGCCTCGCGCACGTCATCCGCGACTGCCTCGACGCGGCGCCGGGCCGGCCGGTCGAGCTGGGACTGTGCGGTGGCGGCGCGGCGAGCCCGTTGTGGTGCCGGCTGATCGCCGACATCACCGGCGTGCCCGCGGTGTCCACCGAGGACTCGCAAGTCGGCGCGAAGGGAGCGCAGGTCTTCGCGCTGACGGCACTCGGCGACTACCCGGACCTGGCGGCCGCGGCGAGCGCACTGGTCCGCCCCGCGGCTCGCTACGAGCCGGAGGCCGCCACGAGCGACCTGTACGAGCAGGCGCACGCGGAGTTCCTGGAGACTCGCGCGCTGGCGGCGACCCGATGGGATCGCTGGCGATGAGCGAACCTCTGTGGGTCGGCGTCGACCTCGGGACGCAGAGCGTCCGCGCGCTCGCGGTCGACGGTGCGGGAAAGACCGTCGCGTCGGCTCGCCGGCCGCTGCGGGGCACCCGGTCCGGGAACCGGCACGAGCAGGACCCCGGCACGTGGTGGACCCTGACCGCCGAAGCGCTGGCCGCGCTGGACCTGGGTGGTCGCGAGGTCGGCGCGGTCGCCGTCTGCGCCACCTCGGGGACCGTGCTGCTCACCGGAACCGACGGCTCACCGCGCACGCCCGGCCTCATGTACGACGACACCCGCGCCGGTGCGTTCGCCGTGGTCGCCCAAGAGGCCGGCGAAGCGTTGTGGAGCCGGCTCGGCTACCGGATGCAGCCGGCGTGGGCGCTGCCGAAGCTGTTGTGGTGGCGGCAAGAGGGGCTGCTCGGCCCTCAGGTGCGGCTCGCGCACCAGCCGGACGTGGTGGCCGCCGCGCTCGTCGGGCACCCGGTCGCGAGCGATGCCAGCCACGCGCTCAAGACCGGGTACAACCTGATCGAGGACCGCTGGCCGTCGGACATCCTGTCCGCGTTGGACATTTCGGAAGACGTGGTGCCCGAGGTGGTGCGGCCGGGGACCGTGCTCGGCGAGATGTGCGCGGACGCCGCTTCCTCGACCGGGCTTCCGGTGGGCACCCCGGTGGTCGCCGGCATGACCGACGGGTGCGCGGCGCAGCTCGCGGCCGGCGCGCTCGACGTCGGCGAGTGGAACTCGGTGCTCGGCACCACGCTGGCGCTCAAGGGAGTCAGCACGGCGCTCCCGCACGACCCGACCGGCGCCGTGTACTCCCACCGGGCGCCGCACGGGGACCTGTGGCTGCCAGGGGGCGCGTCCAGCACGGGCGCGGGGGCGGTACGGGCGCTGTTCCCGTCCGCCGACCTGCCCGCGCTGACGGCGGCCGCCGCCGGGATCGACGACGTGCCGCTGTGCTACCCCCTGGTGGGGCACGGTGAGCGCTTCCCTTTCGTGGCGCCGGAAGCTCGCGGCTTCCTCGACGGCGGGCCCCTGGAAGTGTCGGGCGACCCCGCCCGGGTGTTCGCCGCCGTGTGCACGGGCGTCGCGCACCTGGAGCGGTTGTCGTTCGAGCTCCTCGCGTCGGCCGGTGCGGACGTCGGAGGGCCGGTGACGTTCACGGGCGGCGGGGCCGGCAACGAGTGGTGGAACCAGCTGCGGTGCGACGTGCTCGGCGTGCCCGTGCGGCTGCCGGTGAACCCGGAACCCGCGCTGGGCATGGCCGTGCTGGCGGCGGGCGCGCTGTCCGGCGACATCCCCGCCGCGGCGAAGCGGCTCGTGCGGGTGCGCCGCACGCTGGAACCGGACATGAAGCGGCACGACGAGCTGACGCCCGCGTACCACGCGTTCGTCGCGGCGCTCGTCGACCGCGGCTGGTGGAAGGAGTGACCGTGGCGGAACCAATTCTCCTCGCCGGCGACCAGTTCGTGCTGAACCGGTTGCTGGCGGCCGAACTGGCGCCGGGGGCGTGGGACGTGCGAACCCTGGAACTGCCGTGGCCGCACGTGCCGTTCGGCAAGGTCGCGGAGGTCGACGAGGCGTCCGATGTCGAGGCCGAGCTGATCGAGGCACTGCAAGGGGTCCGGGTGTGCCTGACGCAGATGGCACCGCTGACCCGCCGCGTGCTCGAGGCGTGTCCCGGCCTGGAGCTGTTCGCGGTCTCCCGCGGCGGGCCGGTGAACGCGAATCTGGCCGAGGCCACCGCGCACGGGGTGGCGGTGACGTTCGCGCCGGGCCGCAACGCGGAGTCCACCGCCGAGCACACGATCGCCGTGATGCTGGCCGCGATGCGCAGGATTCCCTTGGCGCACAACAGTGTCGTCGCGGGCCGGTGGGAGAGCGGCATGTACGCCTACGCGGAAACCGGCCTCGAGGTCGCGGGCAGCACCGTCGGCCTGGTCGGCGCGGGCGCGATCGGCAGCCGGGTGGCGTTGGTGCTCCGGGCGATGGGCGCGACCGTCCTGGTCTCGGATCCCTACGCGGACGTCGAGTCGGTACCGCTCGACGAACTGCTGTCCCGGTCCACCGTCGTCTCGCTCCACGCGCGGCTGACCGAGGACACCCGCGGGATGATCGGCGAGCGCGAGCTGGCGCTGATGCCGCCGGGGTCGGTGCTGGTGAACTGCGCGAGGGGCGGGCTGCTGGACTACGAAGCCCTGGCGAAGGCACTGACGGACGGCCACCTCTTCGCCGCCGCGCTGGACGTCTACGACCAGGAGCCGTTGCCGGCCCACCACCCGCTGCGGAGCGCGCCGAACGTGGTGATGACGCCCCATCTGGCGGGCGCGAGCCGGGCGGTCGCCGGGCGCGCGGCCCGGATGGTGGGCGTCGAGGCGGCCCGGTGGCTGGCGGGCGAACCGCCACTGCACTGCGCGAACCCGGAGGTGGTGCGGAAATGACCAGGCTTCTCCTCGCCCGGCACGGCGAGACGGTTTGGCACGCGGAAAACCGGTACGCCGGTGGGCGAAGCGATCCGGCGCTGACCGAGCTCGGGATGCGGCAGGCCGAGCTGCTCGCCAAGACGAGTGTGTCGATGGGGGTCGACACGGTCGTCAGTTCGCCGCAGCTGCGGGCCGTCGCCACGGCGACGCCCACCGCCGAGGCGTTGGGCGTCCCTCTGCACCTACGGACGGGGCTGCAGGAGGTCGATTTCGGTGAGCTGGAGACCCACACGCTCGCCGAGATGGAACCCGAGGCGGTCCGGCGGTTCCGGGAGGACCCCGAGGCCAACGCCTTCCCCGGTGCCGAACCGCTCGCCGACGCCGCTGCCCGGGGCGCCGCCGCGCTCCGCGAACTCGACGGACAGCACAGCGGCACCGTGCTCGTCGTCGCCCACAGCACGCTCCTGCGGGTCACGCTCTGCGTGCTCCTCGGCCTGCCGGTGAAGCACTACCGGCGGATCTTCCCCGCGCTGGACAACGTCGCGCTCACCGAAATCCGGTTGCCCGCCGATCCGTCCGACCCGGTCGCCCTCATCTCGCTCAACCGCGCGCCGTAACACGTACTCGAAAGGAATCGCCATGCGTCGACTCGCTCTGCTCGTCGCGACTCTCGCGCTGGTCGTGTCCGCTTGCTCGTCCGGTACGGGCGGTGGTGGCGGCGCGAGCAACGCCAAGATCGCGTTCCTCATGCCGGACATCGCCTCGACGCGGTACGAGCTGTACGACAGCCCGCTGTTCAAGGCGAAGATCAAGCAGCTGTGCGCGGACTGCGAGGTGCTCTACCAGAACGCGAACGCCGACGCGTCCCGCCAGCAGCAGCAGGCGAACTCGGCCCTCGCGCAGGGCGTGAAGGCGATCGTGATCGACCCGGTCGACTCGACGGCCGCGGCGAGCATCGTCAACACCGCGCGCTCCCAGGGCGTGCCCGTCATCGCCTACGACCGGCCCATCCCGGCGACCCCGGCCGACTACTACATCTCGTTCGACAACGAGAAGATCGGCAAGTCCATCGGCGACGACCTGGTCAAGCACCTCAAGGAAACCGGCGCGCAGGGCGGGCTCCTCGAAGTCAACGGATCGCCGACGGACGCGGCCGCGGGGCTGATCAAGAAGGGCATCCATTCGGCGGTCGACACCAGCGGCTTCGCCCTGCTCGCCGAGTACGACACGCCGGACTGGCAGCCGGCCAAGGCCCAGGACTGGGTGTCCGGCCAGATCACCCGGTTCGGCGGCCGCATCGCGGGCGTGGTGGCCGCCAACGACGGCACCGGCGGTGGCGCGATCGCGGCGTTCAAGGCCGCCGGGGTCAATCCCGTGCCGCCGGTGACCGGCAACGACTTCGAGGTCGCGGCCGCCCAGCGGGTCGTGGCCGGCCTGCAGTACAACACGATCTCCAAGCCGATCAAGATCGTCGCGGAGGCCGCGGCCGAGGTCGCGTACCAGTTCGTGAAAGGGGAGAAGCCGGCCGGCAAGACGACGCTCTTCAACACCCCGTCGCAGCTGTTCGATCCGACGGTGGTGACGCTGGCCAACCTTGCCGACGTGCTGGCGAAGTCGGATCAGATCAAGCCGTCCGAGGTGTGCACCGGCGAGTACGCGGCGGCGTGCAAGCAGCACGGGATCGTGTGATGCGGACCGACACCGCGGTCCTGTCGCTGCGCGGGATCAGCAAGAACTTCGGCGCGGTCGCCGCGCTGACGGACGTCGACCTGGACGTGTCCGCCGGTCAGGTGGTCGCGATCGTGGGCGACAACGGTGCCGGGAAGTCCACTTTGGTCAAGGTGCTGGCCGGCGTGCACCGCCCGGACACGGGCACGATCACCTTCGCCGGCCAGGCGGCGACGATCGACAGCCCCGCGGCCGCGCACTCGCTCGGCATCGCCACGGTGTTCCAGGACCTCGCGCTGTGCGAGAACCTCAACGTGGTCGAGAACCTGTTCCTCGGCCGGGAGATCCGCCGGAGCCGGCTGGACGAGGTCGCGATGGAGACCCGGTCGTGGGAGCTGCTGCGGCAGCTGTCGGCGAAGATCCCGACGGTGCGGATCCCGGTCGCGTCCCTGTCCGGTGGGCAGCGCCAGACGGTCGCGATCGCCCGTTCCCTGCTGGGTGACCCGAAGATCATCATCCTGGACGAGCCGACGGCCGCGCTCGGCGTCGAGCAGACGGCCGAGGTGCTGAACCTGATCGAGCGGCTGCGTGAGCGCGGCCTCGGCGTGATCATGATCAGCCACAACATGGAGGACGTCCGCGCCGTCGCCGATCGCATCGTGGTCCTGCGCCTCGGCCGCAACAACGGCGACTTCGACGCGGGTGACGTGTCCACAGAGGACCTGGTCGCCGCGATCACCGGCGCGAGGGACAACGTCGCGACGCGACGGGTGCGTGAGAGGGAGAACCGATGACGCAGACGAAGACCGCTCCCGCGCTGGACCTCCTCGACGAGCGGCTGCGCCGCGGTGACGGCCTCAAGCCCGCGCTCGGCGCTATCGCCGACCGGATCCGGTCCGGAGACCTCGGCGCGCTGCCGATCGTCGTCGGGCTGGTGGTGATCTGGACCGTCTTCCAGATCCTCAACCCGGTCTTCCTGTCGAGTGCCAACCTCGTGAACCTGCTGATGGAGAGCGTGTCGGTCGGCATCATCGCGCTCGGCATCGTGTGCGTGCTGCTCGTCGGGCAGATCGATCTCTCGGTCGGCTCGGTCAGCGGGCTGTCCGCCGCGCTCACCGCGGTCACGTTCGTGAGCAGCGGGTGGCCCGTCTGGCTGTCGATTCTCGCCGCGATCGTGGCCGGCGCGCTGATCGGCTGGGTCTACGCGCAGATGGTCACCCGGCTCGGGGTACCCAGCTTCGTCGCGACCCTTGCCGGGCTGCTCGGGTTCCTCGGGCTGCAGCTGTGGCTCCTCGGCAGCAAGGGCGCCATCAACCTGCCGTTCGACTCCGGGCTGGTGCGCTTCGCCCAGCTCGACTTCGTGCCGGCGTGGCTGTCGTACGTGCTGGTCGCCGCGGCCGCGGCGGGAATGTTCCTCACCGGGTACTCGCTGGCCCGTGTCCGCCGGGCCGCCGGGCTTTCCGGGCGGTCGACCCCGCTGCTGCTGGCCCGGAGCGTGGCCGTCCTCCTGGGACTCGGCTTCGCGGTGTGGTACCTGAACCAGGCTCGCGGCGTGGGCTGGCTGTTCGTCGGCTTCGTGGGGCTGGTGCTGGTCCTGCACTACGTCCTGACCCGCACGGCGTGGGGCCGGGCCGTGTTCGCGATCGGCGGCAGCGTCGAGGCCGCTCGCCGGGCCGGTATCAACGTGAAACGCATGTACATCAGCGTTTTCATGCTGTGCAGCTCGCTCGCGGCGCTCGGCGGGCTGATCGCCGCGGCGCGGCTCGCGGCGGCCAACCAGGCCAGTGGCGCCGGCGACGTCAACCTCAACGCGATCGCGGCCGCGGTCATCGGCGGCACCAGCCTGTTCGGCGGGCGCGGCAGTGCTTTCTCCGCCCTGCTGGGCGTTCTGGTGATCCAGTCGATCTCGAGCGGGCTGACGCTGCTCGACCTCGACTCGTCGTTCCGGTTCATGGTGACGGGGCTGGTCCTCGCGCTGGCGGTCGCGCTCGACTCGGTGGCCCGCCGATCACGAGCGGCACACGGTCGCGCCTGAGGGACCGTCGGCAGATCCCAGCGAGCCGCCACGTCAGGCTGAGACTCCGTCGAGCTGGAACGTCTGCACCTGGCCCGCTGCGAAGGCGGCTCGCAGCGTCTTGCCGTCGAGGCCGACGTCGGCGCGCTGGACGTACCGATCGCTGCCGCTGCTTGTCGAGGTGGACCAGCGGGTGATCGGGCCGGTGGGCAGGGTGGTGAACCGGGACAGGTCGAAGGTGATCGTCTGGGCCGACGCGGCGGTGTTGACCGCGACGAGGACGAGGCGGCGGGCCGCTGGGTCGTGGGCGACCGCCGTGCTTCCGGCCGACGTGCCGAGGATCTGCATGCCCGGCCGGATGTGGCGGGTGAACTGGGCCAGCACGTACAGCTTGTTGTGGCTGCCGCCGACGAAGGTGAGGAACGCCTTGGGCCACTTGATTTCGTTGTAGGCCTGGCGGGCTGAGGAGTAGGCGCAGGTGGTGTCCCTGTCGCCGTGGACGAACAGGGATGATCGCGTGAAGCTGCCCGGCGAGGACCGCGGCCTGAGCCCGCACACCGGGTACACGCGGGAGCACTGGGTCGCCGTGGCGGACGGCCTGCTCGCGGCGGCGTGGCGCTGGGCGACGCCGACTTCAGCGGTTGCCACGTGCGTGCCATGCGGCTGACCGGCGTGACGTTCCTCGGCGACGCCTGCTTCACCGGGGCGGCCTTCACCGAGGATGCCCGATTCGGCAGGGCCACCTTCGCGGGTCGCGCGCTGTTTCGCGGCATGACCTTCACCGGAAACGTCGACTTCGCCGAGGCGAAGTTCGTGCTGGGTGCGCGGTTCGAGGGCGCGTCCTTCACGGCCGACGCCGGGTTCGGCGGGGCCAGGTTCGTCCGCACCGCCTGGTTCACGAAGACCGTCTTCGCCCGCGACGCCGAGTTCGGCTCGGTTCGTTTCGCCCGGCAACTCCGAGTTCCGGGGCGCGGTCTTCGCCGGCAACACGAGGTTCGTCGGCGCCGCCTTCGCCGGTAACGCCGGCTTCCACGGCGTCGCGTTCCACCGCGACGTCAGCTTCCGCGAGGCCACCTTCACCCGCCGGGCGAACTTCCGCGGGGCCGCGTTCGACGGCAACGCCGGGATGCGCGGCGCGATGTTCCGCAAGGACGTGGAGTTCCGCGGGGCGAGCTTCGCGCAGGCGCCCCGGTTCACCGCCGACCAGTTCCCGGATGGCGTGCCGCCGGAACTGTCCCGGTTCACCGAGCCTCGGTGAACGTGCGTGGACGAGCTCCGGCGTCGGGGCCTTCGCGGGCCGCCGTTTTCGTGTTTGCGCACCGGAAGGCACAGCGGAATCGGCAGGCGCGACGGAGGTCGTGGCCGAGGACGGCGCCGAGGAGCTGGAACCGACCATCGTCCTGGACCGCGAATGAATGGGCACGGTCAGTGCCAAAAGGGTTTGAACCCGGCGAAATCGGCAACCAGGAAGGGCCCATACCTCGAAGCGGTGAGGAGTCCCGATGCGCCCGACTTCCCGATCGAACCACCACTTCGGCGGTCCGGAGCTGAGACCGGAGGTCCGGCGGTGGCTCGCGGCCCGGACCTCCGCTGCCGGCGACTGGCCGGTGCGGGACCTGGTGGCGGCCAAGGGGAACACCACGGTGAGTGTGGTGCTGCCGGCGCACAACGAGGCCGAGACGGTCGGGCTCATCGTGGAGATGGTGCGGGAGCTGATGATGCGGCGGCACCGGCTGGTGGACGAGCTGGTGGTGGTCGACTCCTGTTCGACCGACGCGACCGCGGAGGTCGCCGAGGCCGCCGGTGCGACCGTGGTGCGCCAGGACGAGGTGCTGAGCCACCTGCCGCCGCTGACCGGCAAGGGGGAAGCGCTGTGGAAGGGCCTCTACGCCACGAGTGGTGACGTGGTGGCGTTCATCGACGCGGACCTGATCGGGTGCCCGCCGGAATTCGTCACCGGGCTGCTCGGGCCGCTGCTGGCCGACCGCGGTGTCGCCTACGTCAAGGGGCTCTACCGGCGGCCGCTGATCCGGGCGGGACACGTCGAACCGGACGGCGGCGGCCAGGTCACCGAACTGGTCGCCCGGCCCCTGCTCAACCTGTACTGGCCGCGGCTGGCGGGTTTCGTGCAGCCGCTGGCCGGTGAGTACGCCGGACGCCGGGAAGTGCTCGAGGCGGTGCCGTTCGTCAGCCACTACGGCATCGAGATCGCCTTGCTGATCGACCTGCTGGAGCTGGTGGGCCTGGACGCGCTGGCGCAGGTGGATCTGGGGGAGCGGCGGCACCGGAACCAGGGCACCGAGGCACTCGGCCGGATGTCGGCGCAGGTCATGCTCACCGCGTTCGACCGGCTGGAACGGCAGGGCCGGGGCCGCGCGCCCGACGCGCCGGCCCGGCTGGCGCAGTTCCGGCACGTGGCCGCGGCCGGCGGTGGCCGGCGGGAGGCGCTCGTCACCGATGTCACCGTTCCCGAACGGCCGCCGCTGGCCACGGTGCGCGAGATGGCCGCCGCCGCGGCGCCGGGGAGGCAGTCATGAGCCTCCGGGTACTGATCAACGCCGGCCCGTGGCTGCCGGTTCCGCCCGACGGGTACGGCGGCATCGAGAACATCGTCGCCGCTCTGGTGCCCGAGCTGCGCCGGCGAGGAGTCCACGTCGTCCTCGCCACCATCGGCCAGAGCACGCTGGAAGCCGACGAGGTGCTGTCGGTGTACGACGAGCCGCAGTTCGCGCAGCTCCTGCGGCCGTACAACCGCGTGATGGGCATCGCCGCCGCCCACGTGCAGCGCGTGCTCGCGGAACTCCGCGCGCGGAACGACATCGACCTCGTGCACGACCACCTCGAGGTCGTCGGCCCGGCCATGCTGGGCGCCGCCGGCGAGCAGGTGCCGCCGGTGCTGCACACCCTGCACTGGGACCTGGCGAAACATCCGGAGTTCTACGGCGCGTTCGACGGCCGTGGCCGGGTGCGCGTCAACGGCGTTTCGGCCCGCCAGCTGCTTCACGCGCCCGACGCGCTGCGTGCGCACAGCGTCGGCCACGTGCACCTCGCGACGCCGCTGGCCGAGCACGCCGACCAGCGGACCGGGCCTGGCAAGGCCGAGTACGCCGTGGTGCTGGGCCGGGTCACGCCGGCGAAGGGACAGCACGTGGCCGCGTGCCAGGCGCGCCGGCGGGGGATCGACCTCGTGCTGGCGGGGCCGATCGGGCCGTACCGCACCCCCGAGGCGCTCGAGCGAGGGCTCGCCACCGATCCGGAGGCGACGCGGCACCCGGACGTGCGGTACTGGTGTGATCAGGTGCGCCCCCACGTGGACGGGCGCCGCGTGCGCTGGGTGGGCTCACTGGGCGCCGCCGCTCGCGACGAGCTGGTCGCCCGGGCGATGGCGACCGTGTTCCCGTTGCACTGGGAGGAACCCGGCGGGACGGCGGTCGTGGAGTCGCTCGCGCTCGGCACGCCGGTGGTGGGCTACCGCCGTGGCTGCCTGCCCGAGCTGATCGACGAGGGGCGCACCGGGCTGCTGGTCGACCCCGGCGACGAGGACGCGCTCGTCGCCTGCCTGACCCGGGCGTCGGAGCTCAGCTCCGCCGCCTGCCGGGCAGCCGCGGCGGAGAGGTTCACCCCGGCGGTGATGGCCCGGCGGTACCTGCGGCTCTACGAAACCGTGCTGGACGGCACCCGGCCCGCACACCCGCGTCGCGTCGGGGGCAGCCGCGTCGCCGCCGCCGCGCTTTGAAGGGGTCGAACGCCGTTCACCGGCCGGGTCCGTCGTCGAAGGTGAAGACCGCCTGGAGGACGTGGCGGCGGCGCTCGGAGAGCGCGCTGATCAGCTCCGGTGCCCGGCCGATCGGGACGATGTCGGTGATGAGGTGGTCCAGTATCGGCTTGCCCTCCGCCCGGAGCAGGGCGATCGTTTCGGCCGACAGCCGCTCGCGGTCCCAGAGGTGGGCGAGACCGCGTGGCATCCGGCCGATCTGGGCGCAGCGCAGGGACAGGCCGTTGTGGTGGAACTCCTCCCCGAGCCGGAGTTCCCCCGCCCCGGCCTGATAGAACGCGAGGTCGATGACGGTGCCCTGCGGCCTCAGCAGCCGCAGGGCGAGCCCGAGGCTGGCGGCCTGACCGCGGCACTGGAACACCAGGTCCGCGCCGCGGTCGCCGGGGCGGTGCCGCCAGCGCGTCTTGAGGAGCACGGCGACGTCATCGGTGTCCGGGTCGGCGGTCGCGAAGCCGAGTGCCTCCGCCACGCGGCGGCGTTCCGGTGTCGGGTCGATGAGCACGACGTCGTCCGCGCCGTGCTGTCGCGCGAACAACGCGGTCAGCAACCCGACCACGCCGGCGCCGGTCACCGCGATCCGCAGTCCGGCGACTCCGTCGGCCAGGGAACGGACATCGGTGCCGTGCAGCTCGGCCGCCGCGTGCAGCAGCCCGTTCGCGCAGATCGGGCCCATGTGGGCGACGTAGATGCCGAGCAGCGGGTCCAGGTTGTCCGGCAGCGGGACGACCCGGTCGGCCAGCGGGTCACCGCGGTACCCGCCGCGGTGCCCGTAGGCCATCGCGACCAGCGTCCCCGGCGCCAGCGCGCGGCTGCGGCTCGCGACGACCCGGCCGACCTGCATGTACCCCCAGCGCAGGACCGGGTAGCCGTCGTGCTGCCCGTCCCCGGTGAACAAGCCCAGCTCGTTGTCCCAGCCCGTCTTCAGCCGCGGGTGCGTGCCTTTCACGAACGCCAGCTCGGTCCCCGCGGAAAGCCCGCTGTAGAGGGTCTGGACGTCGAACTTCCCCTCCGGCGGCGGCCCGTCGAGCGGTTCGGCGCGGAAGCCGACCTCGCCGGGACGTTCGACGACGAGCAGCTGGTCAGCATGGGACATCGAGTGCCTCCTCGATCCGGACCGGGACACCTCGGCCGGCCGACTCGGCCACCGCGCAGGCCAGCCGGTGGGTGCGCAGGGCTTCCGCGTACGGCGTCCGGACGTCGTCGGCGCGGCCGAGGACGGCGTCCACGAAGGCCCGGTCCGCCGCCCGTTTCGCGGTGTCGGGTTCGACATGACGGACTTCGGGCCCATCGGCGCCGTCGCGGATTTCGAGGGTGTCCTCGGTGACGGTCAAGGCCAGCCCGTCGGCGTAGACCTCCAAGCCGGCGCGGTGCTTCCACCCGAGCAGGCAGGTGGCGGCGAGGGTGCCGACGGCACCGCCGGTGAACCGCAGGTTCGCCACCGTCGCGCCGTCGACGTCGGCGTCCGGCGCGTCCGGCGGGTGCCCGTCCCCGAGTGCGTGCACTTCGCTCACCTCGCCCGCGAGCAGCCGGGCCAGGTCGAGCACGTGGATGGCCTGTTCGATCACCTGCCCGCCGGACTTCCCGCGCTGCGTCCACCAGCTGACCGGCGGGACCTTGTCGAGCCAGGCACCCATCGCGAGCCGCACCGGCCGGTCGCGCAACGCGTCGCGGGCCCAGCCGACGGCGTCGGAGTAGCGCCAGTGGTGCCCGACCGCGGTGACGATCCCCGCGTCCGCCACCGCCCGCGCGATCCGCGCCGCGGTTTCGCAGTCCAGCCCGATCGGCTTCTCGACGAACAACCCCAGCCCGGCCGCGGCCACGGCCTCCTCGGCGGATCCGTGCGCCAGCGGCGGGACGCACACGTACACGGCGTCGAGGCCCGTGTCGAGGAGCCGGTCGACGTCCGGGACCGCCCGCATCCGGTGTGCCGCCGCGAACTCCGTGGCCCGCTCGGCGTCGATGTCGGTGACGGAGACGAGCTCGACGTCGTCGAACTCGGCGAGCATGCGGGCGTGGCGGGCGGCGACCCCGCCGGCTCCGACGAACCCGATCCGGCATACGGCCACGACGGTTCCTTCCCTCCAGGATGTCTCCGGTAGGACGGGGATTGCCGCTCGTCCGAGTTCGAAACCCCGGGATTGGTCCCCCGCCCACGGCCTTCCGTTGACCGCTTGCGCGGCAGAGGAATCCTTGACTACGCGACCAAGAAACCCCTGCCTGCCGGAGGTGCTCACCGGGCCGACGCGGTGAGCAGGAACAGCGGCGCCGCGGCGGCCCACGCCTGCGGGGAGCAGGAATGCGGGTACGGCACCGGATCGGCGACCTCGCCGGAGCCGAAGCCGGTGAGCACCTCGGGCAGCCGGAAACCACATCGGGCGGCGGCGTCGAGCAGGCCGTCCGCCAGCCGGCGGGCCGGCGAACCGAGCCCGTAGCGGGCGAACCCGGCGACCGCGATGGCCGTGTCGTGCGGCCAGACCCCGCCGTTGTGGTAGGAGAGCGGATGGTATGGACCCTGTCCTGCAGCGACCGTGCGCAGGCCCCAGCCGGAGAAGAAGTCGTGCGCCAGCAACCGGTCCGCCACCGCGTTCGCCTGGCGCGCGTCCAGCAGGCCGCTCCACAGCAGGTGCCCGGCGTTGGACGCCAGCAGGTCGACGCGCCGGCCCCGGGCGTCGAGCGCCAAGGCGGGGAAGTCCTGCTCGCGCGACCAGAACGCGGTGGTGAAGCGGTCGCGGAGGGCGTCGGCCCGCGCGGTGAGGCGATCGGCGTAGCGGGGGTCGTGCCACACGTGGCGCGCCAGCCGCGCCGTGCGCGTCAACGCGTCGAAGGCGTACCCCTGGACTTCGCACGCCGCGATCGGGCCCGGCGCGGGCTCGCCGTCCGGGAAGACGATCGACCGGGCGGAATCCTTCCAGCACTGGTGGACCAGGCCGGGGGAGTCCGTCCGGTAGACCAGGAATCCGCGGCCGGTCAGGCCGCTGTGGTCTTCCAGCCAGCTCACCGCCGCGCGGGCGGCCGGTTCGAGTTCGAGGGCGAGCGCGTCGTCGCCGGTCCGTTCGTGGTGCGCGCCGAGCGTGACCAGGAACAGCGGGGTGGCGTCGACCGAACCGTAGTACCGGGCGTACGGCACCTGGCCGAACCGGCTCAGCTCACCGGACCGCAGCTCGTGCGGGATCTTCCCCGGTTCCTCGCAGCGGTCGGGACGCACCTCGCGCCCCTGGTGTGCCGCGAGGGCACGCAGCGTCGAAGCCGCGATGCCGGGGGCGTACGGCAGGGCCGCCATCGACGTGATCAGGCTGTCGCGGCCGAACAACGTCAGGAACCACGGGGCGCCGGCGCCCGGAACCCGTGCACCGGGCGACCCCGGCACCGGAATCATCAACGAAGCCAGCGCGTCCAGTCCGTTGTGGACCGCGGCGCGCAGCGTCGGGTCGTCGATCTCCGGCAGGGTGAACGCCGACCGGAACTCGTCCCGTTCGGCCCGGCGGTCCGCCACGGCCAGGTCGACGTCGGCCGGTCCACGCCCGGCCGCGGAGACTCGCACGGTCAGGGTCGCTTCGGCGTGGGCGCCGAGCCGCGGCCGCCACACGAGGCCGCGGTCGTCGGCGACGGCTTGCCCGGGTGACACGGTGGTCGTCTTGACGTAGCCGTCGCGGCGATAGCGCAGGACGAGCCCGTCCGGGCCGGCATCGGTGGCGCGGGTGGCGCCGGGCTTGGCGTAGCCGCGGTCGGTGCGCAGCTCGAACTGGTCGGCGAAGTCGGCCGCGGCGAGCCAGCGGACCTCCACCGTGCGGGGAGAATCCTCCAGGTTGCGCACGCGCAGCCGCTCGACCAGCCCGGTTCCGTCCAGGACCTGCGTGCGGAACACCGCGTACGGCGGATCGCTGCCCCGGGCCACCACGGGCGCCAGTACGACTTCGGCGCACACGTCGTCCCGGCGGGCGGCCAGCGGGCGCGGCCGGTCTCCGTCCACAAGCAGCTGCCAGGCCGACAGGTGCCGGGTGTCGTCGACGAACAGGCCGCCGTCCCCGCCCGGGACGTCACCCGCTTCGTCGGTGACGAGGAACGTCGACCCCGCGAGGAGGAGGTGGCCGTCCACGGGTGGTCAGGCCGGTGCTTGGGAGCGCAGGAACGCCGGGACCGCGGCGACGGCTTCGGCGGGGTCGCCTCGCGGACGGCATTCCAGGGTCAGGTACCCGTCGTACCCGATGTCGGCGAGCGCGGCGAGCACGCCGGCCCAGTCGACGTGCCCGGTGCCGGGCTGGTGCCGGTTGGATTCGCTGACGTGCACGTGCGCGACGTACCCGCCGGCCTCGCGCAGCGCCTCCGCGGGATCGTCCTCCTCGATGTTCATGTGGTAGGTGTCGGCGGCGACGCGGAGCGAGTCCAGCCCGGTTTCCTCGATGAGCCCGGCGGCGTCCGCGAGGCGGTTCACCATGTGGTCCTCGTAGCGGTTGAGCGGCTCCAGGTAGAGCTCGACGCCCTCTCTCGCGGCGTGCTCGCCCAGCTCGATCAGCCCGTTCAGCAGCACCTCGCGGTCACCCGCCTCACCACGCGGCGGCTCGAACGGCGGCAGGCGGCGGGAAAACATCCCGTACGACGCCGGAGTCATCACGCCGCGCCCGCCGAGTTCGGCGACCAGGGACAGCTGCGATTTCAGCTGGGCGATCGCGTCGGCGCGCAGCTCCGCGTCGAACGCGCCGAAGAAGTGGGACATCTCCACGCACACCGTCGGCATCACCACCCCGGCCGCCGCCGCGCGCTTGAGCTCCGGCAGCCGCTCGCGGAACGTGTAGCCGCCGCGGCCACGCAGCTCGATCGCCGCGTAGCCGGCGGCCGTGGCGAACTCCCACTTCCGTTCGAGGGTGTCGCCGGGGATCAGCTGTTCCTGGCAGGCGAAGGCGGACATGCCTGATCCTCCTCGAAATCGAGCACTATCTGCAGCGCTCCGGCCGGGTTGGTGTCGAGCACCTCGTAGGCCTCGGCGGCCCGGGACGGCGGCAGCACGTGGGTGACCAGCGAGACCGGATCGAGCACCCGGCGGGCGCACAGACACAGGAAGGTCTCGTTCAGCCGCGCCTGGTCCCAGCGCCCGGACAGGGTGGCCGGCACCCCGCCGATCTGCGAGCTGACCAGTTCCGCGCGGTTGTGGTGGAACTCCTCGCCGAGCCGCAGCCCGCGGCCCTCTTCCTGGTAGAAGCCGGCGGCGACGACCCGGCCGCCGGTGGTCACCGTGCGGATCGCCTCGTGCAACGCCAGGTAGGAGCCGCTGATCTCGATCGCCACGTCCGCGCCGGTGCCGCCGGTGTACTCGCGGACCCGTTCGGCGACCTCGCCGGCCATCGGGTCCAGCACCAGCTCCGCGCCGAACTCCGTCGCCTTGTCCCGCCGGCGTTCCAGCGTGTCCACGGCGATGACCTGGACCCCGCTGCGCAGCGCCATCTGCGTCACCAGCAGGCCGATCACGCCCTGGCCGAACACCGTGACCAGCTCGCCGAGGTGCGGACTCGCGGCGAGGACCGCGTTCAGCGCCACCGCGCCGACTCTGGCGAACGACGCCGCGAGCGGGTCGACACCCTCGGGCACCGGCCGCACGGTGCCCGCCGGGACGGTGGCTTCGCCCCGGTGGCCCCAGATGCCCCACACCAGGTCGCCGGGCGCCGGGCCGCCGTCGACGTCCGGCGCGACCTCGGTGATCTCGCCGACCTCGGAGTAGCCCCCACCGGGGATCGGGTAGGACTGGCTCGGGGCGGTGCCGGCGCCGCCGAACAACCGGGTGGCGGGATTCCACGTTTTGGTGAGGTACGGGTTCGTCCCGCGGTACGCGGTCAGCTCGGTGCCCGCCGAGATCCCGGAGTACCTGGTCCGCACCCGCACCTCGCCCGGGCCGAGCGCGCGGCTCGGCAGCTCGGCGACTTCGACCTGTCGCGGGCCGGTGAACTGGACGACGCGGTACACCCGAACGCACCTCCCGGATTCGTCCTGTTCAGCTATACCTCTCGGCGGGGTGCGGGGAAAGCCGGGATCCTGATAGCACCACCGATTCATCCGGTCAGGGAGTGTGATGCCCGGTGCGTACCCGAACCGCCGCGTGCGGAGCCGCCGTCCTGCTCGCCGCGAGCCTGCTCACCGGCTGTTCCGGCGGGCCGGCGGAAGACGACGAGCTGGTGGTGTGGAGCCTGGAGAACCAGACCGACCGGGTACAGGCCACCGAACGGATAGCCGCCCGGTTCACCGCCGCGACCGGGATCCGGGTGAAGCTGGTCGCGGTCGACGAGAACCAGTTCAGCCAGCTCGTGATGTCGGCGGCCGCGGCGGACCGGATGCCCGACGTCATCGGCGCGCTGCCGCTGACCGCGACCTGGCAGCTGGCCGGCAACGACCTGCTCGACACCGCCGCCGCCCGGGAGGTCGTCGACGCGCTCGGTCCGCCGACCTTCTCCGAACACGCGTTGCGCCTGACCCGCGACGGCGACCGCCAGCTCGCCGTGCCTTCCGACGGGTGGGCGCAGATTCTGGTGTACCGCAAGGACCTCTTCGCCGCCGCCGGGCTCGGCCCGCCGGACAGCTACGACGCGATCCTGGCCGCCGCGAAGGCGTTGAACCGCGGGGCCCAGGCGGGGATCACGATGTCGACCTCGGCGGCGGACGGCGCGACCGGGCAGGCGTTCGAGGCTTTGGCGCTCGCCAATGGCTGTGCCCTGGTCGGCCAGGACGCCCAGGTGTCGCTGGACAGCCCCGCCTGCCGCGAGACGTTCCGCTTCGTCCGGCAGCTGGCGGACTACGCGCCACCCGGCTCACAGGACATCGACAGCAGCCGCGCGACCTACTTCGCCGGCCGGGCGGCCATGGTCGTTTGGTCCTCCTACCTGCTCGATGAGCTCGGCGGACTGCGTGACGACGCGGTGCCGTCGTGCCCGGAGTGCCGTGCGGACCCCGGTTTCCTCGCCCGCGTCAGCGGGGTCGTCGGGGCGATCAAGGGCCCGGCCGCGGCGGAACCCGCGCAGTTCGGGGAGCTCACGTCCTGGACGATGCCGGTCGGCGCGAAACGGGAGCAGGCCAAGAGGTTCGTCGAGTTCATGATGGGGGAGCAGGCCTACCCCGACTGGATCGGCCTGGCCCCGGAGGGCAAGATCCCGGTGCGCACCGGCGTTCCCGGCGATCCGCGCCGCTTCAGCACGGCCTGGCAACGACTGCCCGCCGGGGTGGACACCCGGCGTCCGCTCAGCGAAATCTATCCGGAGGACACGATGCGCGCACTGCGGGAAAGCCCGGAAAAGTTCCGCCGCTGGGGATTCGAACAGGGACAAGGTGTGCTGGTGGGCGCGACCCTCGGCGAGGCACCGGTGCCGAAGGCGGTCGCGGCGGTGCTCAGCGGCACCGAGCCGGACGACGCCGCCGAAGAGGCGGCGGCCGACGTCCGGGCGATCCAGACTTCGCTGCGGTGAGCGGCATGCCTTCCCGCGCCGCCACGATCACCCGGCCGACGCTGCGGCAGCGGGAGAACCGGGCGGGCCTGACACTGGTCTCTCCCACGCTGCTGGTGGTGCTCGCCGTCGTCGTCCTGCCGCTGCTGTGGACGCTCGTCCTGGCGTTCCAACGGGTCCGGCTGATCAACGTCCGCGGCACCGGGCTGTTCGAGAACCTCACCTTGCGCAACTTCGCCACCGTGTTCGGGTCGCCGGGCTTCTGGAGCTCCGTGGGCACGACGCTGACGTACTCGATCGGCGGGACGGTGTTTTCGATCGTGCTCGGGCTGGCCGCCGCGCTGGCGCTGCGGCGCTCGTTTCGCGGCCGGAGTGTGCTGCGCGGCGCGATGCTGCTGCCCTACGTCGCCCCGGTGGTGGCCGTCGCGTTCGTGTGGGAGGTGATGCTGAGCCCGCAGTACGGCATCGTCAACGAGTGGGGGACACGGCTGCTCGGCTGGGACCGGCCGGTCGGGTTCCTGACCCAGCGGGAGACGACGGTTTCGCTGTTCGGGCTCGAGATCGGGATCCCGGTCGCGCTGCTGACGGTGATCGCGTTCGAGGCGTGGCGCTACTTCCCGTTCGCTTTCCTGTTCCTGCTCGCGCGGTTGCAGGCCGTGCCGGCCGAGCTGGAGGAGGCCGCGCTGGTCGACGGCGCGACGCCGACCCAGCGGTTCCGGCACGTGATCCTGCCGCAGCTCGCGCCGGTGATCGCCCTGCTGGCGATGCTGCGCTTCGTCATGAACTTCACCAAGTTCGACGACGTCTACCTGCTCACCGGGGGCGCGTCGGGCACCGACGTCGCCGGAGTGCGGGTGTACCAGTTCCTGACCGCCCGGTTCGACGTCGGCGCCGCGGCCGCGCAGGCGCTGGTGCTGGCCGCGGTGCTGATGGTGTTCCTGGCCGTCTACCTGAAGTTCTTCGCACCGCAGGAGGGCGGCCGATGATGGACCGCGACACCTTCGAAACCCGGCTCTTCGGCGTGCTGCGGTGGGTCGTGCTCGGGCTGCTCGCCGTGGCGACCCTGTTTCCGTTCGCCTACATGGTGCTGCTGTCCGTCCGGCCCGTGGAGGACCTCCTGCGCGACCCCGGCGCGCTGTGGACCGGGTTCAGCGAATGGACCGTGTCGACCTACGCCGACGTCCTGCGCCCGGCGGAAGACGGCGGGCAGGGCATGCTCGCCCTGCTCGGCAACTCGGCGCTGGTGTCGTTCGGCACGGTCGCGGCGACGCTGCTGGTGTCGATCCCGGGCGCCTACGCGCTCACGCGGCTCCGGTTCTTCGGGCGCCGCCAGATCCACGCGCTGTTCCTGGCCGTGTACCTGTTCCCCTCGGTGCTGCTGGCCGTGCCGTTGTTCGTGCTCTTCACCAAGCTCGGTCTGCGGGATTCCTTGGCCGGACTGGCGATCGTCTACATCGCGCAGACCGTGCCGGTGTCGATCTACCTGCTCCGGAACTACCTGGCGACGATCCCGGAAAGCGTCGAGGAGGCCGCCGCGATCGACGGCTGCACGCGCCGCCAGATCCTGTGGCGGGTGACCCTGCCGCTCGCCGGCCCGGCGATCATGGCGACCGGGCTGTACGTGTTCATGATCGCCTGGAACGAGTTCCTGTTCGCTCTGTTGTTCCTGGTGGAGGACCGGACCAGGTGGACGGTCTCGCTCGGCCTGGCCCAGCTGTCCAACGGCGTCGAGGTCCCCAAGACCGTGCTGATGGCCGGGTCGGTGGTGCTGACCGTCCCGATCGTGATCCTTTTCTACGCGGCACAGCGAATGCTGACCGAGGGTCTCACCAGTGGTGCGGAGAAGACCTGATCCGAGAAGGCGCCGGAGACGATCCGGGTGGGCTGTTCACCCGGTGAAAGTTCACGCTAACACGGCCTGAGGCCGCGCGGCCTGAAAGACGCACAGCCCTCTTGTCGCCTTTCGGCGGGGCGCGTCGAGGCGCTGCGGCCCGATGAACTGGGTGTTTGCCTTCGGAGCCGTCAGGGACCGCGTCTGGGACGCCTCCTGGGCGAGCTTTGAGCGCGGCCCGGTGATGAGTTTGTCGAGGGCGATCGGCAGGTCCCGGATCCGGATGCCGGTGGCGTTGAAGACGGCGTTGCCGACCGCGGCCGCGCTGCCCAACGTGGCCGGCTCGCCGAGGCCGCGGGCTCCCGTGGAGCTGAAATGCCGGCCGCCGTGGGAACTCAGACCCTGCGGTGAAGACTGCGGCGACGCTCTGCGCCGGGGGAGAACCCGGCCAAGTGCGCAGGTGAACTGTAGAGGTTGTCGCTGTTCGTCCCAGCGGCAGGCGGCCACGCTGGCAGCACGCGCCAGGGGGCTTTGGCGCGGGTTCAGTCACCTAGGGAAACGAGGGGAACGTGAACGTACGCACGGGATTCACCCGGGCCGCCATCGGTTTGATCACCGCCGGGCTGCTGCTGACGGCGGCCGTCCCGGCCGAAGCCGCGACCTACGCCTACGACGGCAAGGACTCGATCGCGACCGGATGCGCGAACGACGCCACGACGAAGGCGACCTCACACCTCCATGCCGGGAACGACTGGAGCCGCGCGTACGTGGAGTTGCGGTACAGCGTCAAATGCCACACCGCGTGGGCTCGGCTGAGCAACGCCTACGGTCCTGTCCCGTTCGAGTTCACCGGCGGCTCCGCCCTGATCCACCGGAATTCGGACGGCAAGGAGTACAAGTGCGGTCTCGTCGACGAGGCTGACACGACGTGCTACACCGCGATGGTCTACGACAAGGACCCGATCACGTCCAGCGCCTACGGAGAAGATCACGACTGGAGCCTTCGCCACTGGGTCTCGGCCTGGACCTCCCCGTACTGATCCGGCCCCGAGGCAGGCCCGATCCGGGAGAACGGACCGGGAGCCGCCGGGACCGAAGACGGGGGACGCGGGGGGGGGGGGGGCGGGCCCCCCCCCCCCCCGGGGGGCGGCCCCCCCCCCCCCCCCCCCGCCCCCCCCCCCCCGGGCGGCCCCGTCCCGGCCCACCGCCCCGCCCCCCCCCCGCCCGGGGGGGGGGGCCGGGGGGGGGCCCCCCCCCCCCCCCCCCACCGCTTGGTCACTCCGCCTGAAAGCTCCTCCCGCTTCCGCCACCCTGCCGGCCCCAGCGGCCCTAACCGCGGGGTCCCCGGAGGGCCCGAATGAGTTCGAAGGTGGCGTCGTGTCGGACGGGTGACCCGTGTCGGTGACCCCGCGCCGTACCGACCGGGTGGTATGTTGACCGGGTGATCGAAGCGGCGCGCCGGACCTGGCGATTCCTCGAGCCTTACCACGGAATGATCTACTTCGCCCCGGAAGCAGCCGCCGCATACGCGGAGCTCGGTCTCACCGGCCGCGCCGGCTATTTCGCGTCGAGGTCGGCGGCGCTCGGCGCGGTCCCGGCGCCGGTCGTGGTCGCGACCTTCTACAACTTCAACCCGGCCCTCGTCCAGGAGTCGATCACCGCCGCCTGGTCCGCCACCGACCCGGGTGCCGTCCTCGCCGCGCGCTACGCCGCGGCCGACCAGGCGTTGCGCGGCACCCTGGGCGACGCGGTCACCTCGCCCGAGATGCGCCGAGCCGCCGCTCTCCTGCGCGAGGCCGCCGAGACGATCGCCGGCGACGTCACCGGCCGCCCTCTCTTCGCCGCCCACGCGGCCCTGCCGTGGCCCACCCAGCCTCATCTGGTCCTGTGGCACGCGCAGACCCTGCTTCGGGAGTACCGCGGCGACGCACACATCGCCGCCCTGCTGACGGCAGGTCTGCGTGGCATCGAAGCCCTCGTCACCCACGCCGCCTCCGGCGCCGTCCCCGCCGAGACCCTGCGCACCTCCCGGTCGTGGTCCGAGGAGGACTGGAACCAGGCCATCGCCGGCCTCCGCGAGCGAGACTGGCTCACCGACGACGCCGACCTGACGTTCACGCCCGCGGGCGCCGCCCGCCGAGCGGAAATCGAGAAGACGACCGACGAGAACAGCGTGATTCCCTACGCTCACATCGGCGAGTCCGCCTGCGCCGAACTGCAGGCACTGGTACGCCCGTTCAGCCGGGCGCTCGCCGAGAAACTCATGCCATGGGCGCTCGCGAGGCAGTAGCAGGGGCGGCCTTACTCGGCTTGGTGTCCAAGAAATCTTCAAGCAGTCGTGAGTTCGGCGGCGCCGAAGGACACATTGAAGCGGTCGCACCAGATGCTCACGCTCCGATAGACGGTCAAGTCGACGTCAGCGGGCAGTGCGTAGTTCTGGTTTCCCTTGTTGCCCTTGAGCTTCCCGGCGTCGAGATACTTGCCGTCGTCGAACACGTCCCAGCCGTCCTTTCCGGATTTCACCGGCGCGTCGCTGAGCCAGACGTGCACGTCCGGGCCGCTGCTCGTGGCGAGGTTCTCCACGCGGAGCACGAGCGACCCGTCGGCCGCGCGCACGATCCGGACCGTGCCGCTGGTCTCGTGTTCGTGGCTGATCAGCTTCCCGGTCGCCACGTCGCGAGCCACGGGCGGCGGGGACGGAGAGGGCGACGGAGACTGCGGCGCGGGCTGTGGCTGGGACTGTGTCTGGGACGTCGGTGCGGCCGCGGCCGGGGGCAGGCCCTCCTGCACCGTCTCGTCCACCCAGAGCTGCCACGGCTGGAACCAGTACAGCCCCGCGGCGACCGCGACCAGACCCGCCACCAGGACACCAAGCACCCACGGCCGAGTCAGCCTGCTTCGCGCGCGATACATCCCGGTCTCCCTTGTCCGTTGCGCCTCATTCAACGGGACGAATCGCCAAGCCGTGGCCCGGTGGGTGGTTACCGATCCCTTACGGCCGTGTTTGCCCGGCGCCGCCGCGTCACGCGTTCCTGATCGCGGCGGCCTCGCCGAGGTCGAGGATCCGGACGGATTTCTCCCGCAACTCGACCTTGCGGACCTTTCCCGTGACGGTCATCGGGAACTCGTCGACCACCAGGACGAGCTTCCCGGTGGCGAAGGCCCGCAGGCTCTCCGCCGTCGCGACCTGGTCCGCTCAGCCGCAGGGGACCGTGAGTTCCTTGCCCACGGCGGTGTACGTGTTGATCGCCGTGCCGTTGCACTGGTAGCTCACGGAGCCCCTGCCGCTGGCCACCACCTGCGGGGAACCGTCGACCAGCCGGGAAATCGAGACCGGTAACGGGAAGCTGGGGCCCGGGAAGTTCCATATCTGATTCACCGCGAACAGTGAGGTCGCGGAGGCGACAAAATATTGGTTCAGGCCGTCCGCGGCCTGAGCGGGGCTCGCGGTGGCGACCGCGCCGCCGGTCAGGAAGGCGACCGCCACGGTGATCACGGAATATCGATGCGGCATGTCTTCGGTTCTAGCATTGCCGCCGGAAACTGTCTGCCACCATTCGTACCAGCACGGCGTCCGGCACCGGCATGCGACCCGGGATCACCAGCCCAGTGTGAACTTCACCGGCAGCGCCGCCAGGCCGCGGAACAACGGCGACGGCCGCCACGCCAGCGCGTCGGCCGGCACCGCCAGTACCACGTCCGGGAGCCGGTCGAGCAGGACTTCGATCGCGGCTTCGGCGATGACCTTGGCGATCTCCTGGGCCGCGTACGGGCACCGGTGTTCGCCGTGGCTGAACGACATGTACGCCTGGTTGCCGGTCGAGGTCCGCGGGTCCGGCCGGACGAGCGGGTCCTGGTTGGCCGCGGCGAGCCCGAGGATGATCAGGTCGCCCTTGCGGATCTGCCGCCCGCCCAGCCGGACGTCGTGGACGGCGAACCGGCCGGGGAAGTTCTGGGTGGGCGTGTCCTCCCAGAGCACCTCGTTCAGCGCCTGGCCGACGCTCCGGCGTCCGCCGGACAGCGTCATCGCGAACCGGTCGTCGGTGAGCATCAGCCGCAGGGTGTTGCCGATCCAGTACGCGGTGGGCAGCTGTCCCGCGTTCATCAGGTGGAGCAGGTCCTCGGTGATCTCCTCGTCGGCGAGCGCGGCCGGGTGGGCCAGCAGCCGCGAGGTGACGTCCGGGCCGGGGTCGGTTCGTTTGGACTCGACCATGCGCCGCACCTTTTCCCGGACTCGCGCGTAGGCCTCGTTCGCGCCCTCGCCGGCGGCGTGCGTCTGGTAGACGTCGCGGACCAGGTCGTCGGTTTCCGCGTCCGGCACGCCGATCATCCGGGCGACGACGGGCAGCGGGATGCCGTCGGCGTACTGGGTGATCAGGTCCGCCTCGCCGCTCCCGGCGAAGGCATCGATGAGCCGGTCGGCCACCTGCTGGGCCCGCGCGCCCAGGTCGAACTGGTCGACGGCGCCGAGTGCGTCGTCGAGCGCCTGGGCCCGCCGCCGGTGCTCGGCGCCCTCGGCGAACATCAGCGTCGGCTGGTACCCGATGAGCGGGAGCAACGGCCAGTCGGGCGGGACGCGATCCCAGGCGTTCCAGCGCCTCGAGTCGCGCCCGAAGACCTCCGGATTGCTCACGACGTACTGCACCTCGCGGTAGCCCAGCACCAGCCAGGCCGGCACGTCCCCGTCGAGCAGGACCGGGGCCACCGGCCCCTGCGCCCGCCGCAACTCCGCGTAAAGATCAGCGGAGTTCTGCTGGAACTGCGGCCCGTACAACGGCGTGGCGAGTGCGGGCTGGGACGTGGTCATGGCGTGGTCTCCCGGACGGAGGACAGGGCGAAGAGATGGTTGACGAGAGTGAGCAGGACGGTCTTGCCGGAGTCGCGCCGGCGGGCGTCGCAGTCGATCAGCGGAACGTCGTCGGACAGGTCGAGTGCCTGCCGTACCTGGTCCAGGGTGTGTTCCGGCCGGCCGAAGTTGTTGCGCGCGACGATGAAGGGCGTCCCGTGGTGTTCGAGGCGGTCGATGGAGTACCAGGAGTCGGCCAGCCGGCGGGTGTCCACCAGCACGACGGCGCCCAGTGTCCCGGCGAACAGGCGATCCCAAAGGAACCAGAACCGCTCTTGACCCGGTGCGCCGAACAGGTACAGCACCATGTGCTCGTTCAGGCTGATCCGCCCGAAGTCGAACGCGACCGTGGTGGTGGTCTTGCCGTGCGAGGCGCCCTCGTCGATCCCGACGCCCGCCTGCGTCATGGTTTCCTCCGTGCTCAGCGGGCGGATTTCGCTGACGGAACCGACCATGGTCGTCTTGCCCACCCCGAACCCGCCGACGATCACGATCTTCAGCCCGTCCCTGGCGGTGCTCGGCAGCGGAGTACGGGTGTCTTGCTCAGAGCTTGTGCAGTCCAACGAGTACCTGCTTCAGGGTTTCGAGATCGGGCAGACTGGTGTCGGCGGGAGCCGAGGACGGATGGCGGGCGGTGATCCGGCCGGTGTCGAGCAGGTCGCACAAGAGGATCTTCACGACGCTCACCGGAAGGCCCAGCTCCGAGGAGACCTCCACCATCGCCGTCGGGTGACGGCACATCCGCAGGATCTTGACGTGCTCGGACTGCATGCCCGGGACCGGATCGCTTTCGCTCACGATCAGCGTCACCAGGTCCAGCGCGGTCTCGTTCGCTCGGCTACGCCCGCCGGTGACGGTGTACAACCGGTCCGGGGCCTCGCGGTGAAGGTCTTCCCAGGTCATGTCATCCGGCCGCGGTGCGCTGCTGGGGGCGGGCCGGGGCGGTCAGGTACTCGCCGAGCTGCTCGACGAGCTCGTTCATGTTGTGGCCGATGAGGCCCACGTCCGCGTCGTCGGCGGCGATCACGGCGAGATGGGCTCCTGCGCCGGCCTCCACGATGAACAGCATCCCGCCGTGGAACTCCGTCATCGACTGGCGCACGCCGCCGGTGCCGTCGCCGAACTCGATGGACGTGCCGTACGCCAGGCTCTGGATGCCCGAGGCGATGGCGGCCAGCTGGTCGGCCTGGTCGATCGTGAGCCCGCGGGTGTGGCAGAGCTTGAGGCCGTCCTTGGACAGCACCAGGGCGTGCCGGGTGCCCGGCGTCTTGTTCAGGAGGTTTTCCAGCAACCAGTCGAGGTCGTGATCCGTGGGGGTCATCGGCTGTCCTCCGAGGGAGCAGAAGGGCGGGTTCTCCGGCCGGCCGCGTGGAACGCGCTGAACTTCGCTCCGGCGTCGGCCCGGGCCGGTGCGGGACTCGGCGGCGGCGCCGGCTTGGGCGCGGCCGCCAGCGTCTGCCCGCGACGTCGCTGCGGCAGCCCGGACGACGCACTCTCCACTTTGGACACGGGCGCGGCGGCCGCGGGCTTGCCGGCGGGCGGAGTGCCTGCTGCGGGTGTCGCGCTCGGCGGGACCGGCGGAGCGTCCGGTCCGGGTTGGGTGATCAACTGCCGGGGGATCATGACCACCACTCCGGTGCCGCCCCGCGCGGACGGCCTGAAGTGCACGCTCAGGCCGTGTTTGCGCGCCAGGCAACCCACCACTGCCAAGCCCAGCCGGGTGCCGGACAGCGTGGTCAGGTCCAGCGGCTCGGCGGAGACCGCCCGCACGGCACGCTCCAGCGCCGCGGGGCTCATGACGAGGCCACTGTCCTCGATCGTGACCACGACCCCCGCGTGCACCTCCTCCACGTACACGTGCACGTCCTCCGACGGAGGGGAGAAGCTGGTGGCGTTGTCCATCAGTTCGGCCAGGGCGTGCATGATCCCTTCGGCGGCGTACCCGGCGACCGCGACGGTGCTGGTCGAGTGCGTCCGCACCCGCTGGTAGGCGCTGATGCGCCCCATCGCTCCGCGCAGGACGCTTTCCATCACGATCGGCTTGGTCCAGCGCCGGCCGGAACGTGCTCCGGTCAGGACCGCGATGCTGTCCGCCAGCCGGCCCGCCTGCGCGGTGCTGTGGTCCAGTTTGAGCAGGTCGCCGAGGACGTTTTCGTCGTATCGGCCTTCCATCTCCCGCAGGTCGGCCAGCATGCTGGTGGCCAGTGCCTGAACGCGGCCGGCGGCGTTGGCGCAGGCCGCCATCGTGGCCGCGCGCATGCGCTCTCCCCGGCTGATCTCCTGCGCGACCGTCCCCAGCAGACGTCGGCGAGCGCCGTCGACCGAACTCGGCAGCTCGGCGAGCACGGTGTCCACCGACGCGCCGTCACGCACACGCTGGACCACCGTGGGCAGCGTGTCGTCGGCGAGCCGCGCGGCTTCCGCGTCCAGCACCGCGATTCGGCCACGGGAGTGGCGCGCGGCCTGCGCGCAGTACGCGGCGACGGTGACCGCCGCACAGACCACGGCGGCGGCCACCCCGCCGTACCAGGCCACGAACGTCCGTTCCGCCGCGGGCACGCCGGCCGTCATCCACCACCACACTCCGCCGGTGACGACGATCGCGGCCGGCAGGACGAACAGGGCTCGGCCCACCGGCAGGCGCTCGGCCTGACGGTGAGCGGGTAAGTGCACTGACATCGATCAGGTCCTCGTGGGCGGTCGGAGACAGGGACTTCAGGCGTGCGAAGCCGGATCGCACCACGCGGCGAGACCCTAGCGCCCATCTTTCCCGTCCGTAAGGGTCAATCTTCGAATTCAGCCGGGTTTCTGCGCCGGCTCGGCGGAACTGATCACGATGGCATGACTTCGCCGGTTCTCGATGTTTCCGGGCAAACAATCACCAACGAGTTTTAGCCTGTTCGTGGAACTGACTCAGCGGTCGTGCCGGCTGCCCGCGCGGGCGGACAGCTCAGTGGTGAGACGCCGGGGAAGGATCTTGGCGAGTCCGATGAGAACTTTGTACCGGAGGCCGGGCACGCTGACCGCGACGTCCCGCTGGAGATCACGCAGCGCCGCTGTCACGAGCCGGTTCGAGTCCATCCACATGAAGGCGGGGATCTCGGCGGTGTCCATGCCCGAGCGTTCGTGGAACTCGGTGCGGACCCAGCCGGGGCACAGCGCCATCACGTGGACTCCGCTGGCCCTGGTCTGCTGCCGGACGCTGTCGCTGAAGGTGACGACCCACGCCTTGGACGCGCTGTAGGTGTCACGGGAGAAGAACGCGGCCACCGAGGCGACGTTGATGACGCCTCCGGCGCGGCGTTCGAGCATGGGCGGCAACGCGGCCCGGGTGATGCGCAGCCGTATAACGAACTATGCGGCGGCGATATGGCGAACCGCAGTACGATCACGCTCCGGCGACGCCGTTGACAGAGGGGGATCCGAGATGGTTCGGCTGGACCGCGATCGCACACCGGCGTTGTTCGCGGTGACCACCTCCGTCTTGAGCGGCGTCATCCTGGCCGTTCTCGCCAAAGCGCTGCAGGCCGGGATTTCGGCCGGTGCCACGGTGGTCTGGTCGGCCGTGGTCTCCGCCGTCGTCGCGGTCGTTTTCCGGGTGGCGACCCGGCGCTCCCGGAAAAGACCGGCCGCGGCTTTCCTGATGACCTCGGCTTTCAAGCAGAAGTACTACCTGGCCGACCTGGTCCAACGCGTGCACAGCGCGCTCGACCGCGATGACGTCGACCTCGTGCTCCGAGTGCCGGACCGGGACTACGACGCCGGTGCGCAGGCGCATCACCTGCGCCGCATTCTCCGCAGGAAGGACGCCTACATCGGGGGCGTGATCATCGCCGGCGAAGTCGTCCGGTTGCGCGAGGATCTGACGACGTTCTGCCGGGAATCCCGCCTGCCGGTCGTTTTCGCCGATCTCGAACCCTTTCCCACCGAGCCCGAATACCCGGACAAGACCGCGTTCATCGGCTACGACACGGGTGAGCTCGGCGAAATGGCCGGGAACTGGCTGGTCGCGCGCCTGCGCGGGAAGACCTGCCCGCGGGTGCTCGTCATCGCCAGCCGCGAACATGACAGCCGGCAGCAGCGTTGCGAGAAAGCGCTGCGCTCCGCCCTGCCCGACGTCGAGGTCACCACCGACGACCGGTGCGAGTTCGTCCGGTCACGCGCCTACCACGCGGTCCGGGCCCACCTCCGGCAGTTGCCGGAGGGCCGCTGTCTCGACGCGATCTTCTGCACCAACGACGAGATGGCGCTGGGCGCGGTCGACGCCCTCCTGTCCGCTCCGTCGGCGGCCACCGCCGGCACCGTCGTGGTCGGCATCGACGGTGTGCTCGAAGCCAGGACGTTGATCGACACCGGCAGCAGCCCGCTCCGCGCCACCGTCGTCCAGGACACCCACCGCCTCGCGGTGGGCGCCGTCGACCTTCTCGTCAAGATGCACCGCGGCCACGTGGTGCCCAAACGGACGATCCTGGACGCCGAACTGTACGAAACCGGCTGATCCGGTGAGCCGACGTTGCTCTGACGGGGTAGGACCAGGGGGTCCCCACGGTCGCGACCGCCAAAAGCCGTGAATGTCGCATTGAGGGACTTCAAGTCCCTCAATGCGACATTCACGGCTTTGAGCTCAGGCGGAGGCGTCCGGGCGGCCTCACCGCACGGTCAGCACCAGCTTTCCCGCGGTGCGGCCCGTGTCGCCGAGTTCGTGCGCCTTCGCCGCGTCCGCGAGCTCGAAACTGCCGGCGATCACGGCCCGCAGCCGGCCGTCGGCGGCGAGACGGGCGATCGCGGTCATTCCCGCGTGGTCGGCTTCCACCAGCATGACCTCCGCGCGCACCCCGAGCCGGGCCGCCTCCGCGGCGAGCGCCGGGATCCCGTCGTCGAGCCGGAGCGAGACCAGGAGGCCGCCGGGGCGCAGGCTGCGCAGCGACTGGATGGCGTGGTCGCTGCCTTGGGCGTCCAGGACGACGTCGGCGTCGCGGACGGCCTCGGCGATGTCCGTCGTGCGGTAGTCGAGGACCTCGTCGGCGCCCAGGGCACGCACGAAATCGTGCTTGGGGGCGCTGGCGGTGCCGGTCACGTGCGCTCCGCGAGCCTTGGCGATCTGCACGGCGAGGTGGCCGACGCCACCGGCCGCCGCGTGGATCAGCACCCGCTGGCCGGCTTCGAGGTGGGCGGTGTCGACGAGGGCCTGCCACGCGGTGAGGGCGGCGAGGGGCAGCGCGCCGGCCTGGTCGTGGTCGATGGCGGCCGGCTTGGGCGCGAAGGCGCGGGCCGGGCCGGTGACGTATTCGGCGTGCGAGCCCGCTCCGTACGGGTACGGCAGCATGCCGAAGACCTCGTCGCCCGGCTTGAAGAGGGCGACGCCGGCGCCGGTCGTCTCGATCACGCCGGAGACGTCCCAGCCGAGGACGAACGGCGGTTCGCCGAGGAAGAGCCCGGGGATGGCGCGGTGCTTCCAGTCAGTGGGGTTGACGCCGGCGGCGCGCACCCGGACGAGGACCTCGCCGGGGCCCGGCGCCGGCCGCGGCAGCCGGACCTCCTTGAGCACCTCGGGACCGCCGAAGACGTCCTGGCTGATCGCCCGCATGGTGGTGGTGTCGTTCATGCGCTCAGCTTGGGACGCCCGGGCGTCCGACGACAGTGGCATGAATGCCTTTCATCGATAAGATCCTGCCATGCACCGTGTCGTCGTCCTCGCCCTCGACGAGGTCTATCCGTTCGAGCTCGGCATCCCGCAGCGCGTCTTCGGCACCGCGGACGGCCGCTACGAGGTGGTCACCTGCACGGTCGACGGCGGCCCGGTGCGCACCGCCGCGGATTTCGCGATCGTCGCCGACAGCGGGCCGGAGGCGCTGGCCGCGGCGGACACGGTCGTCATCCCGCCGTACAGGTCGGCGCCGACCTCGGCGCGGCTTCCGGTTCCGGTGGCGGACGCACTCGCGCTGATCCCCGCCACTGCCCGCATCGTGTCCATCTGCACCGGCGCCTTCACGATCGCCGCGGCCGGTCTGCTCGACGGGCGTCCGGCCACGACGCACTGGAACCTGGCCGCCCGCTTCCGGGAACTGTTCCCCCAGGTGGCTGTGGACGCGAACGTGCTGTTCGTCGACGACGGCGACATCCTCACCTCGGCCGGCGCCGCGTCCGGCGTCGACGTGTGCCTGCACCTCGTGCGCAAGGACCACGGCAGCGAGGTGGCGAACCGCGTCGCGCGCCGGTGCGTGGTGCCGCCGTGGCGGGAGGGCGGGCAGGCGCAGTACATCGAGCACCCGGTTCCCGGGCTTTCCGCGGCCGGGACGTCGGCGACGCAGGAGTGGGCGCTCGGGCGGCTGGGCGAACCGCTGACGCTGACCGACCTCGCCGGGCACGCCCGGATGAGCCTGCGGACGTTCGCCCGCCGGTTCCGGGACGAGGTGGGGCTGAGCCCCGGGCGGTGGTTGATCCAGCAGCGAGTCGCCCGGGCGCGGGAGCTGCTGGAGTCCAGCGACCTGCCCATCGAGCACATCGCCGGTCAGGTGGGCTTCGCGACGGCCGCCTCGCTGCGGCAGCACCTGCACGCCGTGATCGGCGTGTCACCTCAGGCCTACCGCCGCACCTTCCAGGCCGCGAGCGACCGCTGATTCCGGTGATCTACGGACTACCGCCCGAGGTTGCTCGGTTATGGCGAATCCCACTCTGACGCAGCCGAACGGCGACGCAAAGCGTGTGATGATCATGAAACTGAGAACCAGGGTTTTCGCTCTCGTCACCTTCACGCTGTCCGCGGTCCTGGCCGGTGCCACTCCGGCGCCGGCCGCCACAGCCCAGACCGCCATGGCCCAGACCATAGAACTCGCCGCGCCGGCAGGCAGCGGCCTCCCGGCCTACGTCGCCGTCATCAAGCCGGTCACCGCCGAGCGGCTCGGTTCCAGCTGGCACGAGGGCTGCCCCGTCGGTCCCGACCGGCTGCGGCTGGTGAGCCTGAACTTCCTCGGCTTCGACGGTGCGGTACACCGGGGCGAACTGGTCGTCAACGCCGATCGCGCCACCGAGGTCGCCAACGCCTTCGCCGACCTGTACTTCGGCCGCTTCCGCATCGAGCGGATGGAGACCGTGGAGAAGTACGACTCCGACGACGACGCGTCGATGGCGGCGAACAACACTTCGGCGTTCAACTGCCGGGCGATCACCGGCGGCACCGCGTGGTCCAATCACTCCTACGGGCGCGCCATCGACGTCAACACCGTGCAGAACCCGTACATCTCCGGCAGCGGCGCGGTTTACCCGCCCAACGGCGCGCCCTACGTCGATCGCACGCTCAGCGCGCCCGGCATGATCCATGCGGGCGACGTGGCCGAGCAGGCGTTCACTTCCCGTGGCTGGACCTGGGGCGGCTCCTGGGACACCCCGATCGACTACCAGCACTTCGAGAAGCCCTGACACCGGCCGGAGAAACCGCCGGCGCGGTGCGGATCAGTAACACGCCCAGGGTCGTCGCTGATCGGTCGGCGGCGGCCCTGGGCCGGCCGTTCTCAACGCCCGCCTCGAAATCCGCGCCATCCGGCGATGTCCGGCCCCGCGTGCTCCCAGATCACGTCGGCGCAGTTCAGGCCCTCGGCGGAAAGCCGCCGCTTGAGGACCTTGAACGTCGATGTCCGCGGCAGTTCCCGGACGGTGCGGACGTACTTGGGCACCTGCTTGGGGCCGAGATCGGCCTGGCCGGCGAGGAAGCGGCCGAAATCGGCGGGGTCCAGGGGGGTGCCGTCGGTGACGATGGCGGCCATCACCTGGTCTCCGGTCACCGGGTCGGGCACCGCGTAGACGGCGGTGTCGGTGATCGCGGGGTGCCGCAGCAGGATTCGCTCGATCGGCGCGGTGCCGAGGTTCTCGCCGTCGACGCGGAGCCAGTCGCCGAGCCGCCCGGCGAAGTAGCAGAATCCGTCGGCGTCGGCGTAGGCGAGATCGCCGGTGTGGAACTGGCCGCCGCGGAGCCGCTCCGCGTCGGCTTCGGGGTCGCGGTAGTATCCGGCGAACCAGCCGGCGCCGGTCGTGTTGACCAGTTCGCCGACGGCTTCCTCGGCGTTGACCAGCTGGCCGTCGGGATCGAACGCGGCCGGTGGGCACTGACGGCCGGTGTGAGGGTGCAGGATGGCCACGTCGCCGGCCGGTCGGCCGAGTGAGCCGGGCGGCGTGTCGTCGGTGCGGGCGAACCCCACTCCGCCCTCGGTGGAGCCGAACGCGTCGATGACCTTGCAGCCGAAGCGTTTCTCGAACGCCGCCAGATCGGCGCTCGCCCCTTCGTTTCCGTAGACGAGGCGCAGGGAGTTGTCCGCGTCGTCCGGACGTGGGGGAGTGGCGACCACATAGGACAGTGGTTTGCCCACGTAGTTGGCGTAGGTCACGCCGAACTTCCGCACGTCGGGGAGGAAGCCGGAGGCGGAGAACCGGCGGCGGAGGGCAATGCCCGCGCCCGCCGCGAGCCCGACCGCCCAGCCGGCCATGACGGCGTTGGAATGGAACATCGGCATCGAAACGTAGACCGTGTCCGATGTGGATAGTCCGAAGCGCTGGGCGAGCATCGTGCCGGGAAACGCGATCTTGCCATGGGTGCAGCGCACGGCCTTCGGGTCGCCGCTGGTGCCGGAGGTGAAGATCAGCATGAGCAGGTCGTCCGCCGACGCGGCGACGGGATCGATCGGCGCGTCCGCCGGCGGCCAGGATTCCAGATCCCGCACGCCGGTCCCGCCGAGGTCCAGTCCCTTCAGCAGGGGCTGGTACTTCCGTTCGGCGAGCACGAACTGGCAGTCGGCGAGCCGGATGTCCCGTGCGAGGGCGGCGCCGCGCCGGGTGGGGTTGAGCCCGACCAGCACCGCCCCGGCGAACGCGCAGGCGCCCAGGAGGATCGAGAACGCCGGTACGTTGTCGGCGAGAATGCCGACATGCGGCGGTCTGTCCCAGTGCAGCGTCTCCCGGAGGGCGGCCGCGTGGCGTGTCGAAGCCCGGACGTGCTCGGCCCACGACCACGTCTCGTCCTCGAACCGCAGCCCAGGACGCTCGTCCTCGGCGCGGGCCAGCAGCAGCTCGGTCACCGTCGGGACGCTCATCCGCGCACCTCCCAGCGCCGGTGGTGGTCAGAATTGAAACACGTTCTAGTTCTACCACGGCGACGGCGGCAGGGTCCACAGCGCGCACGCGTGGGCGCCACTTGCCACCGGCACGGCGCCGGCGGTCGGCCTTGCTCGAACCGGTTCGATTAAGCAGTCGGTGGCAGTGTAATTTTCAGCGGACCGCACGACGTCGTCGCGGCGAACACCATGACGTTGTTGACCTGTCGCCGACAGAGTTCCTACTATTCCGGCGACCCCAGCAGCGAACCGGTTCGACGACCGCGAGCCGCGCGGCTGCCGACGAAATCTGAGGAGCCCGGATGTCCGGCTCACCACAATCGAGTAAACCGGCGAACACGCCGTTCGCTCTGCTTGTCGTCCTGATCACCGTCCTGGCCGGCCTCCTGGTGCCCGCGGCACAGGCGCACGCGGCGACGAGCACCTTCACCCTCGGCGTCACGCGTACCGACACCGCCGGCCGAGCGCTGCAGCTGCACGGCTTGGGCATCGTCCAGGTCGGCACCACCTGGTACGGCTTCGGCGAGGACAAGACCGGCCAGACCACGGCGAACACGGCGTTCCAGGACATTCCCTGCTACACGTCGACCGATCTGGCCAACTGGACCCACCAGGGGATCGCCCTGGCGAAACAGGGGAGTGGTGACCTCGGCCCGAACCGCATCGTCGAGCGGCCCAAGGTCATCTACAACGCCACCACCCGGATGTACGTGATGTACCTGCACATCGACAACACGAGCTACTCCGACCAGCGGGTCGGGGTGGCGACCAGCCCCACGCCCTGCGGCCCGTACAGCTACCGGGGGAGCTTCCAGCCGCTGGGCAACCAGAGCCGCGACATCGGCCTGTTCCAGGACACCGACGGAACCGCCTACCTGATGAGCGAGAACGCCGGCCGCAGCCTCCGTATCTACCGGCTGTCCGCGGACTACCTGACGGTGGCGAGTGCGGTGGCGACGTTGCCGAACCTCGAGTCCCCGGCCGTGATCAAGGTCGGCGGACTGTACTACCTGCTGGCTTCCCACCTGACCGGGTGGGCCACCAACGACAACGTGTACGCGACCGCGACGTCGCTCGCCGGACCGTGGTCGGCGTTCCGCAACTTCGCGGCGCCGGGCACGAACACCTACAACAGCCAGACCGCGAACATCATCACGGTCCAGGGCAGCTCGGCGACCACCTACATCTACGCCGGTGACCGCTGGACGGGCAACGCCATGGGCAATTCGCCGCTGATCTGGCTCCCGCTCACGATTCGCGGCACGACGGTCAACCTGGGCCAATACCCGAGCTGGAGCCTCGACACCGAGGCGGGGACGTGGTCGGCGAATTCGGGGTTGCCCAGCGCCACGACACACGTGCTGAAGAACGCGGGCAGCTCGATGGTGATGGACGCCTCGGGCGCCTCCACCGCGACCGGCGGCAAGATCATCCAATGGCCCGCGCACGGCGGCGCCAACCAGCAATGGCGGTTGACGAGGCTCGCCGACAACGTCTTCACGGTGGTCAACGTCAACAGCGGGCTGTGTCTCGACGTGCCGGACGGGTCCACGGCGAACGGAATCCAGCTGCAGCAGTGGACCTGCACCGGTGCCGCCGGCCAGCAGTGGGCCGCGGATCTGGTGGGCAGCCTCACCGGCAGCCAGTACTTCCTGGAAAACATCAACAGCGGCCTCGCGATCGGGGTGTCCGGGTCCTCGACCGCGAGTGGTGCGTCAGTGGCCCAGCTCGGTGGGACGGGTGCCTCGAACCAGGTGTGGACGATCTCCTGACCCGACTCGCGACGAAGGCCGCCTACCGGCTTTTCCGGCCGGTAGGCGGCCTTCGGCGTGTTCGGTCCGCGGTCGTCGACGCCCACGGTCGCGGTGAACTGCTCGCACTTGCCGCCGTGGTGACCGGCGGAAGTGCGCTAGCCGAAGTTCACGTCACTGCACCACATGTAGGTCTGGTCCAGGTGTGACGCCTGCCAGATGGTGAACACGACGTGGCGTCCCGTGTAGGCGCCCGAGGTCTGGACCGTGAACGTGATGTCCTTGGCCGGGGCGTACCGGCCGGTCTGGGTGAGGAGGTCGAGGTTGCCCCAGCCGAGGCGCTGCGTGGCCGGGTCGAACCCGTTCTTGCTGACGTAGACCCGGAAGTAGTCGGCACCGTGGCTGGCCTGGTCGTACAGGTGCATCGTGAAGCTGCTGCCGAGGCTGGTGCTCTTCCACGGGCCGGGGGTGTTCAAGGAGTTGTTGCGCGCCAGGCCGTTGCTGCAGAGCTGGCCATCGGGGGTCTTCTCCTGGAACTTGCCGCCGAGCCCGTCCCGCAGCGCGCTCATCCAGTTCCACATGGTGTCGGCGTTGGCTTGGTAAGCCTGCCAGCACATGGGGTCCTGCTGCTGCATGGCCGGGTTCGTGTGCTGGCTGCCCCAGTCCTTCCAGCACTGGTAGGCGCGGGTGGCGGGGCTGACGATGGTGCCGTGCGCCGAGGCGGCCGGCACCCAGAAGAACATCCCGGCCAGGGCGGCGACGAGCACTACGAGAACGCTCCGTCGCCGGGCAGTCCCGGAGGAAGTGGTCCGTGTACGCATGAATGGGCCTCCATTCGTGATGAGCGGTGGTGACCATTTGGGAGCGCTCCCAGCGTGCGTAACAGAGTAACCGTGATCCGGCCAAACTTCAACGAAACCGTGGGTGGTGGCGGTGGCCAATTTTCCACGCGGGGTCGGAACCGGGTCGCCGTCCCGGTGGCCGGTGCGTGGGCCTGATCGCGCGTCGTGTCAACCGGCGACCGCGGCGGAACGCGGATTTGCGAGATGTGACAACGTATTTCCCGAGTGCGCTCGCCTGCATTGCCGCCCACGGGAAGGGAGTAATAGCCGATGCCGAGACTTCGATATGCCGGGTGAAGCCGGTCAGCGGCGGCCGGTGGCCAGGATGACGAGGAACTGGCCGCCGCCCGGTTCGACGTTCGCGGTGACCGGCAGCCCCGGCAGCAGCCGGGAGAACCGGTCCACCAGCCAGTCCGCCGCCTCTTGGGCGTCCTGCTCGGTCGGACAGCGGGCCACCATCTCGCGGCCTCCCTTGCGCTCCAGCCTCCCGGCCACGGTGATCAGCGGCGCTGGTTCGGCCACGTGCAGGCGGTCCGGCCAGGCGATGACCACCTTGACCGCGCCCTTGCGGGTGTTGCACCCGCGGTGCGCGAGCCGCTCGGCGACCTTGGCCTTCCGGTCGGCGGTCCGGCTGTCGACGCTGGGCCCTCGCGGGTCGTTCACCGACATGCCGGGGTCGACCGGTTCGTCGCACACCCAGCACCGCCAGCCGTCGCGCTCGGCCACATCATCGAGGAGACTCATCCGGGCAAACTAGCCTGCCCCGCCGCCGCCCCGCGCACCGCACCCCGGACGAGCGTCACCGGCCACCGTGGTGACCAGGCGCCACGACATCAGCGGAACATCCGCGGCCATCCGGCAGTTGAGCGGGGCATGAGTCAACTCGTGGACCGCACGATCACCGCCCTCCGCTCCGAGCACGACGTGCTCGCCGACCTGGTCGGCACGCTCACCGATGAACAGCTGGCCGCTACCAGCGGTGCCGCGGAATGGACCGTCGCCCAAGCCCTTTCCCACCTCGGCAGTGGCGCGGAGATCGGCCGCGCGCCGATCGCCCGGGCCACCGGAGAGACCGTGGCGGCCGAAGACAACCAGACGATCTGGGCCCGCTGGGACGCGTCCGCGCCGCGAGCGCAGGCCGAGGGCTTCCTGGAGCACAACGGCCGCTGGCTCGAAACGGTCGAGGCGCTCACACCCGAGCAGCGCTCGTCGCTGACCGTCGACCTCGGCTTCCTGCCGGAACCGGTCCCGCTCGTGACCGCACTGGGGATGCGGCTCAACGAGGTGGCCAACCACTCCTGGGACGTGCGCGTGGCCTTCGACCCGGCCGCCGGGGTGGACGCCGGTTCGGCCGCGACGCTGGTCGATCTCCTGGCCGGGCCGGTGGGGTTCATGATGAGCTTCGTCGCGAAGCCGGCCGAGCTCGCGAAGCCGGTGTCCATCGCGGTTCCTGGCGCCGGGTTGGTGATCGACGACGCGGTCACCGTGGTGGACCACCTCGAGTCGCCTTCCGCGACGTTCGACGGGCCGGTGGAAGCGTTCATCCGGTTGCTCAGCGGCCGTCTGAAGGCGCCGTACGACAACGGCGTCACCGTCGACGGCGGCGTCACACTCGACGAATTACGCCGGGTGTTCCCCGGCTTCTGACGGAATCGGCGGGCCGGCAGCGCTTTCCCGCAGCTTTACCGAGCCGGCCCGGAATGCCCGGACACCGGCCGGTCGGCCACCTGTGGGGTGGCCGCCGGCGCCAGCGCGACAAGCAGGCACACGGCCACCACCGACCCTCGGCGCTTCCACGGCAGCGCCGGGCGGCCGGTGGCTGCCCGTGGCGCCTCGACGAGAACCGTCGCTGCCGCGGGCACGTCCTGCTCGCTCGCGATCGCGCTCGCCCACAGGTCGTGCAGCCGCAGCAGTTCCGCATGGCTCGCCCCACACGCCCGGCCGATGCGTTCGATGACCCCGAACTCCCGCGGCACCAGCACGCCCGTGCAATACCGGTGGGCGGAGGACTTGCTCGCATGGATTTTGCGGCCGATCCCCTCGTAGCTCACCCCGCTGCGGGCTTTGAGATCCTCCAACAGATCGCTGAGCTTGCTTGATCGTGCTGCGACAGCCATGAGCTCCCCTACTCATCAATGTCACCACGTGTGAACGCGCCGGCATCCTCTCTATCGCCTCGATCACCGGTTATGTGACCGCCGCGCGCCCATCCGCCTGGTCCGGCGGACGGGAAGCCGCGTCCCACCTCCCCACCCTGCCCGCAGGTCAGCGGCCTGATCGCGTCCCACCGTCCCATCTTCGGGGCAGACCCTTCTCTTGGGCCGGTGAGGCTGCCACCATCCCCATCGCGGGCCTTGGCCGGCCCGCCTGCCAGGGATGTCCGGAGGGGAGTCCCATGAAGAGATCCAGGCTGCGTGGCCGGCTCCGGCATTTCCTGCGTCGCCGGGGCCGCCCGCTGACCGGGCTCGAGGCGTTCAACCTCATCGAACTCAAGCGAGGCGCGGACCCGATGCGCTGGCAGGGCAAGCACGGCGTCTGGCCGGAGGACCCTCCGCGGTGACCCCGAACTGTCCACAGAGGACGGCATACCCGGCTACGACGCGTCCCGGACCTTGACGACGACCTTGCCTTTGGCGTGCCCGTTGTCGACGTAGGTCATGGCCTCGTTGGTCGAGGCGAAGGGGAAGACGCGGTCGACGACCGGCACGATGACGCCGGCGTCGACGAGTGAGGTGATCTCGCGGAGCTGGGATCCGCTGGCTCGCATGAAGAGGAACGAGTAGCCGACCTGACGGCGCTTGGCCGCCGTCCGGATCCCGTGGCTCAGCACGCGTGTCGCCGGGCGCAGAATCCACGGCTTTCCCATCTCCCGGGCGAAGTCCGGGTCGGGCGGGCCGGAGATGGAGATGAGCTTGCCGCCGGGCTTCAGCACGCGCAGGGACTTCTTGAGCGCCTCGTCGTCCAGGCTGTGCAGGACCACGTCGTAGTCGCGCAGGACGTCTTCGAAGTCGTCCTTCCGGTAGTCGATCACGACGTCCGCGCCGAGGCGCTCGACCAGGGCGGTGTTCGCCGCGCTCGTGGTCGTGGCGACCTCCGGTGGGCGAGTTCGATCAGCGCCTGCCAGGCGGTCAGGCCGACGAGCGGTACGGAGGCGGCTTCCTCCATCGTGAGCCGTTCCGGCTTCGGGGCCAGGTCGTCTTCGTGGACGGAGATGAACTCCGCGAAGGTGCCGATCCGGTCCTTGTCCGGGCGCGCGTAGACCTCGTCGCCGGGCTTGAACGCGCGGACACGGGCGCCGACGCGGATCACGACGCCGGCGACGTCGTTGCCCAGGACGAACGGTGTGCGGTGGGGAGGAAGAGCTTGAACTCCCCGTTCCTGATCTTCGAATCCAGGGCGTTGACGCCGGCGGCGTGCACCTCGATCAGGACGTCGTGCTCGCCGACGGCGGGCTCCGGCACGTCGGCGGCCCGCAGTTCGTTGCCGTTCTTTCCGTAGCGATCGAGGACAACCGCCTTCATGTCGGCCAGCCGTTCGGTTGAGTTTCTTGGTAGTATGGTCGTACTACAATACGAGTTGAGCGGGGCTCGATGCAAGGGTCCGGCCGAACTGAGATTATGATCGTACTAACATGGGCGTCGGTTCGATGAGTGGAGGCACGCGTGGTGCGGTACGCGAAAGAGCACAAGCAGGCTACGCGGCAGCGGATCATCGAGACGGCCGGTCGCCGGCTCAAGCGTGACGGGATCGACGGCTCCGGGGTCGCCACGCTCATGGCGGACGCCGGGTTGACCAACGGCGCCTTCTACGCCCACTTCGCCTCCAAGGAGGACCTGGTGGCCACCGCGGTCTCCGAGCAGCTGCGCGGCCAGCGGGAGTGGCTCACCTCGTTTCCGCCCGGCCGCGACGGCGTCGAGCGGATGGTGCGCACGTACCTCTCGCCGGAGCATCGCGACAACCCCGAGGAGGGCTGCCCGTCCGCCGCGCTGCTGGACGAGATCAGCCGCTGCGCGGATCCGACGAAGGAGAGCTACACCGGCAGCATGCTGGCCCTCGTCGACGACATCGCCGCCCGCCTGGCGCCGCACGATCCGCGGTCTGCGCGGACCAAGACGCTCGGTATCTATGCCTTGCTGGTCGGCACCCTGCAGCTCGCCCGCGCCTTGGCCGACCGGCAGCTGTCCGACGCCATCCTGGAGCAGGGCATTCGCAACGCGCTGACGCTGATGGACGCCGCGCCCGAGGACTGAGGTCGCGCGTCGCGATGGCCGGCCTGACGACGTGAACGCGTCGTTCGCTCAAGGCTGGGCAGTTAGCTGCGGCAGCGAGCTGTCAAGCTGCCCGATTGGCCCGATTGGCCCGGTTTCAGGGGCTCGCCCACAGCCGTGAATGTCGCATTGAGGGACATAGAGTCCCTCAATGGGCCATTCACGGCCTTCCGTTGACCGCTTGCGCGGCAGAGGAATCCTTAACTACCCGGCCTTGGGCGTTCGCTCCATCGCCGCGGCCCTCCGCTGCTCCGTTGGCCTGATCCGCCTCGAAGCCGAGCCGCTTGCGCTGCACATAGAAGTATGGTCATAATATAAAGTACGTACACCGCTGGCACGCTCGAGGACCACACCGCCGGGCCTGTTCCAGCACATCGACGAGTTCGCCGCCCAGGTCACCCTTTTCCTCGAAGACTGAACGAAGGACTACAGCCATGAACAGCAACCTGCTCGCCTCCTACGAGGACGCGCCCACCCGTACCGTCTCCGCCGGCGGCGTGGACTTCGCCTACCGCGAACTCGGCCCGAAGACCGGTGTCCCGGTGGTCTTCCTGACCCACCTGGGCGCGGTCCTCGACAACTGGGACCCGCGCGTCGTCGACGGCATCGCCGCGCACCACCGGGTCATCACCTTCGACAACCGCGGCGTGGGCGCGTCCACCGGTTCCACCCCGAAGACGATCGAGGCGATGGCGGCCGACGCCGTGACCTTCATCCGGGCGCTCGGCCTGACGAAGGTCGACCTCCTCGGGTTCTCGATGGGCGGCATGATCGCGCAGGTGATCGCCCAGACCGAACCGCGGCTGATCCGCAAACTGGTCATCGCCGGCACCGGGCCCGCCGGCGGCGAAGGCATCAAGAACGTGACCCGGATCGCCCACCTCGACACGCTCCGCGCGCTGCTCACCCTCCAGGACCCCAAGCAGTTCCTCTTCTTCTCCCGGACGTCGAACGGCAAGCGGGCGGGCAAGGAGTTTCTGGCCCGCCTGAAGGAGCGGAAAACCCACCGGGACAAGGCGATCTCGCTGCGGACCTACGGTGCCCAGCTCACCGCCATCCACCGCTGGGGACTGGCCGAACCGGCCGACCTGTCCGCCATCCACCAGCCCGTGCTCGTCGCGAACGGCGACCACGACCGGATGGTGCCGACGGAGAACACGCGCGACCTCGCCCGCCGCCTGCCCGACAGCGAACTGGTGATCTACCCCGACGCCGGCCACGGCGGCATCTTCCAGTTCCACGGCCAGTTCGTCGAAACGGCCCTCAAGTTCCTCGCCCGGTAATCCCTTTCCCTTTTCGTCTGGAGTTTCGATGGATCTCTCCGCCGGCACCGTCCTCGTCACCGGCGCCAACCGGGGGGTCGCGGCGAGCTACCCCCAGCTGCCCTGAGGACCGCTGCCGAGCCCGGAGATCGCGGTGAACCGAACCACCGGCGCCGAATCGTCGATACGGCGCCGGCCGCCCGAACACGGCGTCATCGCGAGCGCGGCACCGTGCGGCTGAAGAAGTCGGTGACCGCCTTCTCGTACCGGGCAGGGGCGGAGTTCCACGACTCGACGTGTTCCGCGCCAGGGAACTCCTCGTACTCCACCGGCCAGTTCGTCTTCGCGGCTGCCTCGGCGAAATCGCGGTCCATCTGCACGGGAGCCTGCGAGTCTTCCGCGCCGGCGATCAGCAGCGTCGGCGGCTTCGTGGCCGGCGGGTGGTTGATCAGGTCCAGTCGCTCCAGGTCGACGCCGGTGAGCCAGGGGAGGACCTTGCCGGTCAGCCAGATCGCCGGGCCGGGCGCTCCGTACTGCCGACCGTTGAACTCGGACACCATCGGCATGCTGATCAGCGGCGAGTCCAGCATCGTCGCGCTGACGACGTTCGCCAGCGACGAGCGGACGAGGAACTGGCCGACGATCAGGCCGCCCATCGAACTGCCGTACAGCACCACCCGCTTCGCACCTTTGCTCTGCGCGTAGCGCACCGCCGACTCCACATCTCGATACTCGGACTCGCCGTAGTGCATGAAACCATCCGGGGAAGCCGGCGCCCCCTCGTCGTTCCGGTAGGTGATCGCGAGCACCGGCAGGCCGAGCCGATGGAAGACCGGGGCCGCCGACATGGAATTGCGCCGCCCGTTCTGGCCGTGCACCGCGATCACCCAGGTCGAGTCGTCCGGTCCGGACGCCGGGATGTGCCAGGCCGGGGCCGGGCCGAGTTCGGTGGTCACCGAGACCTCCGAGTAGTCCAGCCCGAGCGAGGTCTTCGGGTCGGTGATCATCACACCGGTCACGTCCACCGTCGTGCCGATCGACGGCGCCGGCCCGGCGAGGATCGGGCGTTCCACGGAGTCCGGCGACTCGGCGACAATCTCGCCGACGGTCGCTTCGGCGCCGTCCCACACCATCCGGTACGTGCCGTGCCGGCGGGTGTGCTTGCCGGGAGCGCCGATGACCACGTTCTTCCCAGGGCCGGCCGACTTTATTTCGCGCACGACGTCGGAGTGGTCGGGGTGCGTGTAGTACTGGTGGTCCGGCTTGAACTGGGCCTCGCTCACCCACCAGGCCAGCCCGAAGACCCCGGCGACCACGAGCACCAGCAGCCCGGCCACCGTCACGATGACGATCCGTCGCAAGCTCCGCTTGCGCTTGGGCTTCTTCCGGTCCTCGGAGCCGGCCGCGCCGGCGATCTCGATCGTTCCTGATTCCATTCGGATGTCTCCCCGTCGATCACGAACTGTGGTGCCGCTATCCCCGAAACCGTGCCTGCGTCCAGGCGGACGGTCATGGCCCCCAAGCCCCCTGTCGGATTTCTCCCGCCTGACGCTAAGGACGCCCCAGGGCGGGAACAATGGAGTGAGCCACCGGCGCGCTGGTGGGGCTCACCCCACCGGCTCGGTGACGTCGCGACCGGCCCGCCGGCCATCGGCTGCGGCAGGCGGACGCAGCGGTTACTCCACGTGCCAGCGGCTGCGGCGAACGGGTAGTTTTGCTGCCCGTTCGAATGACTTTCCCCTTTTCGCGACCGGCGACCGTTTTGGCGGCGGCTCTTGAACGATAAGGTTCCAGGCTTCGCCGGCTTCGGGCGGTGATTCTGGATTGGTTCGGGGGGAACACTCATGTTCGTGGGCAGGACGCTTCTGCTCGGTCTCATCGACGACCTGACGAAATCGCACGGGGCCGGCGGCAGGCCGCGGCCCGTTCTCGTCCTCGAGGGCTGCGGTGGGTCGGGGCGGACCGCCGTTCTCGCCGAAGCGCTGCGGAACTGGCGCGACCGCACCCCTTCCGTGCTCGTGCAGCCCCTCATTCTCGGCGAAGAAGACCGCGCCTCGATCGGGCCCGTGCTGGCTTCCCTCATGCTGGGCTTGAGCGTCGGCGTGCCCGGGTACGCCGTGGCTTTTCGCCGGAGCCTGATCGCGCAGATCGTCCTCACCGAGGATTTCGAAGGAATCTCACCCGACGAGGCGCGGGCCCGTCTCCGCACCGTGCTCAACGGCTACCAGAAGCGCCCGGCCCTTCGCGACTTCCTCAACGCGCTGGCCACCAGCGCGCTCGATTCCGCGCACGTCCAGGTGCCGGGGCTGCCCAGCCTCGCCCCGCGGCTGGCCCTGCACCTGGTCGACGGTTTCCTGAGCCGCCTCCAGCGCTGGCGCGGCCTGCTCAAGTTCACCTGGGGCGACGCGCCCCAGTGGTTCGGCCACCAGGACCAGGATTTCACCGGTGACCACGAAGAGACGCTCATCCAGCTCAGCACCCGGGCGCGCAGCACGAACCCGGCCACCCGGCGCGGGGTCGACGACCTCCTGGTCGGAGCCTTGCTGGCGGACCTGCGGCGCAGCCACTCCCGGGTGCGGGGCCGGCCGCCGAACGTGCTCGTCCTGCTCGACGACGGTGACGTCCCCGCCGCCGCGACGTTCGTCCGCTCGCTCCTGCGTGTGCGGCCGGCGATCGCCGCCAGCAGGGCGACCCCGCACAACCGGCTGCCCGATCCGCTGACCGTGGTCACCACCAGCACCGGTTCCCTCGCCGAGGCCCTCCGGCGCCAGGCCCCTCCCGCGACGTGGACCGGCGCCGCGCCGGGGAACGGCCCGTGGCTGCGTGTCCCGGTCGGCGACCTGAGTCACGACGAGGTCCGCCAGCTGGCCCGGAGCCACGACTGGGGTTCCCCGGAACAGACCGGCGCCGCGGCCTACCGGCTCACCCGGGGACATCCGGCCGCGACGATGTTCGTGCTCCGGCGGCTCGGGGCGAGCGAGGAGTACCTCGAAGACCTCGACGCACTGCTGGACAGCCGCGAGCCGGACGAGGGCATCCCGGTCGAGGAGTTCCTGCTGCGGATCTTCGTCCGCGGCCTCGACCCCCACCAGCCGGCGGACGCCACTCTGGTGGACGCCCTGATCACCCTGTCGGCGGCGCGGAGCCGGCAGGAGGCGGGAGACCTCGCCGGGTTGCTGCCGCCCCCGCTGGAACTGGGTTCGGCGCTGTACACCTCACCGACCCTGTGGTCGGCCGACGGCGGAGGTGCCGAACGCCTGCACCCGCTGGCGCGCTACCTGGGGTTGCGCGCGCTCGCCGCGCGGCCTGCCGCGCAGACCGGCTGGGACGGCGTCTTCGGCACTCTCCGGGCGAAGGTCGAGCCGGACGACCGCGCCAGGCGCCTGCACCACGACCGGATGCTCGGCGGACGGACGAAGGTCGCGGCCGAACTGGCCGGGTTGCTGCCCGAGCTGACGGCGACGAGCTGGCTCGAGCTGTTCGACGCCGTGGTGGCCACGCCCGATCCGCGCGAGCGGGACATGGCCGTGATCAAGGGGCTGGGCCACCCGCCGACGCCGCCCGGGCACACGCACGTCCTGCTGGGTGTCGTGCCGGCGCTTGAACAGGACCCGTGCGTGTCGCGCTCGGCGGACATCGACGCCCTGCGCAAGCTCGCCTGGTACGGCTTCCTGAAGCTCGCCGAGATGGACGGGGTCCGGGACCGCCAGCCGTTCATCGACCGTGCCATGCGCTACTCCCAGGACGGGAGCTGGTTCTGGTGACTCCCTCCGGAAGGACCCGACCTTGACCTCGCGTTACCGCTGGTGGTTCCTCCCGCGCTCGGACCGGGAGTTCCCGCGCCGCTGGACGGATTGGCTGCGCTTCGCCGTCGCCGTCCTGGTCGTCCTGATCGCCGCCACCGGCGTCGCGCTCCGCGAACCGCTGCACCGGGCGTTCAGCTGCGGCTCCGTGTTCGACACCGCCGCCTGGTCCGCCGGCGGCGAGTGCGTCGGGCTCAGCGACGGGTCCTACGACTTCGGTCTCGGCGCCTTCACGCCGGTGCTGCGGACCATCGAACGGCAGAACGCCGCGGCCGCGGACAAGTGCGACCCGAACGGCACACCCATGACCGTCGGGGTGCTGGTGACGCTGACCGACCGCTACACCGGCGGCCGCGCGCTGCACGAACTCGAAGGAATGGCCGCGGGACAACGGCACGCCAACGACACCGGCTGCCTGCACCCGATGCGCCTGGTGGTCGCGCACATCGGGGCGTACGGCCCGGACAACGAAGCCGTCGAGGTGGCTCGCGAACTCGCCGGAGCCCCGGACGTCGTGGCGGTCGCCGGGCTCGGGCTGAGCCAGCAACGCTCGGCCGTCGTGGCGGATCTGCTCGCCGAGGCGAAGATCCCGATGGTCGCCGACCTGATCACCGCGGAGGGCTTCGACCAGACCGGCTCGCGTGACGACCAGCCCGACTTCCGTTCCTGCGACGTGGACATCACCTATCCGCACGGCGTCGGGAAGGACTACTACTACCGCGTCGCCTACCGGAACGCCGCGCAGATCGACCAGCTCGCGAGCGTCCTGCCGGGCCGGGCGGACTTCATCATGGTGCCCACCGGCGGCTCCGACCCCTACACCTGCACCGCGCTGCCGATGATGCAACGGCGCTTCGGCGGGAAGATCACCGAAGTCAAGTTCGACGCCGACGAGGCCAGCACCGTGCCCCTCACCGCGCAGCGCATCTGCGGCCTCGCGAAGGACGTGACGGTGCTCTACATCGCGCGAGGCAGCGACCTCGCCCGGCTGCTGTTCAGCGTGGACGAAGCGTTCACCGGCGGGCGGTGCGCGGCGACGTCGATCACCGTGGCGAGCACCTCCGACGGGCAGCGGGTGCGGGCACCCGAGGACAACGCGATGCTCGAAGACCTGCGGCTGCGCGCCCTGCGCTCACCCAGCTTCGCCGACGGCCGCATCCGCCTGATCTCGACACTCGTCGCGGGTGCCGACCGGAGCCGGGGCACCAACCCGGGCTTCGCCGACCTCGAGCGGGCCTTCACCGAAGCGGGGTTCGACCTGGCCCACCTCGACGACGGCTGGGCCGTCAACGCCTACGACTCCATCACCACCATCTCCGCCGCGGCGCGCACCCTGCCGACCCCGAAACCGGTCCAGCGCAGCCAGATCAACACCGCCATCAGCGGATTTTCCACGGCCGGCCAGGCAGTGGCGGGCGCGGGCGGCCCGATCACGTTCGACAACAGCGGCAACCGCGCCAACGCCGGCCCGCCGGTGGTGCGGGTGTGCCCGCTGCGGCCCGCCACGGGCGACCGGCCGGCCCGCACCACCAGCGTCGTCCTCCAACCCGGTGGAGCGGCCACCTGCTGACCCGGCGCCGCCCAGGTGATCAGCCGGGGCCGGTGCCGAATCCCGCCAGTCCGCCGTCGATGAGCCGGGCAGCGCTGCGCACGTCGGCGGTGACGGCGTGGCGGACCTGTTCGGGCGTGCGTTTGCCGTCGAGGCTCCGGCGCAGCGCGCTGAACTGGACACGCCAGAGCCCGAGCAGTGCGGTGGCCGCGATCTGGCACAGCGGATCGTCGTCGGCGCGCCCGGTTCGGGCGGCAAGCGCCTCGGACGCGACCGTGACAAGGTGCTCGGTCATGTCCCGGTGGTGCGCGCGCAGCGAAGGCGTGGACAGGATCATCGCGGTGAAGTCCCGGACCCTCGCACTGGCCTCGGCCAGGTCGGGTTGTGCGGCCAGCCAGGACAGGAGGGCGTCCAGCTCGCCGGCCAGGGTGTCCAGCACCGCCTCGGCCGGGGTGCGGTCGGCGCGTGCCAGCCGGGTGCGCAGCGCGGCCATGGTCGCTTCGGGGAGGTCGAGGACCAAGGCCTCTTTGCTGGGGAAGTAGTTGAAGACGGTCTTCTCGGACACCCCGCACGCCGCGGCGATCTCGGCGACGCGCACCGCGTCGAATCCGCGTTCGAGGAACATGGCGGTGGCGGTGTCGGTCAGCCGCTGGCGCGTCAGCCGCTTCTTGCGCTCCCGCAACCCCTCCGTGCCGGACTCGTCGGACGTCCACCAGTCCACCGTTGGCGAGCTCATGGCCCCACCGTAGTTACCGTGGCTGCACTATTCCAGTAGCTGAAAGTAGTGTCGGTCGCAGCCTTGCGGCGATAAGTTCAGTGACAGTAATCTTTCAGTGCCGGTAGATAGTGCGGTCGTGAGTGCCGCCGAGACCTTCGGAGCTGTCGTGGGTGAAGTGGTGCAGTACGTGGGCCTGTTCCTGCTCGGAGTGCTCGCGGGTGAGGAGCTGATCGTCCGGTACGGCATTCATCCGGCACTGTCCACTCTGGACGATCGGGCGCACCTGCCGGCGCGGCAGGCCCTCGTTCGCCGCCTGCGGGTGGTGGTGCCGATCGTGATGCTGCCCGCGGCGGCGCTCGCCGTGACGGTCCTCGTCGTCGTCACCGGTCCCGGCCTGGCCATGAGGTGGGCGACCCTGATCGCGATGGTGGTGTTCCTGCTGTTGTCCTTCCTCGGGACGGTGCCGATCAACGTCAAGGTCAACGACTGGCGCGCGGACGCTCCGCCGGGTGACTGGAAGGCCGTGATTCGCCGCTGGGCACGGATCGACGTGTTCCGGTCGACGGCGGCGACCATCGCGTTCCTGTTCGCGGTACTCGCCGTCGCGTACCAAACCGGCTGAAACTTTCACTTTCCCGCGATGCGGCGGGCGGGCCGATCATCGAAGCGCTCGACGGCGATCGCGCGACAGCAGCCGATGCCGGCCACCGCCAAAAGCCATGGACAAGCCTGATCGACGATCCCGCCGCGGTGGTTCCGCGACGCACTCCATGGCCGCGGGCCGGTGACGCACCAGGCCGGACGCTCATCCGGCTGCTTGCCGCACAGTTGGCCGACTGCTATCGATAGAGGGCGAGCCGGACGAAAAAGAATTCTTCCCGGCAGAGTCGCCGGAACCGCCGACCGGTCAATCCGGGCGGTCTCGACCGACATTTGCGGTGAAAGGTGCGTGCATGGTGAAACGCAGCGCCGTTTTCGGGCCTGTTGCGCTCGTGACAGCTCTCTTGACCGTGCTGGGCGGTCTGGTGGTGGGCGGCGGCCTCGGTGTCACCTCAGCGGCCTCGGCCGCCGCCGCGGCGAGTGCCGGTTGCGGCAAGGCGCCGACGTTGGCCAACGGCAGCCACACGATCTCCAGCGGCGGCCAGAACCGCAGCTACATCCTGCGGGTGCCGGCCAACTACGACAACAACCACCAGTACCGCCTGTTCGTCGGGCTCCACTGGCGGGGTGGCACGGCCAACGACGTCGATTCGGGTGGGTCCGACGGCTACAACTGGTCCTACTACGGGTTGCGGCGGTTGGCGGACAATGCGGGCAACAGCACGATTTTTGTTGCTCCGCAGGGCAACGGCAATGGCTGGGCCAACCCCAATGGTCAGGACGTCACGTTCATCGACGACCTGTTGCGGCAGCTCGAGGCGGGTTTGTGCGTTGACACGTCGCAGGTTTTCGCCGGCGGGTTCAGCTACGGCGGCGGGATGAGTTATGCGCTCGCTTGTGCGCGACCGACGGTCTTCCGCGCGGTCGCGGTCTACTCGGGGGCGAACCTCAGTGGCTGCGCCGGAGGCACCCAGCCCATCGCGTACATCGGCATGCATGGCATCCGGGACGACGTCCTGAACATTTCGCTGGGCCGGGGGTTGCGGGACACGTTCGTCCGGAACAACGGCTGTACGGCGCAGAACCCGCGGGAGCCTGCGCAGGGCAGCCTGACCCATGTCGTGACCGCGTATTCCGGGTGCCGGGCGGGTTATCCGGTGGTCTGGGCGGCGTTCGACGGGGGCCACGACCCCGGTCCGCGGGACGGGTGCACCTGCAGCGGCTGGCAGACCTGGACGTCGGGTGAGGTGTGGAAGTTCATCACCCAGTTCGACTCCACGATCCCGCCGACCACGACCACGCCCACCACTCCGACCACGCCGACCACACCCACCACCCCGACCACGCCGAACGGCGCCTGCAGCGCGACCTACCGGACGGTCAGGGCGTGGCAGGACGGCTACCAGGGCGAGGTCACGGTGACGGCGGGCGGCGCGGCGATCGACGGATGGACGGTCGGCTGGACGTCCGGCGCCCCGACGATCACCCAGGTGTGGAACGGAACACTGACCACAAGCGGCACGTCAGTGTCGATCAAGAACGTCTCTTACAACGGTTCGCTCCAGGCGTCCGCGTCGACCACCTTCGGCTTCCTCGGCAACGGCACACCGCCGGCCGCTCCGCCGGGCTGCGCCAGCCCGTAACACCGGAGACCCAGAAGCCCGACCGAGGCCGTGCCCGGCTGCAGACCAGCGGGGCACGGCACACCCATGACGGAGATCCCCAGAATGTCTGCAATCTTCCCCGGTAGACGGCGGGCACGCTTGGCCGCCACCTCCCTGCTCGTCGCGACGATGACGACGGCCGCGCTCGTCTCGGCCACGTCGGTGGCCTCGGCGCAGCCGGCCGAGACCGTGCTGCCGGTCTATCGCGACACGCACTACAGCTTCGCCGAACGGGCCGCCGACCTCGTCTCGCGGATGACGCTGGCCGAGAAGGTGCTGCAACTGCGCACCAGCAGCGCGCCGGCCATTCCGCGGCTCGGTGTGCAGCAGTACACGTACTGGAGCGAGGGCCAGCACGGGCTCAACACCCTCGGCGCGAACACCAACCCCGGCACGGTCACCGGCGGGGTGCACGCCACGAGCTTCCCGACCAACCTGGCGAGCACCATGTCCTGGGATCCGGACCTGATCTACCAGGAGACCACGGCGATCTCCGACGAGGCCCGCGGCATGCTGGACAAGTCGCTGTGGGGCGTCGCGCAGAACAACATCGGCCCGGACAAGAACAACTACGGCTCCCTGACGTACTGGGCGCCGACGGTGAACCTCGACCGCGACCCGCGGTGGGGCCGCACCGACGAGGGGTTCGGCGAGGACCCGTACCTGATCGCGAAGATGGCAGGCGCGTTCGTCAACGGCTACCAGGGCCAGACACCGTCCGGTCAGCCGACGACGCCGTACCTCAAGGTCGCGGCCACCGCCAAGCACTACGCGCTCAACGACGTGGAGAACGACCGGCACGCGGACTCCTCGGACACGACCGAGGCCAACATCCGCGACTACTACACCAGGCAGTTCCGGCACCTGATCCAGGACGCGCACGTGTCGGGACTGATGACGTCGTACAACGCGATCAACGGGACCCCCGCACCGGCCGACACCTACACGACGAACGCCATCGCCCAGCGCACCTACGGCTTCGACGGCTACACCACGTCCGACTGCGGCGCGGTCGGCGACGTCTACGCGCCGGGCAGCCACAACTGGGCGCCGCCGGGCTGGACCACGGCCACCGCCGGCGCGGCGACGCAGTGGACGAACACCACGACCGGCCAACGGGTTTCCGGGGCGGCCGGTGGCCAGGCGTACGCGCTGCGCGCGGGCACCCAGCTCAACTGCACCGGCTCGGAAGCCACCGTGGCCAACATCCAGGAGGCCCTCAAGGCCGGGGTGCTGTCCGAGGGTGTGCTCGACAACGCGCTGGTGCACGTGTTCACCACGCGCATGCAGACGGGCGAGTTCGATCCGCCGGACCGGGTGGCCTACACGAAGATCACCAAGGACACGATCCAAAGCGCCGCGCACCAGGCGCTGGCCGCGAAGGTCGCCGCCAACTCGTTGGTGCTGCTGAAGAACGCCCCGGTAGCCGGCACCAGTGCGCCGCTGCTGCCCGCCGATCCGGCGAAGCTCGGCACCGTGGTCGTCGTCGGCGATCTCGCGGGCAAGGTCACCCTCGGCGGCTACTCCGGCGAACCCGCGCACCAGGTGAACGCGGTGCAGGGCATCACGGCCGCGGTGAAGGCGGCCAACCCGGACGCCACCGTCACGTTCGACGCGTGCGGCACGTCCACCGGCGCGACCACGGCGGCGAGCTGCTCGGCGCAGACGCTGGCCGCGATCAAGACCGCCGACCTGGTCGTGGTGTTCGCCGGTACCGACACGAACGTGGCCACCGAGGGCCGGGACCGCACCAGCATCGCCATGCCGGGCAACTACGACTCGCTGATCGACCAGGTCAAGGCGGTCGGCAACCCCCGGACCGCGCTGGCCGTCCAGGCGGCGGGCGCCGTTTCCCTCGGCCACGCCAAGGACGGGTTCCCGGGCATCGTGTTCAGCGCGTACAACGGGGAAAGCCAGGGCACCGCGCTGGCCGACGTGCTGTTCGGCAAGCAGAACCCCAGCGGGCACCTGAACTTCACCTGGTACGCCGACGACACGCAGTTGCCCGACATGAAGAACTACGGCCTGACGCCGTCCCAGACCGGGGGCATCGGCCGCACCTACCAGTACTTCACCGGCACGCCGGCGTATCCGTTCGGCTACGGCCTCTCCTACACCAAGTTCGCCTACTCGCACGTGCGCGCCGACACCCGAGCCGTCAACGCGGACGGGCAGGTCACCGTGCACGTCGACGTGACCAACACCGGCAGCACGCCCGGCGCCACCGTCGCCCAGCTGTACGCCGCCACGGCGTTCGGCGTGCCCGGCGTGGAACTGCCGCGCCAGCGTCTGGCCGGGTTCAAGAAGACCGACGTGCTCGCACCCGGCCGGACCCAGCACCTGGCCATCCCGGTCCGGATCAGCGAGCTGGCGCTCTGGGACCAGGGGAAGCACCGGGAAGTGGTGTACGACGGTCCCTACCGGTTCGCGGTGGGCGCCGACGCCGGCCACCTCGCCGGCGCCGCCACGGTGGCCGTCACCGGAGCCATCACGCCGAAGACCCGGTACGTGACCGTGCAGCCCGATCAGGTCGTGTTCACGCCGGGCCAGAGCCTCGACCTGACCGCCAAGAACCCGTGGATCGCCGACGACACCGCCCAAGCCGCCCAGCACGTTCCGGCCGACCACATCGTGGAAGCGGTGAACGACGACCAGTCGTTCGTCGACCTCGCGCACGCCCGGGTCGGCTACCGCAGCAGTGATCCACGCGTGGCCCAGGTGAGCAGGACCGGCAAGGTGACCATGGTGGCGCCCGGCGTCGCGACCATCAGCGTCACGGTCGACGGCGTCACCGGCTCGACGCCGGTGGTGGTCGAGCAGCCGTTCACGCTCAACGCACCGGCCCAGGTGAAGGCGGGCACGACCTACCCCGTCACGACGACGCTGCCGAACCCGGCGGGCGCCCGGCCGCTGCGCGATGTGGCCATGACGCTCACCGTGCCCGCCGGCTGGACCGCGACGGCGAGCTCGCCGTCCACCTTCCCGACCGTAGCCGCCGGGCAGACCGTCAGCACCACCTGGCACGTCGCCGTGCCGGCCTCGGCCCAACCCGGCAAGTTCGCCGTGTCGGCGCAGGCCACGTTCACCTCCGCCAACGGGCGGGGCAGCTCGGTGGACGCGGCCACGGTGCTGCTGCCGCGTCCGCCGTACCCGTCCTTCGCGGCGGCGTACAACAACGTGGGCACCAGTGACGACGCCACCCCGGGTGCCGGCAACTTCGATGGCGGCAACGCCAGCTTCTCCGCGCAGGCGCTGGCCAACGCGACACCGAGCCTCACGCCGGGGGCCAAGTTCACCCACAACGGGTTGACGTTCACCTGGCCGGACGCCCAGCCGGGCAGCCCGGACAACGTGGTCGCCGGCGGCGTGGCCGGCGGGCAGACCATCGCGCTCTCCGGCTCCGGCACCACCCTCGGCCTGATCGGCGCCGGCGACTACGGCAGCCCGAGCGGCACCGCGACGGTGACCTACACCGACGGCACCACGGAGTCCCACTCCGTCAGCTTCGCGGACTGGTGGTCCAACGCGGCGAACGGCGGCGACATCCTCACCACACTCCCGTACCTCAACAACAGCAACGGACGGCTGGACCAGCGGGTGAGCCTGTACTACGCCCCGATCCCGCTCCAGGCGGGCAAGACGGTGCAGTACGTGACGCTGCCGGACATCAGCGACGGCGCGGTGGCCGGCACGGCGGCGATGCACATCTTCGCCATGGCCATCGGCTGACCGCGAAGTCACGAATCGCGGATCCGCGACGAGGAAAGTCGCGGATCCGCGATTCGGGGGTGGTCAACCGGTGGCGCTGGCGGCGTAGTTCACGGTGACGTTCTTGAAGCCGAGTGACTGTAGGAGGCCGACCAGCATCGTCCGGGTGTTTCGCTCCGCGTCGGCCACCAGCGAGCTCTTCGCGGCCGCAGCCTGGATCTGCTTCTGGGCGAGCTCGTACAGCGCCTGCTGCGAGTTCGGGTTGCCGGTGAGAAACTCGTTGATCCGGGTGAACAGGCCCTGCTGCTGCGCGTACACGTGAGACTCGTGCACGTCCAGGGTCGCCGGCTCCAGTTGCGCGTGCCCCAAGGTGATCGTGGCGGACAGGCGGTCGTCGGAGACCTGGACGGCGTCGCTCTTCAGCCGCGAGAAGTCCACAAAGGCGTTGTCCGTGCCGACTCCGATGAACAGCGTGTCGCTGCCCGCGAGGAAACGGGGCAGGACCGAACTGGTCGTGATGTCGACGACCACCTGGAACGAACCGCTGGCGGCCTCGTAGCGCGAGAGTTCGACGATCGACTGCAGGAGCACTGGGCCGGAGTGCTCCTCGGTGCGTTCGGCGAACGGATTGCGCAGTTGGGGGAGCAGGTGCACCGCCGATGCGACGAGCACCGCGGCGGCCAGCACGACCACCGCCACCGCCATGACGACGAGCCGCTTTCCCCATGCACCCATACCGGGAGGGTTACCCACGTCGCCGCCCGGCTAAGCGACCGGCGGCGGTACGGTGTTCTCGCTCACGTGTCAGATCTCCGACGATGGGAAACGTCGTGCGCAAGTCCCTGTGGCTGTGGGTGCTGCTGATCGTCCTCGCCATCCTGCTGCTCGGACTGATCTTCGGCGGCTACCGCAAGGGCACCAAGCTCGGCGCGCCCGCCGAACCGGAACGCGTGGTGGTCCTGCTTCAGGCACGGGCCCTCGCCCCGGGGTTCACAGGCTGATGTTGCCGTGGACGTCGCCCGCTTGGACGACCTCGCGGGTGACGTTTCCGGTGACCTGGTTGTGGACGCCGCCGTGGGTGATCCGGGCGAGCGCCTTGACCGGCTGCGGGTCGTCCGGGGCGGGCGCACCGTCACCGCCGTCGTCACCTCGGCCGTCACCCAGGACATCACGCTCATGGCTGGTGAACCAGGCCGGCGGCAAGGTGATGGACGTCAAGGGCGCCGCCCGCGACGACGGTGCGGCCGCCATCCTGTGGCCGTGGAGCGGGGCTACCAACCAGCAGTGGCGATTGCTGCCGGCGTCCGGGAGCGCGTACTGGATCGTCAGCGTCAACAGCGGGAAGCTGCTCGACAGCCCCGGCGGGTCGGGCCGCGGTGCCGGCCTGGACCAGTGGAGCGACACTTCCAGCGACAACCAGTGGTGGCAGGTCGTTCCGATTTCCGGTGACGTCTGCCGGCTGGTGAACGTCCGGACCGGCTGGTGCGCGGAAGCCGAGAACGGTTCGGCCGCCGACGGCGCGCGAGTCGTCCAGAACCCTTACACCGGTGGTGTCCCACCAGCAGTGGCGCCTCGTCGCCGTCTGACACGTGACCAGGGCGGGCAGCCCGAAACTTGATCGAAACTCTTTGCCTGGCGACGGCGCGCCGTGCTCTGCTCCTCTCGATAGGTGAACTTCATCGATTCGTCCAGGTCGCCGAGGACCTGGTCCCGGCGCCGGGCATTGCCGGCGGGGACTTGCCCGAGGTGAGCACTCCCTGGGCGGGCGCCTGGAAGGAGACCACGAATGGCAGGAAATTCGTCGGGCCCACACGGCAGGCGGTGGTGGCGGTCACCGGCCGGCCGGGTTTTGGCGGGAGTGGCCACCGTGGCCGCGACGGCGGCGGTGCTGGTGACGGCACCCGGTGCCAATGCCGCGGCCGGTACGCTCGGGGCGGCGGCCGCGCAGTCCGGCCGGTATTTCGGCACGGCGATCGCCGGCGGCAGGCTCGGCAATTCGGCCTACACCACGATCGCGGCGCGCGAGTTCAACATGGTGACGGCCGAGAACGAGATGAAGCCCGACGCGACCGAGCCCAACCAGAACCAGTTCAACTTCTCGGCAGGCGACCAGATCTACAACTGGGCGATCAGCCACGGTTCGCGGGTCCGTGGGCACACCCTCGCCTGGCACGGGCAGCAGCCGGGGTGGATGCAGCGCATGAACGGGAGCGCGCTCCGCAGCGCGATGATCAACCACATCCAGAAGGTAATGGCCCACTACCAGGGCAAACTCGCGTACTGGGACGTGGTCAACGAGGCGTTCAACGAAGACGGCAGCCGTCGTTCGTCGAACCTGCAGGGCACCGGCAACGACTGGATCGAGGTCGCGTTCCGGACGGCGCGCGCGGCCGCCCCGTCGGTCAAGCTCTGCTACAACGACTACAACATCGACAACTGGAACTACGGCAAGACCCAAGGCGTGTACCGCATGATCCAGGACTTCAAGTCCCGCGGCGTGCCGATCGACTGTGTCGGCCTGCAGGCCCACTTCACCGGCGGTAGCTCGGTTCCGAGCAATTTCCAGACCACGATTTCCAGCTTCGCGGCGCTCGGTGTCGACGTGGCCCTCACCGAGGTCGACGTCACGAACTCGTCCACCTCGCAGTACACGGCGCTGACCCAGGCGTGCATGAACGTCGCGCGCTGCGCCGGCATCACGGTCTGGGGCGTGCGTGACAGCGACTCCTGGCGGTCAAACGAGAACCCCCTTCTGTTCGACGGCAACGGGAACAAGAAGGCCGCCTACAACTCCGTGCTGAACGCCCTCAACGTCGGCGGCCCGACCACGACACCAACCACACCCACCGGGCCGACGACTTCCACGACGCCGACAACCCCGACAACTACCACGACGCCGGGCGGGGGCAGTTGCACCGCGACGCTTTCGGCAGGACAGTCCTGGAGCGACCGGTACAACCTCAACGTCTCGGTCAGCGGCTCTTCCACGTGGACGGTCACCATGAACGTTCCGAGTCCCGCGAGGATCAGTGCCACCTGGAACGTCAACGCCACGTGGCCCAGCAGCCAGGTCCTCGTCGCGAAGCCCAACGGGAGCGGCGACAACTGGGGTGTCACCATCCAGCACAACGGAAACCGGAGCTGGCCCAGCGTCAGCTGCAGCGCCTCCTGAGGCGCGAGACGAGGGGTTGTGAGTGACTCGTTCGCGGAGTGGGCGCTTCGCGAACGAGTCACTCACGTCCGGGCCGGCGCGGGGCGAGGTGCGGCACCGGCGGCAGAGCCGTAATCTCTTGCTGGAGCATGGTCCTGTCCTCTTCGCCGGCAGGCCGGTCGAGCAAGGGGCCCGCAAGCGCTGTGCGGCCACATCGGGTGCTGCGATTCGTCGCCGGGGCGGCACGCCAGCGCCCACGCGGCGGCCACGGGGCACCGGTTCGTGCGCAGTTTCGAGCCGATCCCAGCGGCGTACCTGCCCGCACATGAATGTAACTTTCAAGGCTCGGCTGTCCTTTGTGGACCCTGGACCGGGCCTTGAGGTGGTAAGGCCGCCCAGCCCGGCGTCCGGGCGCTCGGTATTCGGGCGCATGGATTGACAATTCTTCACATGGAAGTCCAGGCTGGCGCGACGCGTGTTAACGGTAACAGTCGTCTCACTCACGGGAATGCCGATCTGGCCGTGCTACGGCGGGCGCGACCAGAAGCGGACCTGCAGCTGACTGGGAGAAGGTCGTCATGAACAGAGGAAGTATCAGCCGCAGAAGGCGATCCCTGATCGCCACGCTCGCCGCGGTGACGGTGACGGCGGCGTTGGGGGTGACTCTGGGGGCCAACGAGGCCCTGGCCGACGCCACCGGCGCGCTGCGCGGTGTCGGTTCGAGCCGGTGCCTGGATGTCCAGAACGCCAGCCAGAACGACGGTGCCCTCCTGCAGATCTACGACTGCTCGGGCGGTACGAGCCAGCAGTGGACGTCGACGGACGCCGGCCTGTTGACGGTGTTTGGCGGCAAGTGCCTGGACGTGCCCGGCAGCGCGACCACCGCCGGCACCCGGGTGCAGATCTGGACCTGTCACGGTGGGGCCAACCAGCAGTGGCGGGTGAACGCCGACGGCACGGTGGTCGGGGTACAGTCCGGGCTCTGCCTGGATGTCACCGGCGCCGGCACGGCCAACGGCACCGCGGTGGCGCTCTGGACGTGCAACGGCGGCAGCAACCAGAAGTGGACGGGCCTGTCGACCACGCCGACCACGACGACGCCGACGACGACCACGACCGGCAACGGCTGCTCCCTTCCGTCGACGTACCGCTGGTCGTCGTCGGGTGCGCTGGCGCAGCCGAAGAACGGGTGGGTCTCGCTCAAGGACTTCACCAACGTCGTCCACAACGGCAAGCACCTCGTCTACGCGTCGAACGTCGCGGGATCGTCGTACGGCTCGATGGCCTTCACCCCCTTCACGAACTGGTCCGACATGGCCTCGGCCGGCCAGAACGGGATGAACCAGGGCACGGTGGCGCCCACGCTGTTCTACTTCGCGCCGAAGAACATCTGGGTGCTGGCGTACCAGTGGGGTCAGTGGCCCTTCATCTACCGCACGTCGAGTGACCCCACCAACCCCAACGGGTGGTCCTCGCCGCAGCCGCTGTTCACGGGCAGCATCTCCGGCTCCGGCACCGGCCCGATCGACCAGACCCTGATCGCCGACGGCTCGAACATGTACCTGTTCTTCGCCGGTGACAACGGGAAGATCTACCGGGCGAGCATGCCGATCGGGAACTTCCCGGGCAGCTTCGGCTCGAACTACACGACGATCATGAGCGACACGCAGGCCAACCTGTTCGAAGCGGTCGAGGTCTACAAGGTCCAGGGCCAGAACCAGTACCTGATGATCGTCGAGGCGATGGGCGGGGGCGGGCGCTACTTCCGGTCGTTCACCTCGAACAGCCTGAGCGGTTCGTGGACCCCGCAGGCCGCCACCGAAGCCAAACCCTTCGCGGGCAAGGCCAACAGCGGCGCCGGCTGGACCAACGACATCAGCCACGGTGACCTGGTCCGCAACAACCCCGACCAGACCAAGACCATCGATCCGTGCAACCTGCAGTTCCTCTACCAGGGCAAGAACCCCAGTGCCGGTGGTCCCTACGACCAGCTGCCGTGGCGGCCGGGTCTCCTGACGCTGCAGCGTTAGCCGACTCCACCCGACCGACACCTGTTCTCGGAAGGAGCCCCAGCCGCCCGTCGGCTGGGGCTCCTTCCTGGTCACCCGGCCGGTCGGCGCGAAACCTGCCGCCACACCCCATCCGCCACCTGGCCTCGCACCTCCCGCGGCCTTGACCAGGACCCAAGGCCCGAATTTGGTGCGCTCAACGCACCAAAACAGCCATTGAACCTCTGCCGGCGACTCCACACCGCACCGCCACGCCACACCTCAACGACCACTACTGAAGCGCCCCAATGTGGCGTTGGGGGGTCGACCCGTCCGCGTGGCCGGAGTGAACACGATGCGAGTGCGCGTTTTGCGGTTGGTTCTCG